>JBDKLN010000194.1:0-10911 GCA_039806045.1 Pseudomonadota bacterium
GCTTCGGCGCCGGCAACTACGGCATGTGCGGCCGCGCGTATTCGCCGCGCATGCTGTGGATGTGGCCCAATGCGCGCATCTCGGTGATGGGCGGCGAACAGGCAGCCAGCGTGCTGGCCACTGTCAAGCGCGACGGCATCGAAAGCAAGGGCGGCAGCTGGAGCGCCGACGAAGAAGAGGCCTTCAAGGCGCCAATTCGCCAGCAGTATGAGGCACAAGGCCATCCGTACTACGCCAGCGCGCGATTGTGGGATGACGGCGTGATCGATCCTGCCGACACGCGTCGCGTGCTGGCGCTCGGTCTGTCGGCGGCATTGAATGCGCCGATCCCGGAAACGAAGTTCGGCGTGTTCCGAATGTAAGGCGCACCGTCCGCATAGCCATGAGCAACGAAGCAAAGCAATGAATGACATGAAAACGGCCAGTGACTGGGTGGCGCGCAGCCTCGCCAGTGTCTGGCATCCGTGCACGCAGATGCAGCACCATGAAACGCTGCCGCTGGTCGCCCTCAGCCATGGCAAGGGCGTGTGGCTGCACGACCATCAGGGGCAGCGCTATCTGGATGCGGTCAGTTCCTGGTGGGTGAACCTGTTCGGCCATGCGAACCCGCGCATCAACGCCGAGCTGAAAGACCAGCTCGACAAGCTCGAGCATGCGATGCTGGCCGGCTTCACGCACGAGCCGGTGGTGCAGCTGTCCGAACAGCTGGCGGCGCGCACCGGGCAGGCGCTCGGCCATTGCTTCTTCGCGTCCGATGGCGCATCGGCAGTCGAGATCGCGCTGAAGATGAGCTTTCACTACTGGCGCAACCACGGCCAGGCCGACAAGCAGGAATTCGCCTGCCTGTCGGGCAGCTATCACGGTGAAACTGTCGGCGCGCTTGGCGTCACCGATGTGCCTCTCTTTACCGAAGCCTATGGCGGCATGGTTCGCCGTGCGCATGTGGTCGCATCGCCCGCTTCGGCCGTGTCGACCCTTGATGCAGGCACAGGCGACGATGCGGCGCAGGCCGAGGCCCGCATCGACCTTGCATTGCAGGCGATGCGCGAACTGTTCGAGCGTCGCGCCACGCATCTGGCGGCGGTCATCGTCGAGCCGCTGGTGCAGTGCGCAGTCGGCATGCAGATGTATGCGCCGCGCTACCTGACCGCGCTGCGCGCACTGTGCGATGAATTCAACGTGCACCTGATCGCCGACGAGATTGCGGTCGGCTGCGGACGCACCGGCAGCTTCTTCGCGTGCGAGCAGGCCGGCATCTGGCCAGACTTCCTGTGCCTGTCGAAAGGCATCAGTGGCGGTTACCTGCCGCTGTCGCTGGTGATGACGACCGACGACGTCTATCAGGCCTTCTACCATCGCGAGGTCGCGCGCGGCTTCCTGCATTCGCATTCGTATACCGGTAATCCGCTGGCCTGTCGCGCCGCACTGGCGACGCTGGCGATCTTTGATGAAGACCGCGTGATCGAGGGCAACCGCGCGCGCGCTGCAAAGATGGCCGAGGCCTTGCAGGCCATCGCCGCACATCCGAAGGTCAGGAATGTACGACAGCGCGGCATGATCGCCGCCTTTGATGTGGTGCCGGAACAGCCCGAGGGCTTCTCGCGCCGTTTCTTTGCCGAAGCGTTGTCGCAGGAATTGCTGCTGCGGCCGATTGGCAGCACCGTCTACTGGATGCCGCCGTATGTGATGACGGACGACGATATCGAATTATTGGGAAAACGAACCTTGGCCGTGGTCGAAACAGTCGCCGGATCCCGGCCTGCGCCGGGATGACATAGCCATGGCCACCGGACTCACCCCGTCGTCCCGGCGGATGCCGGGACCCCGTGTCGTGAAATCGTTGGTGAACTAAAACAGAACGAAAAATCGGAGCGAGACATGTTCGACACCATCCTGATTGCCAATCGCGGGGAAATTGCCTGCCGTGTCGCTGCCACGGCGCGACGCCTCGGCGTGCGTACCGTGGCCGTGCACTCGGATGCCGATGCTAATGCCAAGCATGTCGCGCTGTGCGACGAAGCGCATGCGATCGGCCCGGCACCGGCCAAGGACAGTTACCTGCGCATCGAGCGCATCATCGCGGCCGCCAAGGCCAGCGGCGCGCAGGCGGTGCATCCGGGCTATGGCTTCCTGTCCGAGAACGAAGCCTTCGCCGCGGCCTGCGCCGAGGCGGGGCTGGTGTTCATCGGCCCGCCGTCGTCGGCCATCAGCGCGATGGGCTCGAAGTCGGCCGCGAAAGCGCTGATGGAAAAAGCCGGCGTGCCGCTGGTGCCCGGCTATCACGGTGATGAACAGGATGCGGCCTTCCTGCAGCAGCAGGCCGATCGCATCGGATATCCGGTGCTGCTGAAGGCCAGCGCCGGCGGTGGCGGCAAGGGCATGCGCATTGTCGAGAAGTCCGAAGACTTCGTCGCCGCGCTCGCATCATGCAAGCGCGAAGCGGCGGCCAGCTTTGGCGACGACAAGGTGCTGGTCGAAAAATACCTGACCCGCCCGCGCCATATCGAGATTCAGGTGTTCGCCGATACGCATGGCAACTGCGTGTATCTGTTCGAGCGCGATTGCTCGGTGCAGCGCCGCCACCAGAAAGTGCTGGAAGAAGCGCCGGCGCCGGGCATGCCTGAAGAACGCCGCCGCGCGATGGGCGAAGCCGCTGTCGCGGCCGCGAAGGCGGTCGGCTATGTCGGCGCCGGCACGGTCGAGTTCATCGCCAACCAGGATGGCAGTTTCTATTTCATGGAGATGAACACGCGCCTGCAGGTCGAGCACCCGGTCACGGAGATGATCACCGGCACCGACCTCGTCGAATGGCAATTGCGCGTGGCGTCCGGCGAGCGCCTGCCGCTGCTGCAGCACGAATTGCAGATCCACGGCCATGCGATCGAGGCGCGCATCTATGCGGAGAACCCGGAGAAGGGCTTCCTGCCGTCGACCGGCCTGCTGCAGCACCTGCGCCTGCCGGCCGCGGTCGAGTTCATGAATGGCGACGTGCGCATCGATGCCGGCGTGCGCGAAGGCGATGCGATCTCGCCGTATTACGACCCGATGATTGCCAAGCTCATCGTGCGCGGCGCTGACCGTGCGCAGGCACTGGCGCGGCTGTCGCAGGCGCTGGCCGCTTGTGAAGTGGTGGGCCCGGCGACCAACGTCGCCTTCCTGGGTCGTCTGGTGCGCGGCGATGCCTTTGCCAAGGCCGACCTCGATACCGGCCTGATCGAGCGCCATCACGCCACGCTGTTCCCACCGTCGCCGGCCGTGCCGATGCCGGCGCTGGCGCTGGCCGTCGCGCAACTGGCCGGCGCGGTCGCGCCGCAGGGCGCGGCAAGTGCTGCAAGCGCTGCAAGCGCGGACCCGTGGGCCGCGAATGACGGCTGGCGCGCCAATGCCCGCCACGGCGGTTACAGCCGCACGCTGGCGTTCAGCGACGGCGACACCGAGGTGGCGGTCACGCTGGCGTATCAGCGCAATGGCTGGCTGCTGCAGCGGGGGGATGAGCAAGCCTTGCTGCAGGGCTTTGCGGCGAAGGATCAGCAATGGAGCCTGATGCTGGATGACCAGCGCGTGTGCGGTCATGTGGTGCGCACCGGCGATGCCTTCCATGTGTTCGTCGATGGCCGTCACTGGCAGCTGGACTGGAATGATCGCATCGCGCATGCGGGCGAGCACGAATCCGAAGGCGGTCGCCTGACGGCGCCGATGCCGGGCAAGATCGTCGCGCTGCTGGTGCAGCCCGGCGCGATGGTCGAGAAGGGCGTGCCGCTGCTGATCATGGAAGCGATGAAGATGGAACACACGATCAGCGCGCCGGGCAATGGCAAGGTGGCCGAGCTGCTGTATGCCGTCGGCGACCAGGTGGCCGAAGGCGCACAATTGCTGTCGTTCGAACTGGCTGCGGAGGCTGCGTGATGTCGTATCCGGAATTCGTGAAGCTGGTCGAGGTCGGCCCGCGCGACGGGCTGCAGAACGAGAAGGAAACCATACCGGCCGATGTGAAGGTCGAGCTGGTCGACCGGCTGACGGCCGCCGGTTTCCCGAACATCGAGGCCGCATCCTTCGTGTCGCCCAAATGGGTGCCGCAGATGGCGACCTCGACCGAAGTGATGAGCCGGATTCAGCGCCGGCCCGGCGTGATTTATTCGGCGCTGGTGCCGAACATGAAGGGCTTCGAGGCGGCGCTGGCGGCGAAGGCTGATGAGGTCGTGATCTTCGGCGCGGCGTCGGAAGCCTTCTCGCAAAAGAACATCAATTGCTCGATCGAGGAATCGATCGCCCGCTTTGCCGACGTGGCGGCTGCCGCCAAAGCGCACGGCCTGCGCCTGCGCGGCAGCGTCAGTTGCTCGCTCGGCTGCCCCTATCAGGGCGAGGTCGCGCCTGACGCGGTGGCCGATGTCGTGCGCCGCATGCGCGACCTCGGCTGTGACGAGATCGACATTGCCGATACCATTGGCGTCGGCACGGCCGGCAGGGTGATGCAAGTGTTCGAGCGCGTATCGCGCGAATTCCCGCTCGCGCAGCTGGCCGGCCATTTCCATGACACGTACGGACAGGCGCTGGCCAATATCCTCGCCGCACTTGAGGTCGGCGTGTCCATCTTCCATGCATCGGTCGCCGGCCTTGGCGGCTGTCCGTATGCGAAAGGCGCGACTGGCAACGTGTCGACCGAAGATGTGCTGTACTTGTTGCATGGTCTGGGCATACGCACCGGCATCGATCTTGATGCGGTGGTCGATGCCGGCCAATTCATTTCGAACCACCTCGGCCGCAAGGCTGCCAGCCGTGCCGGCAATGCGATCGCAACACGCCGTTCGCAAATGGCCGCAAGCCAGGCTTGATTGCAGCCTGACTCGGAATGCGCTGACAGTATTTTCAGAAAGACGATGACCGCTTCACTGGATGCTTTTGATGGCTTCGATCCGCTGACCCACACCGGACCGATGCCCTCGCCCTGTACCGGCATTTGCCAGATCGATCAGCAGAGCGGTCTGTGCAAGGGCTGCCAGCGCACGATAGACGAGATCATCGACTGGGGTGTTGCGCCGGAATCGAAGAAACGGCAGGTATGGATCGCAATCCTTGCGCGCCGCGCGGGGCAATGACGATGGGCGTCGTCGTGCCGGGCATTTGCCTCAGAATGCGCGCATGAGCTATCGTCCCCTCGCCACGATCAGCGGCCCGGCTTACAGCCCCTGGTTCAAGCTGCTCGCCACGCTGTTCACGTTCGGCTTGGGTGCCTACGGCGTCAGCTTCGCGCTGCGCTTTCCGCTGCTGACCTGGGGTGCCGGCGTGATCGTGATGATGGCCACAGCGCTGATGCTGCTGGCGCTGTCCTTCGTCGGCTTCCTGCGCTCGACCACGACCATCGACGATCGCGGTATCGTGCAGACGTGGGTCGTCAGCCGGCAAGTGCTGTGGGATGACGTGCGCAGTGCCAAGCTGATCGGCGTGCCGCATGCCGGCTGGCTGTCGCCGCCGCGGCTGGTGGTGCGTACCGGGACAGCCTTCCATACTTTCAATGGCGGCACCGCCGAATTGCTGGCGGAATTCGCCCGCATTTCCCTGGCCTATGAACCGAAGCGTGATGACTGAACCCGCGCCGACCCCGACGCCCATCCTGCCGCCGGGCATGCATGTGCTCGAGCGCGGCTGGCTGTCGTCGAACAACATCCTGTTCGAGGAGGCCGGGCGTGCCGTGATTGTCGATACCGGCTACTGCACGCACGGCGAGCAGACGCTGCAGTTGGTAAGGCACGTATTGAAAGACCGCCCGCTGGACGCGATTTACAACACCCACCTGCATTCCGACCATTGCGGCGGCAACCATATTTTGCAGCAGCACTATCCGCGGCTGGTCACCCATGTGCCGGTTGCGGAGTTTCCGCGGCTCAGGGACTGGGATCGGATGAAGCTGAGCTTTGATGCCTGTGGCCAGCGCTGCGACCCTTTCCATGCCGAAGCCGTGGTGCAACCCGGCGATCGCATCCGGCTGGGTGGCATGGCATGGGAGGCGCTGTATGCGCCCGGCCATCATCCGTATTCCTACCTGCTGTATTGCCGCGAGCATCGCATCCTGATCTCGGCCGACGCCCTGTGGGAAAAGGGATTCGGCGTGGTGTTCCCGGCCCTCGATGGCTATGGCGGTTTCGGCGAGGTCCGGGCGACGCTCGACATGATCGACGACCTGTCGCCGGCGCTGGTGATCCCGGGCCACGGCAAACCGTTCACGGACGTGAAGCAGGCGCTGAAGGAAGCGTATTCGCGTGTCGCCTACCTCGAAGCCGATCCAGTGCGTAATGCGCAGAATGGCATCAAGGTCTTGTTGAAATTCGTGCTGATGGAAAGGCAGGCGATACCGCTGGCCGAGGTGCCGCGCCTGTTGCAGGGCATACCGCTGGCCAGGGCGGCAAATCGCAATTTCATGAATTTCGGCGACATCCATCTTGCCCATTGGGCGGTGACCCAATTGCAGCGCGCGGGGGCTGCCACCATTGACCGGCACTTGCTGGTCAATGCCTGAAGCGCCGCGCGACAGAAAACGACATCAGCGTTCGGATGCACGTCGCTGCAAGGCCTCGAGGTGCGCCTTCACCACTGCTTCGACGCCGCGTTGCTCGCGCATGTCCGTATCTTGCTGGCCCGCCATCAAGTCCTTGAAAGCTTGCAGCATGTTGCTGCGCACCGGACTTTCCTGACTGTCATCGGATTCATCGTGTTCATTAGGCAGGCGCGGCGTTGCCTGCGGATGACGCGGCCTTTGTGTGCTGACCTGGAAGGGTTCCTTGCCGGTGTCCATGATGGTTTGCTCCTCAGTCGGTGGGCAAAGCATTGGACAAGCAGGCGGGCGCGCAAATCCGCACCAATGAAAACGGCCGGTGCTGCAGTGCCGCAGCGCCGGCCGTCAGGCATGCCGTGGCGACCGCCAAGCGGGTCGCCAGTGGCAATGGTCAGATCAGCAGGAAAAAGCCGTTTAATGCGGACAGTGTGCCGAACACGCCGACGACCAGCGAGCTGGCCAGCAAGGCATTGCTGGTGATGACGATGGCGATCGACGCCAGCACGATGGCAATCTGCAGCAGGCTGGCGCCGTAATCGAACCACGGATCCTTGCGCAGATGGTGGTCGCGCTCTTCTTGCGCTTCCTTGGCCTTGGCCAGCAATTCCTTCTTGCCTTCGCCGGTTTCGGGTTCGGACTCGTAGCGCTCGATGTTCTTGCGGTAGTCCGCAATTTTCTTTTCGATTTTTTCGCGCGCGGCCGGGCTCAGTTTGTCATCACGGACCAGCGACAGCTCGAGTTCGTCCGCCGCAATTTTGTACTGGGTCTGGCGTACGTTCTTCGCCTGATAGAACGAGAACAAGTTGGACGCCGCCTGGTCGTTGACCTGCGCTTCCTTGGTCGAATTGTCGCCGCCGAGGTTGGCAATGGCGAGGATCATCGCCAGGATGGAAATCTGCAATGCGGAGCGCGCCTTGAATGGGGTGCCGTGCTCATGCTCGGCGGTTTCATGTGCTTCCTGGGCTTCCATGTTTTGCTTTTCTCCGGTGAATGCGGGCGAACCGCGACCGGCGGATTATACGTTGCACACGTGAATCATCAGGGTGACCGCCAACCGGTATGGCTTACTCGCCTTCCACGATGAACAAGCGGCCGGTTGACCACTGCTGGCGCATCGCGCGCGAGCGGGTATACCCGTCCGAAAAATACCAGTCGCGCGCATGCTGCACGGACGGGAATTCGAGGATCACGGTACGCAGGCCATTGTGATGCAGTTCATCGCCGCCCTCGAGTTGTTCGCGGACGCCGCCGCGCGCCCGTATCTTGCCGCCATGCGCTTCCAGCGTCGGCAATACCGTCACGCTGTAAATCGGATAGCTGTCGGGATCGTGGATCTCGACTTCGGCGACGACGTAAGCCTTTTTGATGTCAGCCCCGAGGGTAGGCCGTCGCCATCACGCGCTCGCGCGCGGCCACATACTCGCTGCGCAGTCGCTGCACGACTTCGGCCACGGTCGGCACGTCCTCAATCAGGCCGACGCCCTGCCCGGCACCCCAGATGTCCCGCCATGCCTTGGCGCTGCCGGACGAGAAATTCATCGCCGTCTTGTCGGCCTGCGGCAGGTTGTCCGGATCGAGTCCGGCCTTCACGATGGACTTTTTCAGGTAGTTGCCGTGCACGCCGGTGAACAGGTTGGTGTACACGATGTCGGCGGCGCTCGATTCGACGATCGCCTGTCGATAGCCCTCGCTGGTATTCGCTTCTTGCGTGGCCAGCCAGCGCGAGCCGATGTAGGCGAAGTCCGCTCCCATCGCCTGCGCAGCGAGGATGGCGCCGCCGGAGGCGATCGAGCCGGACAGTGCGATCGGGCCGTCGAATATCTTGCGCACTTCGCCGACCAGCGCGAACGGGGACAAGCCCCCCGCATGACCGCCGGCGCCGGCCGCGACCAGGATCAGGCCGTCGACGCCGGCCTCCAGAGCCTTTTGTGCATGGCGGATCGAAATCACATCATGCAGCACGATGCCGCCATAACTGTGGATCGCGTCCAGCATCTCCCTGGGCGGCGCGCGCAGCGAAGAAATGATGACCGGAATCTGGTGCTTCACGCAGACGTCAACGTCATGCGCGAGGCGGTCATTCGACTGGTGCACGATCTGGTTGACGGCGATCGGGCCGATCACGGCACCGGGATGGGCTGCCTTGTGGTCAGCGAGCGCTTGCTGGATTTGCGTGAGCCAGGTGTCCAGTAGCTCGGCAGGGCGCGCATTCAACGCCGGGAAAGCGCCGACGATACCCGCCTTGCACTGCTCGATTACCAGTGAAGGCCCGCTGGCGATGAACAAGGGCGAACCGATGACGGGCAAGGAAAGGTGCTGCAGGACGGCCGGCAAAGCCATACTTGTCTCCGATGGTCATTATTATTCGCACGATTATAGGTGCTTGCCGCCCGTCACGCTCGCCACGGTTGTGGCGATGTTCGATAGTTGACGCACCCATTGCATGAAGCGATTCATGCGCAATGCCACCTCAGTCGGCGAATCCGGCTCGGCCAGGCCGGCGTTGTAATGCCTGAACAGCGCGCGCGCTTCATTATCCATGCCCTGTTCGACGGCCAGCATCACACTCGCGCGACAGCCCTGGCTGGGCATGCCGTACGGGGTGCCGATGAAGCGATACCGGCGTTGTTGTTCCTTCCATTGCTGCGCGACCTGCGCTGCCGATTGTTGCAGCCGCAGCGACGGCACCGGCACCGTGATGTGCCACGCATGGCTGGCGGGATACAGGCTCTCGTTCTCAATCCCTGTCAGCCAGCGAATGGGCCATTCGAGCACTGAACATTCATCGGCTTCCAGCCGGCCGCCGGGACGGATGAAACGCGTGCCGATCTCGACCGACGGTTGCGTGCGGTCGGGCACGACGGACAGGGTATTGCCGATCCAGACATGGCCGAGCGCCACCCCCGTCAATGGCATCACCTGTACCTTGCCGAAGCGTGGCGTCTGGGCTACCAGCCGCGCAGCGGCGTCGCTCAGCGCAGGCGTCGGCGCCGACGGTGGCTGGGCTGAGATGTCATCGATCGCGCGATGCACCAGCATCAGGTTGTGGGGGGACAGCCGTAGCGGACTGGCATGTTCGCCGAACATCCGACGTGCCAGCACGGCTTCCAGCAAGTCGCGCAACACACTGTTGAACACCAGCCCGTCGGCATCGTTCTTCAGCGCCTTGAAGGCGCGTGAGTCCACCATCATCGTGCTGCCAGTCCAGTTGATGCTGCTGGCGCCCGAGGGCACGGAGCCCGAGGTCACGTCGTCCGGGCCGCCGGCCAGTCCCAGCGCGCCGCATAAGTCATTGGCGAACCCCGCCAGCGTCGTCATCGACCGGTCGGAACTTGCCCATACCTGGGCCGCATGCGCCATGATCTGGCGCGTGAAGCGGGACTCGGCCACGTTCGGCAGACCGCCGCGCACCAGCTTCTTTTCCGAGGCGGCGACTTCGTCCACCACATGATCGACCAGGTTTTGCCAGTCCTGCGGCAGCATCAGCGTGCGCTGGCGGGCCGACGGCAGTCCGTTCGCAAAGCCGAAGTCTTCATACACCGCGTCGCTCCAGACGGATTCGGTGACCACGCCGCTGAAGCCGGCAGCCTTCAGGAAGGTCGACAAGGCTTGCAGCTCGGCGGTACTCAGCCCCGACAAATGCATGGCCAGCAGCTCGTTGAAGAATGCGCGGCTCTCGTAGTCATCTTCTATCCGCGGGCATACGGACTCGACCAGTGAATACATCGCATCGCGTAACAGCTCGCTGTTCGGGCGCACGCCCAGCGCTTCGCTGCCCGGCGGCGCGACCCGCAGCAGCTCCTTCAGCGTCAGTGCCGTGTGGTGTGCAGCATCGAAAAAATAGCCGGCTGATTGCGCGCGGGTCCAGCCGGCCGGTGCCGGCAAAGCGGTACGCGGGTGCAGCGCAGGTGACGATGTCGGCTTGATGCCGTGCAGCGTCGCTGCGGGGGCATTCACGTGGACATGGCGTACAGCGTGGGTACGAGTGGCGAGGGCAAGCATGGTGCGGGTCTCCTTGTCGTTGGTCAGGACAGACAGCAGTGCATCAACAGGCATCACCCCGTGATCGGGGTGGTTCTGAGTACAGGCTGCGGAGACGTGGTTTATTAATGGCGCCTTGCCGCGCTTGATAGTGCGCAAACGGTCACCGGGAGTCGTGCGGGTATCGGGCAATACGTGGTTGGCTACTTGGCGCAAGCGGGCGTGATGTTCTTTTCCTTCGCATACGCTGCCGACGACGCTTCCAGCAGCTTGCGCACCAGGGCCTTGTCGCCGGTGATCCAGGTCTTCGACAGCGACACCCACTTCTTGCCGTCCCACTGCACCACCTTGACTGCGCCCGAACCTTCATGGTCGTCGCA
>JBDKLN010000195.1:0-33470 GCA_039806045.1 Pseudomonadota bacterium
CATCGTCTGCGCCCCCTGTCCGGTGCAAAGCTGGTGTTGCTTAACGCGACTTCAGCGCTTCGAGCCGCGCGCGGGTCATGATGGCCTTCATCTCGCGCACGGCATTTTCCCAGCCGGCGAACACGGCATGCGCGACGATCGCGTGGCCAATGTTGAGTTCGGCGATATCGGTAATGGCAGCGATCGCCTGCACGTTCGTGTAATGCAGGCCGTGGCCGGCATTCACCTTCAGGCCGGCCTGCACGCCGGCTTCGACACCGCGTCGAATGCGCTCCAGTTCGGCCAGCTGCTCATCGCCGTCGGTGTCGGCATAGCGGCCGGTATGCAGCTCGATGACGGGCGCACCCAGGTCGGCAGCGGCACGGATCTGATCGACATCAGCATCAATGAATAGCGACACGCGGATATCCAGCGCAGCCAGCCGCCGGCAAGCCTTCTTGACGTCATCGAAGTGGCGCACCACGTCAAGGCCGCCTTCGGTCGTGACCTCTTCACGGCGCTCAGGAACGAGGCAGGCATCGTGCGGCCGAATGCGGCACGCGAAATCTATCATCTCTTCAGTCACCGCAGATTCGAGGTTCATGCGGGTGCTCAGCTGCGGACGGATTTTCTCGACGTCGGCATCACGAATATGGCGACGGTCTTCGCGCAAGTGCAGTGTGATCGCATCGGCACCGGCCTGCTCGGCCAGCAAGGCCGCCTGCAGCGGGTCAGGATACGCCGTGCCGCGTGCGTTGCGCAGCGTGGCGACGTGGTCGATGTTGACGCCGAGGTCGATCATGGCGCCGTGCGGATTGAGGTAACTCATGGTCAGAGGTTCAAGGTCAAAACGTCGGGAGGGGCTTGCGGTGCTTCGTTGTCGCTGTCTTTATCGTTGTATTTATCGTTGTCTTTATCGCTGCTTATAGTCTGGTCTGCACCCTCACAGCTGCAACAAGTCGATTAATATTTGTCGCGTGTTCAGCGGCGTGCCGCCGAGGTGATGCCCGAGCAGGTGGCGCATCAGGAACTTGCTCTGCTGCTGCGTGGCAGGATCCGCATAGTCGCCGGCCTCCATGTCCATCAGGGTCTTGCCAGAGACGGCAGGCGCGGTATCGCTGGCCACCGCCTCACGCGGGCCGCGCTCGGGATCGAACACATAGACCAGGTCAGCGTCGACAAACCGCCCGCCTGACAACCTGACCAGGCTGCCGGCCACGCCGGTTTCCTTCAACAAGGCCAGTTCGAACTTGCGTAGCACGATGGACGGCGGCTCTTCATGCGCGAGCTGGTTCAGGGCCGACACATACTGGTCGAACAGCTGCGGGTGCGGGTCGTCACGGGCCAGCAGTTTGACCAGCAATTCATTCAGGTAAAAGCCGCACAGCAGCGCCGAGCGTTCCAACGGCAGCAGCCCGCCCACCCATTCGGCCGACACCAGCGTGCGCACTTCCGATTTGCCGCTCCAGGCCAGCTGCAGCGGCTGGAAGGTCTGCAGCACGCCGCGCAATCTCGAATGCGGACGCTTTGCGCCCTTCGCGATCAGCGGCACCCGGCCATGGTCGCGCGCAAACACCTCGACGATCAGGCTGGTTTCCTTATACGCGTAACTGTGCAGCACGAAGCCCGGCTGATTGGCGACGCGATGCTCGCGCTCCGGTGGCTTGCCACGGGGTGGCTGGGGCTGTGTCTGCGCTGGCGCCGGCTTGTCAGCGGCGCGTGGCGGTGTGACGGTCTGCGCTACCGCGTCCATCAGCGCCTTACTCGTAACCGTAGGCGCGCAGGCCGGCCTCGTTGTCGGCCCAGCCCGACTTCACCTTGACCCAGATCTCCAGGTAGACGGGGCCACCGAAGAGCTTCTCCATGTCCAGCCGCGACTGGGTCGAGATTTCCTTCAGGCGCGCGCCCTTCTGCCCGATCAGCATCGCCTTGTGGGCATCGCGACCAACAAGGATGGCGGCGAAAATGCGGCGCAGCGCGCCTTCCTGCTCGAACTTCTCGATCACGACGGTGCTGGTATACGGCAGCTCGTCGCCAACGAAGCGGAACACTTTTTCGCGCACGATCTCGGCGGCGAGGAATTTTTCGCTGCGGTCGGTGATATCGTCTTCATCAAAAATGGCGTCGCCCGCCGGCAGATAACGACGTATCTCGCCTTCCAGGCGATCGAGCTGGAAGCCCTGCTTGGCCGACACCGGCACGATGGCCGCGAAGTCGCGCCTGGCGGCGACTTCCTGCGCGAACGCCATCAGCGGCGCCTTGTCCTTCAGGCGGTCCGCCTTGTTGATGACGAGGATGACCGGCACCTTGGCCGGCAGCAGCTCGAGCACCTTCGCATCGGCATCGCCGAAGATGCCCGCCTCGACCACATAAAGCACGACATCAGCTGCGGTCAGCGTGGTGGTGACGGTGCGGTTGAGTGTCTTGTTCAGCGCATTGCTGTGGCGGGTCTGGAAGCCGGGCGTATCGACGTACACATACTGCGCATCCTCGCGGGTCTGGATGCCGGTGATGCGGTGGCGCGTGGTCTGCGCCTTGCGCGACGTAATACTGACCTTGGCGCCGATCAGCTTGTTCATCAGCGTGGACTTGCCGACGTTCGGACGGCCGACGATGGCGATATAGCCGCACCGGAAATCAGTGCTGGCGGAGGAGGAACTCATGCGGATTTGGTGTGGTTGACGGTACTGCCCTTGCCCGCATCGGGATCGAGCAGCAATTCGTTCTGGTGTTCCTGGGTGGCGGACCGCTCCTGCGCCGCCGCTTCTGTGTGGTGATCGCTGGCGTCGTGGGCGCCGCGACTGCCGTTGGCGCCATGGGCGTCCCGTTCTTCCTGCGCGTCGCGCGAAGCGGACATGCGCACAGGACGGGCATGCAATTTCTTCGCCTTGTCGGCCTTATCCGCTTTGTCGCTCTTCCCGGCCTTGTCGGCGGCCGAAGGCTCGACCGGTGCATCCGGCTGGACGGTCGCGATACCGGCCAGCTTCAGCTGCGTGGTGCGCTGACGCGATTTTTTGGGTGCGGCCGGCGTCTTGACGGTCGCAGCCTGCACCGCATCCAGCGCGAGCTTGGCCGCAGCCTGCTCGCCGGCCCGGCGACTGCCACCGGTGCCGAAGACCTGGATGTCGAGCTTCGGCACCAGACATTCGACCTCGAATTCCTGATTGTGAGCCGCGCCGTGGGTGGCGACGACGTTGTACTGCGGCAGCGCAATTTTCTTGCCTTGCAAGTACTCTTGCAACAGGGTCTTCGCATCCTTGCCCAGCGTCTTCGGGTCCACGCTTTGCAGGATGGGTACATACATCGCGCGGATCACGTCGCGCGCCGCATCGAAACCCGCATCGAGGAAAATGGCGCCGAACAGCGCTTCCAGCGTATCGGCAAGGATGGATGGACGGCGGAAGCCACCCGACTTCAGCTCGCCTTCGCCGAGGCGCAGGCATTGTGACAATTCCAGACGCTGCGCAATCTCGTACAGCGATTGCTGCTTGACGAGGTTGGCACGCAGGCGCGACAGGTCGCCTTCATCGATTTTGCCGTACTTCTCGAACAGCAAGGACGCAACGACGCAATTGAGCACCGAGTCGCCAAGGAACTCGAGGCGCTCGTTGTGCAGGCTGCTATGGCTGCGGTGCGTCAGGGCCTGCTGCAGCAGCGCAGCATTCCTGAACGTGTGGCCCAGCCGTTGTTGCAGTTGGTCGATATCCATTGGCTCTTGCCGCTACTCCGCCGCTACTCCGCTGCTACTTTGACGTGCCTTCCGAGGCTTTGCCGGCCTCATCGCCCGCATCTTTGGCTTCAGCCGTCGAACCTTTGTACTCGATCACCAGACTCGCCGGGCCATACAAAGGGACCTTCTTCTCGTACGCAAAATTGACTTGCATGGCCTCGCCACGGCCGCTGATCTTCAGGTCCTTGCCTTCGATCGCATCGATGAAGCCGGCCGCTGCCAACTTGTCGAAAGTGGCGCGCAATTCCTCGGGCGTATTCGAGGTTGCCGCAGCGGCCTTGATGGCTTTTTCCACGGCCCAGTACTCGATCACGCCGGGGCCGACACGCAAGGCCAGCAAACCGGCTGCCCCGACCACGATCAACGTGCACAGGAAGCCGATCAGCGAAAAACCTCTTGCGCGCTGTTGAGACAACCCGTCGCTGGTTTGGCTCCGATAACGAGGCTTCACTTGAAGCTGCCGATGCGTTTCAGGTTACCGAGGTTCATCCAGACAAAAAATGCCTTTCCGACAATATTTCTATCAGGAACAAAACCCCAATAGCGAGAGTCAAGGCTGTTGTCCCGATTATCACCCATCATGAAGTAATGTCCAGCCGGCACGGTGCATTCGAAGCCTTCGAGATCGTAGCTGCACAGCTCGTGCTGCGGGAACATGTCCGGGCTCGGCACATAGCCGGGCACCTTGTTGTCGTTCAGGATTTCGTGCGGGATGCCGGTCAGGTTTTCGCGGTAATGGCTGAAGTAGCTCAGGCGTTCTTCGTCAAGGTACTCGGGCAGGCGCTCGTAGGCCAGCGGCTGGCCGTTGATGGTCAGCTGCTTGTTCTTGTAGACGACCTTGTCGCCCGGTACGCCGACCACGCGCTTGATGTAATCCAGCGACGGGTCTTTCGGGAACTTGAAAACCATCACATCGCCACGCGCCGGGTTGTTGATCTGGATGATCTTCTTGTTCACGATCGGCAGGCGAATGCCGTAGGTGTACTTGTTCACCAGGATCAGGTCGCCGATCTGCAGCGTTGGCACCATTGAACTCGACGGAATCTTGAACGGCTCGATCACGAACGAGCGGAACAGGAACACCGCCGCAATCACCGGGAAAAAGCTGCCGGTGTACGCCACCCATGTCGGCTGGCGATCAAGGTGGGATACCAGTTCGGCGCGCGCGATCGGGTCGGGCTTGACGCCATCCGCGGCGAGGCGAGCAGCACGCGCATCAAACTCGGCGAGCGCGTCTTCGGCTTTCTTGCGGCGCGCCGGCGCCAGATGGAAACGATCGACCGCCCAGACGACACCGGTGGCGATCGTCAGCAGGAACAGGATCAGCGCGAAATTGCCGAGGATGGATTGCAGGGTCATGGTGTTGTCGTCAGGTTCGCGGGATTATTTTTCTTCGACTTGCAGGATCGCGAGGAAGGCTTCCTGCGGGATCTCGACCGAGCCGACCTGCTTCATGCGCTTCTTGCCGGCCTTCTGCTTTTCCAGCAGCTTGCGCTTACGCGAGATGTCGCCGCCATAGCACTTGGCCAGCACGTTCTTGCGCAAGGCTTTGACGTTCTCGCGCGAGATGATGTTGGAGCCGATCGCGGCCTGGATCGCAACATCGAACATCTGGCGCGGGATCAGTTCGCGCATCTTCGCGGCGACCGCGCGACCGCGGAACGGCGCGTTCGAGCGGTGCACGATGATGGCCAGCGCATCGACTTTTTCGCTGTTGATCAGCATGTCGACCTTGACGACATCGGACGAACGGTATTCCTTGAACTCGTAATCCATCGACGCATAGCCGCGCGAGATGGACTTCAGGCGATCGAAGAAATCGAGCACCACTTCGCCCATCGGGATTTCATAGGTCAGCTGCACCTGCTTGCCGTGATAGCTCATGTTGACCTGGATACCGCGCTTCTGCGTGCAGAGCGTGATCACCGCGCCCACATACTCTTGCGGCATGTACAGGTTGACCGTGACAATGGGCTCGCGAATGTCTTCGATCTTCGACGGCTCCGGCATCTTGGACGGGTTGTCGACCATGATAGTGGTGCCGTCGCGCATCAGCACTTCATAGATCACCGTCGGCGCGGTGGTGATCAGGTCCATGTCGAATTCGCGCTCGAGGCGTTCCTGCACGATCTCCATGTGCAGCAGGCCGAGGAAGCCGCAGCGGAAGCCGAAGCCCAGCGCCTGTGACACTTCCGGCTCGTACATCAGCGCGGCGTCATTGAGCTTGAGCTTTTCCAGCGAGTCGCGCAGCGCATCGTACTGGTTGGCCTCGACCGGGAACAGGCCGGCGAACACCTGCGGCTGCACTTCCTTGAAGCCCGGCAGCGGCGCGGGCGCCGGCTTGGCGGCCAGCGTGATGGTGTCGCCGACCTTGGCGGCTTTCAGTTCCTTGATGCCGGCGATGATGAAGCCCACCTGCCCGGCCGACAGCGAATCTTTCGATACCGACTTCGGCGTGAACACGCCGACGCTTTCGACCAGATGCTGTGCACCGGTGGCCATCAGCAGGATCTTTTCTTTCGGGCGCAGCGTACCGTTCTTCACGCGCACCAGCATCACGACGCCGACATAGTTATCGAACCAGGAGTCGACGATCAGCGCCTGCAGCGGTGCATCCGGATCACCCTGCGGCGGCGGCACTTTGGCGATCAGCGACTCCAGCACATCTTCCACACCAAGGCCGGTCTTGGCCGAGCAATGCACGGCGTCGCTGGCTTCGATGCCGATCACGTCCTCGATCTCGGCAATGGCGTTGTCGGGGTCGGCCGACGGCAAGTCGATCTTGTTCAGCACCGGCACCACTTCAACGCCCAGGTCGAGCGCGGTGTAGCAGTTGGCAACGGTCTGCGCTTCCACGCCCTGCGATGCATCGACCACCAGCAGCGCGCCTTCGCACGCCGACAGCGAGCGGCTGACTTCGTAGCTGAAGTCGACGTGCCCCGGGGTATCGATCAGGTTCAGGTTGTAGACCTTCCCGTCCTTGGCCTTGTAATTCAGCGCCGCAGTCTGGGCCTTGATGGTGATGCCACGCTCGCGCTCGAGGTCCATCGAATCGAGCACTTGCGCTTCCATCTCGCGGTCGGACAGGCCGCCGCAGATCTGGATGATGCGGTCAGCCAGCGTCGATTTGCCATGGTCGATGTGGGCAATGATGGAGAAATTTCTGATGTGGTCCATTAAGGCAATGCTAAAAAATGGGTGTTTCATGCCGAGCCAGCACAGCTGTGCGACGGGGTGGCCGTCGGCTCAAAGCCGCAGCACCATTCATCGAGTCAGACGGTTTCCGGTTCTTGGCTGTTCAGTGCTGATTTAACAATCCGGATACAAAAAAAGCGCCCGGACGAGCGCCTGATGCGAAATCTGAAGTGACCCGCATTTTACCGGATTTGGGGGGCAAAATCCCGGCCGATACCGCCTGAAACACCCTGAAAAGGCGGGAAACAGAGGCTGGCGCGGTCAGGGTCGCGGGTTTTCAGCGGCGCGACAGGCCCGCGCGGTACGGCGCCGTCATCGGCGGGCGATGAATTCGCTTACTGTGTTTTCATTTAAGAAATAATGACAAAGCTC
Organism: Pseudomonadota bacterium; assembly: GCA_039806045.1. Classification (GTDB taxonomy): domain Bacteria; phylum Pseudomonadota; class Gammaproteobacteria; order Burkholderiales; family Burkholderiaceae_D; genus Pernthalerella. Next base: position 7,277 of record JBDKLN010000195.1, read on the forward strand.
GATCGACGGCTCGTCGTCACGATGGCCTATCAAGACCGGCACCAGCTCGTCATAGCGCTCGACCAGCGCGGGATCGGCGTCGACGTCAATGACGTCAACCGCGACCTGCTCGCCGGCCAGCGCGCGCAAGGCAACGAGCATGTCCTCGCACAAGTGGCAGTAACTGCGGGAATACAGCGTGAATCGGATCATGGTCGGGGCCATCAAAAAAAACAGGGCTGCCGGAGCAGCCCTGCTGTGCGGTCAAGGCAAGGATTATGGCGTCGACGGACGCACCGGCACGAACTGCGACGAGTCGCCGCGTCGCACCAGCAGCAAGGCATTCTTCTTCGGATCGAGCTTGGCGACCAGCGCATTGAACTGCTTGGCATCCTTGATATCGGTATTGTTGAGTCGAACGATCAGGTCGCCCGGCTGCAGGCCGACACGCGCTGCCGGACCATCGGCCAGATCCACCACCACGCCGCCATCGAGCTTGAGCTCGCGCTTCTGCGCATCGGTCAGGTCCGACACGACCAGGCCCAGCGCATTGGCCACCTGCTCCTGCTTGGGCTTCTTGTCGTCCTTCTTCGCGGCCTGCTGCTCGGATTCCATTTCGGCCACCACCACGTGCAGGTCGCGCTTGGCGCCCTTGCGCAGTACGGTCAATGTCGACTTCGAGCCCGGCTTGGTATTGCCGACCAGGCGCGGCAAGTCGCCCGACTTCTCGATCGTCGAGCCATTGAAGGAAGTGATGATGTCGCCTGGTTCCACGCCCGCCTTCTCGGCCGGGCTGCCCGGCTCGACGCGTGCCACCAGTGCACCCTGCGCGCGCGGCAAGCCCAGTGACTCAGCGACGTCCTTGGTCACTTCGCCAATCTGCACGCCGATGCGACCACGCACCACGCGGCCAACGGACTTCAGTTGCTCGGACACGCGCATGGCCTCGTCAATCGGCACGGCGAACGAAATGCCCATGTAGCCGCCCGAGCGGCTGTAGATCTGCGAGTTGATGCCGACGACTTCGCCGCGCATGTTGATCAGCGGGCCGCCCGAGTTGCCGGGGTTGACCGCGACATCGGTCTGGATCAGCGGCAGGTAATCGCCGGTATCACGCGAGTTGGCCGACACGATGCCGGCGGTGACGGTGTTCTCGAGGCCGAACGGCGAGCCGATCGCGATCACCCATTCACCCACGCGCAGCTTGCTCGAATCGCCCATGGTCAGGCGCGGCAGGTTGCTGCCCTCGATCTTCACCAACGCCACGTCGGTACGACGGTCGGATCCGATGATCTTGGCCTTGAACTCGCGTTTGTCGGTCAGCGTGACGAAAACCTCGTCGGCACCTTCGACCACGTGCGCATTGGTCAGCACATAGCCATCGGAAGAAATGATGAAGCCCGAGCCGACGCCGCGCGGCACCTGCTGCTGTTCTTCCTGTGATTGTTGCGGCGGCTGGCGGCGTCCGCGCGGCGACGGCTGCTGCTGGCGCGGCGGCACCGGCTGGCCGAAGAAGCGGCGGAAGAATTCCTGCATTTCTTCGTCTTCCGAGCCTGCGCCACCCTGCTGCATCTGCTTGGGGCGCTCGGTGGTACGGATATTCACGACGGCCGGGCCAACCTTGTCGACGAGGTCGGTGAAATCGGGCAGCACGGCGGCTGCGGCAGCCTGCGGTGCGGCCAGGGTGACGGGCACAAGCAATGCAGCCGGCATGAACGCAGCCGCAGCAGCCGCGAAGGCAGCTGCCGACAACTGGCGTTGGAACAGTGCGAGAGTTTTCATGGGTTCTTGTCCGTGGGGATTTCCGTGGGGATTTTTATAAGACGTCAAACTGCTGCCCTCATCTGCGGGCGGCTTCCTTGAATTCAATGGCATCGGCTATTTGCCTTATCGCCAGCATTGGTACTTCGCCAACAATGGTAAGCCAAAATTTCCCGTGCCGCTTGCCGACCATATTCAGCGCTCCCTGCTGCGCTGGCCTCGCGCTGCGCTCGGCCGACCAGGGCTCGATAAAGATCGACAATCCGGCCAGTCCGTCCGAATACAGAAACTGCAACAGCTGCCGCTCGCCGTCGTCGCGATGGCTGGCCGGCGCCAGCTTGCGGACCCAGGTGCCTGCGGGCTGAAAGCCCGGCGGCAGCCAGCCTAGCCGCCAGGCTGCCACCGTCATTGCATCAGCCGGGCGTCCAGACAGATCCACCGTACGCCAGCCGCGTGTGTCACGCGTGCTGGCGTTCAGGCGCGTGGCCGGCAGCGGGCCGAGTGACAGCTGGCTGAATGCGGCCTGCTCGACCACCTCGGCTTTTTCGCTGATCGTCTGGGCCCGCAGCAGCAGCCCGCTCGCCGTATCGGCCCAAAAACGGTAGCCGTAGCGCAGCGTGTCGCGCGGCTCCAGCGCCCACGCCGACGACATGCGCCCCGCCACCTGCTCGGCGCCCAGCCAGCGCAACCGGTAATGCGCGGTCAGGCGCTGTGCATCGAGCGCATGCAGGCCCGGGAACGATGGTCCCGACTCGCGATCGCCGATCAGGATGCGGCGCTGCTGCGGCAGGTAAGTCAGCCGCCGTTCTCCGCGACGCACGGTTTCGGACGGCGGGCCGTCAAGACTCTCGAGCTTTTCCAGCGTGCCGTTGGCCGAGCGCTGATGCGCGATGCGGAGCGAGCGCACGTCGAGGCCGCGCTGGTGAACAAAGGTGCCGCTGTAAGACAGCGACTGCGCAGCGGCATGCGCGCGCGCCAGCATGCGCAGGCCATCGGCCTCCGTCGTGCCCGTCGCCCGTGCCGTCTCCCAGGGCGCCAGTGCCGCCAGCGCCAACAGCGCAGCGAACGAGGTCCGCGCCAGCCGGGACATGCCGGTCATGCGTCAGCGCGGCGAAGTGGCTTCAAGCACGGCCGGGTGCAGGGCCGGCGCCGCCCCGTACAGCGACGCATGGGCGCGCTGGTGCAACGCGATGTAGTCGAGAGTCTCGTCTTCGTCAGCGGCCGAGGCCTGCACTGCCGCCGTGATGGACAATGCCGGGGCGGCCGCCTGCATACCGGTGGCGACTGAAGCCGGCGCGACGGGCCCGGCATCGCGCATCAGGGACGGCGCAATGAAAAAGCCAAATCCGGCCGCAGCGACCGCGGCCATCGTGGTCGGCCAGCCGCCCAGTCGCGCCATCAGGCTGCGGCGCGGCGGCAATAAGATGGGCTCGGATGCGAAGCGTTCGGCAAAGCGCGCGCCAAAGTCCTCGCTCATCGCCGGCCCCGGTTCTGCGCTGCGCAGGGTGTCGCCAATCTGGTGATACACATCCCAGACCTGCCTGCCCTCGCTTTGCGCGAGTTGGGCCACCCATTCACGCAAGCCATCGGGGTCGGCTTCCCCATCGACCAGTGCAGAGATTTTTTCTTTCGCTGTTACTTTCGTTGAATCACGGCGTTCCATGATGCTCCCTGCCTGATGCTGTGTTGTTCAATACCTTCAGCGCCCCTACCAGCGCTTGTCGATGGCCGTGTCGAGCAATGGCCTCAGCTTCTCGGCGATCGCCTCGCGCGCACGAAAAATCCGGCTGCGCACCGTGCCGATGGGACAACCCATCGCCTCGGCGATCTCGTCGTAACTGAGGCCTTCAATCTCCCGCAAGGTAATGGCCATCCGCAATTCCTCGGGCAGCGCCTCCATCGCCACGTTGACCGTCTCCGCGATCTGCTTGGTGGCCAGCATGGATTCGGGCGTGTTGATATCTCTTAGATGTTCCCCATCATCAAAAGTTTCCGCCTCTTCAGCGTCTGCTTCAGTGGATGTGGGCGCGCGCCGGCCTTGGGTCACCAGATAATTCTTGGCCGTGTTGATGCCGATCCGATACAGCCAGGTATAGAACGCTGATTCGCCTCGGAATTGCGGCAGGGCGCGATACGCCTTGATGAAAGCTTCCTGCACCACATCCTCGGCCTCGGCCTGGTCGCGCACCAGCCGCGACACCAGCCGCATCAGCTTGCGTTGATACTTGGATACCAGCAGCTCGAACGCCTTCTTGTCTCCATGCTGGACGCGATCAACCAGCAGTTGATCGATGTCGCGTTCTGTCGTCAATCCCCGATTCCTCGTGCTCATGCAAAGCGCGGGAAGTCGCCTGCCGCATGCACGGCAGGTCAAGGCTGATGACTGATGTTATTGGCACGGGCTGTGCCCGGCGTCGGTCGGCGTTCTTAATTCGCCCGCGCCGGCAAGGCTGCAAGCAAGGGCAAGGTCCGACGAATCGCAGGCAGTTTCGAAAATTCTCGGGATTGAAATCAGCGCTTCCCTACACGTTGACTGAGTGAAATTAAAAAAGTTCAATCAGGCGATCAGGGATTCGGCGTCATTCAGGTATCGACTGGCGTGCCGCGCGATGCGATCCATCGACAGGCAACGGACAAGGCGCGAAACGCCTCGCGATCCATGCTGTCAGGAAGCAGCACCAGACGCGTGATCCGGCCTGATGCGGATTGCAGTCGCAGCACCATCATCGATGACCAGAGTGTCGAGTCCCCCAGCAATTGAACCACCTCGGCTGTCGCCATTGACTGAGTGGTGCGATCAGCAACAGCCTCACGCACAGTGTCGGTCAATAAAATTTGGCCGATGCCGGTTACATCAATCCGACAGGCTTTAGGGGTCGAGAGCGGGAACAAAGCGAGACCGGCGGCAGCAATGGCGCAAAGGACCGACAGCGCCGGCGTGTCGGGCATCAGCAGCGCGGCGGCGCCGAGCAGTACCGCAGACATGGCGACACAGATCGCCGCCAGCAAGCGCGAACGCGCGATCCCCGCCGAGACGGCGATGGACATGTCAGTACGGGGAAATCAGGGAGTGCGTCGCACGCTGCAGCAGCATCGTGCGACGCGAAGGATCAGGCCTTGCCGAACACCAGCGTACCGTTGGTGCCGCCGAAGCCGAAGGAGTTTTTGACGGCAACGTCGATCTTCATGTCGCGCGCAGTGTTGGCGACATAATCGAGGTCACAGTTCGGATCCTGGTTGAAGATGTTGATCGTCGGCGGCGACTTCTGATGGTGCAAGGCGAGTACCGTGAACACCGATTCGAGACCGCCCGCGCCACCCAGCAGGTGCCCCGTCATCGACTTGGTCGAATTGACGACGATGTTCTTCGCATGGTCGCCCAGCGCGCGCTTGATCGCCACCGTCTCGGCCACGTCGCCCAGCGGCGTCGAAGTGCCGTGTGCGTTCACATAATCGATCTGGTCGGCGTTGACGCCGGCATTGCGCATCGCGGAGATCATGCAACGACGTGCGCCGTCGCCATCTTCCAGGGGTGCGGTCATGTGGTGGGCGTCAGCGCTCATGCCGAAACCGAGCAGTTCCGCGTAGATCTTTGCGCCGCGTGCCTTCGCGTGTTCGTACTCTTCCAGCACCATGACGCCGGCGCCTTCGCCGAGCACGAAGCCGTCACGGTCCTTGTCCCACGGACGGGACGCGGTGGCCGGATCATCATTGCGCGACGACAGTGCGCGGGCGGCAGCGAAGCCACCGAGGCCCAGCGGCGACACGGTCGATTCGGCCCCCCCCGCGATCATCACGTCAGCATCGCCGTACTCGATCAGGCGACCGGCTTCGCCGATGCAATGCAAGCCGGTGGTGCAAGCGGTCACGATCGCCAGGTTCGGGCCCTTGAGGCCGTACTTGATCGACAGGTGACCGGAAATCATGTTGATGATCGAGGCCGGCACGAAGAACGGGCTGATGCGGCGCGGGCCGCGCTTGGTCAGTTCTGCGTGGGTTTCTTCGATCATCGGCAGGCCACCGATGCCCGAGCCGACCATCACGCCGATGCGCTCGGCGTTGGCGTCGGTCACTTCGAGGCCGCTGTCCCGCATCGCCTGGATGCCCGCCGCCATGCCGTAATGGATGAAGGTATCCATGTGGCGCGCTTCCTTGCCGGGCATGTAGTCCTCGACATTGAAACCTTTCACCTCACCGGCGAAGGTCGTGGAAAACGCGCTGGCGTCAAACTTGGTAATGGTCGCGATGCCGGACTGGCCAGCCAGCAGTGACTGCCATGCGTCGGGTATCGAATTGCCGACGGGAGAAACGCATCCAAGTCCGGTGACAACGACGCGGCGACGATTAGGACGGGTCAAACGGTGCTCCTGAAAACGAAAAAAGATTCAGACCAAGATAATACTGAAAAAAACTGCGTTTCATGCCGGGTCAGCGTCGCCGTGCGACGGGGATGCCGGGAAATTCAACACCCTGACAACCGTTAGCAGCCCGCAGCGTGTGCGGTTTTATGCTTCAGTACCTCTCAAGTGAAACGTGCCGCCAGGGGCGGCACGTCTCGTCGGAATCTTAGGCCTTGACGTGCGCCTTGGCGTAATCGATGGCTTGCTGGACGGTGGTGATCTTCTCGGCCTGCTCGTCCGGGATCTCCATTTCGAATTCGTCTTCGAGCGCCATCACCAGTTCAACCGTGTCGAGGGAGTCAGCGCCGAGGTCGTCGACAAACGACGATTCCAGTTTGATGTCTGCTTCAGAGACACCGAGTTGTTCGGCAACGATTTTCTTGACGCGGGATTCGATGTCAGACATCAGGGTCCTCCAGTGGGTGGGTTGTACGTAAAAGTGCGCGCATTCTATCAGGTTTGCGCGGTGAAACTTAAGTGTTTCGGCTTTTGCTTTTATTAACTACTCAGAGCAATCTGTATACCGGCAGGAATGATCCTGCCGGGGAATATCGTCGCAAGGCGTTAGCCCCCGCTCATGTACATCCCGCCGTTCACGTGCAGCGTGGTGCCGGTGATGTAGGCGGCATCATCCGACGCCAGGAAGGCCACGGCCGCAGCGATGTCTTCCGGCATGCCGAAACGGCCGGCAGGGATCTGCTGCAGCAACGCAGCGACCTGCTGCTCGTTCAGCGCCTTGGTCATGTCGGTGTCGATGAAACCGGGTGCGACGCAGTTGACGGTGATGTTGCGGCTGCCGATTTCACGTGCCAGCGCGCGGCTCATGCCGGCCACGCCCGCCTTGGCCGCCGCATAGTTCATCTGGCCCGGGTTGCCGGCCGAACCGACCACCGAGGTAATGCTGATGATGCGGCCATGCTTGGCCTTCATCATGCCGCGCAGCACGGCACGCGACATGCGGCCGACGGCTGTCAGGTTGGTCGCGATCACGGCGTCCCACTCCTCGTCCTTCATGCGCATGGCAAGCTGGTCTTGCGTGATGCCGGCGTTGTTGACCAGGATGCTGATGCCGCCATGCTGCTTGCCGATTTCCTCGATCAGCGCATTCGACTGTTCCGCATCGGTCACGTTCAGTACCGCGCCACGTCCGGCGTCGGCACGAACGGCCTGCAGGTACTCGGTAATGGCCGCAGCACCGGCTTCGGTGGTGGCTGTGCCGATCACGGTCGCGCCACGCTTGGCGAGCTCAACGGCGATGGCACGGCCGATGCCGCGCGATGCGCCGGTCACCAGCGCGACTTGTTTTTCCAGACTGGATCCACGGTTCATCACTTGCCTGCCTCCAATGCGGCGTCCAGCGAGGCCTGGTCCACGATGGCCTCGCCTGTCAGTTCGCCATTGATACGTTTGACGAGGCCCGTCAGCACCTTGCCCGGACCGCATTCGACGACACGGGTCACGCCCATGCGCGCCATCTTGTTCACCGATTCCACCCAACGCACCGGGCTTGCTGCCTGGCGCACCAGCGCATCCTTGATCGCGGCCGGGTCGGTCACGATGGCGACATCGACGTTGTTGATCAGCTCGATTTTCGGTGCCGAGAAATTCACGTTCGCCAGATAGTCACGCAGGCGATCCGACGCAGGCTTCAGCAACGACGAATGGAAAGGCGCCGACACCGGCAGCGGCAACGCGCGCTTGGCGCCCTTGGCCTTCGCGGCTTCGCAGGCACGTTCGACGGCGGCCTTGTGACCGGCGATCACGACCTGCGCCGGCGCATTGAAGTTGACTGGCTCGACGACGTCGCCTTGCGCGGCTTCGGCGCACGCGGCACGGACGTCATCATCCGACAGGCCGAGAATGGCCGCCATGCCGCCCTGCCCGACCGGCACCGCTTCCTGCATCGCCTGCGCGCGGAAGCGCACCAGCGGCACGGCGTCCTTGAAGTCGATGACGCCGGCGGCGACCAGCGCCGAATATTCTCCGAGGCTGTGGCCGGCGACGAGCGCCGGGGTCGCGCCACCGGCGGCGATCCATGCGCGGTAGAAGGCAACGGCGCAGGCCAGCATCACCGGCTGCGTGTTGGTCGTGAGGTCGAGTTCTTCCTTCGGACCCTCGGCGATCATCTTGGCGAGATCGACGTTGAGGGCATCGGAAGCTTCGGCGATGGTGTCGGCGACGGTCGCGTTGCCGGCAAAGCCGTTCAGCATGCCGATCGCTTGCGAACCCTGGCCGGGGAAGACGAATGCGAGTGAGCTCATGTCGTTGTCAGGTATTGGAATGTTGTCGTGTGGTTCGGGGCTTGCTCGCGTCGGGAGGCAAGCGCGTCTTCAGGCATGGGTCTGTCCGATAGACTCGAAAAGCTCAGACCCGCGCGAGCACCGCGCCCCAGGTGAAGCCGCCGCCCACGCCTTCCATCATCAGGTGCTGTCCCGGCTTGACGCGCCCATCGCGCATGGCGACGTCCAGCGCCAGCGGGATCGACGCGGCCGAGGTGTTGCCATGCTGGTCGACGGTGACCACCATCTTGTCCAGCGGCAGGCCGAGCTTTTTCGCGGTGCCCTGCATGATGCGGATGTTGGCCTGGTGCGGGATCAGCCAGTCGATCTGCGACGACTGCATGCCGGCCGCTTCCAGTGCCTCGTTGGCGACTTTCTCCAGCACCGATACGGCCATCTTGAACACGGCCTGGCCATCCATGGTCAGGAACGCGCTGCCGGCGACGGCGCCGTCAGCGACGTTGCCCGGCACGCAAAGGATATCGGTATGACGGCCGTCGGCATGCAGGCGCGAGGCCAGAATGCCCGGCTCGTCGGAAGCCGACAGCACCACGGCGCCGGCGCCGTCGCCAAACAGCACGCAGGTGGTACGGTCGTTGAAATCGAGGATGCGCGAGAACACTTCGGCGCCGATCACCAGCGCGCGCTGGTGCATGCCCGACTTGATGAAGCTGTCAGCCACTGACAGCGCATAGACGAAGCCGCTGCAGACCGCCTGCACGTCCAGTGCGGCGGCTTCGTTGGTGATGCCCAGCTTCTTCTGCACCACGCAGGCGGTGCTCGGGAAGCCGCCCAGGTAATCGGGCGTCGAGGTGGCGAGGATGATCAGGTCGATGTCATTCGGCTGCAAGCCGGCCATCTGCAGCGCATTCTGCGCGGCCGTGACGGCGAGGTCGGACGACATCACCCCCTTGTCGGCGAAATGGCGAGCGGAGATGCCGCTGCGCGAGACGATCCATTCGTCGGACGTCTCCAAACCTTTTTCGGCCAGCGTCGCTGCCAGCTCGGCGTTGGTCACGCGGTGCGGCGGCAGGCAGCTGCCGGTGCCGACGATGCGGGAATATTTGCTCATGCAGTTTTTGTCTCTGTGACCGGAATCGATGCCTGTACTGCAGCCGGCGCCGTTGCCGACTGCGGCATCAATTCCGCGATCGAAGTTTCAATACGCGACAGCACATCGTGGCGTGCCGCTTCATACGCGCGGCGGATCGCCCATTCGAAGCCGTAGGCGCTCTCGCCGCCATGGCTCTTGAACACCAGCCCACGCAGGCCGAGCAGGCTTGCGCCATTGTAGCGGGACGGGTTCAGGCGCTGCGAAATGTTCTTCAGCGCGCGCTGCGCAATCAGCGCGCCCAGCATGTTGATCCAGCCCTTCTTCAGCTCGCTGGTCAGCACGCCCTTGATCAGCCGGCCCAGGCCTTCGGCGGCCTTCAGCGTGACGTTGCCGACGAAGCCATCGCAGACAACGATGTCGGTCGTGCCCTCGAAGATGTCATTGCCTTCGACGTTGCCGTAGAAATTGATCAGGCCCTTCGCGTGGTCGGCGCGCAGCAGCTCTGCCGTCTGCTTGACCAGCTCGTTGCCCTTGATGTCCTCTTCGCCGACGTTCAGCAGGCCGACGGTCGGGCGCGCATGGCCCTCGACCGCCGACACCAACGCCGACCCCATCAGCGCGAACTGGTGCAGGTGCAGCGGTTCGCAATCGACGTTGGCGCCGAGGTCGAGCACATAGGTGGGGCCGTCCTTCTGGTTCGGCAGAATCGTGCAGATTGCCGGGCGATCAACGCCGGCCAGGGTCTTAAGCAGATAGCGCGACACGGCCATCAGCGCGCCGGTGTTGCCGGCCGAGACGCAGGCCTGCGCGTCGCCGGACTTCACGAGGCTGATTGCGACCCGCATCGATGAATCTTTTTTCCGGCGCAGCGCGACTTCGAGCGGATCGTCCATCTCGACCACTTCGGTCGCGTTGACGATGCTGATGCGCGGATGCTGCTCGGCGCCCAGTTTCCTGAGCTCGGCACGCACGACGTCCTCGCGACCGACCAGCACCATGTGGGCGTCGGGCTCGCGATTCGCGAAAGCTACAGAGGCAGGTACCGTGACTGAGGGGCCGTGATCGCCGCCCATGCAGTCAATGGAGATATTGACGGTCATGATCTCAAGGCCGTCCGGGCCTGCTCGATGTAGCCGAAGCAGCCCGGTCGCGTGACCATGACGGTGTGACACTGTGTGCGCATACAAAAACGGCGCTCAGGGCTGGTTCAGCCCGCTGTTGCGCCGAATTGTTGGAATACAGTGGGACGAATTATTCGTCGTTTTTGGTCTTCAGGACCTTGCGGCCACGGTAGAAGCCGTTCGGGCTGATGTGGTGACGCAGGTGCGTCTCGCCAGTCGTCGGCTCGATGGCCGTTGCCGGCGCGGTCAGGAAATCGTGCGAGCGGTGCATACCGCGCTTCGACGGGGTCTTTTTGTTCTGCTGAACTGCCATGGCGTACTCCTAATTCGGTGAATCCAAAATTTTAACACAAGGGAAGCAGATTTCTCCCACTTCCGGATACTTGCCAATCCCGTAACGGACGGCGAGCCCGTGTGGCCACCTGGCCACGCAAGCCCTTAATTTTTCAGGCCTTTCAGCGCCGCGAACGGCGACTCGCGCTTGTCCTGCGGCACCGCAGGCGCATCGCCCGGACAGGTGTCGTGGCGCGGCGACAGTGGCAAGGCCAGCAGCGCATCGTCTTCGACCAGCTGCAACAGGTCTTGCCGCGCATCGCCGACGATCACATCGATACTGTCGTCGTCGAGCTTTTCTTCCGTCTCGTCGGCGTCGGCCTCGTCACGCGCCAGCACCAGCACGGTATCGGTCGCGATCACATGTGCAAACGGCGCCAGGCAGCGCTGGCAAACCAGCGTCACTTCGCCTTTGACCTGCATGTTCAGCTGCGGCGCGCCGATCGCATGACGCCCACCGGTGATGGTCCACTGCAGCTCACCGGACGTATCGGCCAACTCGGCGGACAGGCGGCCAAGGCTGGCGACCGACACCACCCCGGAACGGGACTCGCCGGTGCGGGCAAACTCGACACTGTCGACCGTGGTATCGCTCATGAAGGCACTCCGGACGGCCTCCGCGCCCGCGCCTCAGGAATGGGCTTGGGACGGGAAACGCTGGAAAACCAGCTATGATAGCAGGGTTTCGCCCATCCGGCCTACCCGTCCTGTCCCAACCGCTCGCCCAGCCCCTGTCATGCCTCGCCTGATCCTCGCCTCAAGCTCCGCTTATCGCAGCGAACTGTTATCGCGTTTGCAATTGCCGTTTGAGGCCATCGCACCCGACATCGACGAATCCCCATTGCCAGGGGAAACGCCGCCGGCCACCGCGCTGCGACTGGCACAGGCCAAGGCGGCCGAGATCGCCCGCCGCGTAGGTTCGGCACTGGTCATCGGCTCCGACCAGGTCGCCACGCTCGACGGCGAGCACATCGGCAAGCCCGGCAACCATGCCAACGCACTGGCCCAGCTGACAAAGATGCGCGGCCGCGAAACCATCTTCCACACCGCGCTGTGCCTGCTCGACAACCGCGGCGAACAAACGGCTGTACAGCTCGAGAACGTGCAAACCGCGGTGCGCCTGCGCGACCTGCCCGATCACGAACTCGATGCCTACTTGCGCATCGAGCAGCCGTATGACTGCGCCGGCAGCGCAAAGAATGAAGGCCTGGGCATCGTGCTGATCGAGAGCCTGCGCAGCGACGACCCGACCGCCCTCACCGGGCTGCCGCTGATTGCGCTGACCACCATGCTGAGGAAGGCCGGCGTCGCCTTCTGCGGCCTGACGACGAAGCAAGCGTGATGGCCGGCACCCTGTACCTGATACCCAATTCGCTGGGCAGCGAGCAGCTCGACGCGGTGATTCCCGCGCCGGTGCGCGAGCTGACCGCCAGTCTCGATTGCTACATCGCAGAGAATGCGAAGACAGCACGCGCGTTCCTGAAGCGCGTCGCGCAGACCCATCCGCTAAAAACGGTGCTGCAGGAAATACGCATCAGCGAACTGAACGTGAACACGCCTGCGACCGAAGTGGCCGCCCTGCTGGCGCCGCTGCAGGAAGGGAAAGACGTGGGGCTGCTGTCTGAAGCCGGCCTGCCGGCCGTGGCCGACCCGGGCGCCGACCTCGTGCGACTCGCACACCAGAAAGGCATCACCGTCAAACCGCTGGTCGGCCCGTCCTCGCTGATGCTGGCCCTGATGGCCAGTGGCCTCAATGGCCAGAGCTTCGCCTTCCACGGCTACCTGCCGACGGATGCCGCCGACCGCGCATCACGCATCAAGCAGCTGGAGCAACGCTCGCGACAGGAAAAGCAGACGCAAATCCTGATCGAAACGCCTTACCGCAATGAAGCGATGCTGGAAGCGCTCGCGGCGCATTGCTCGGGCAATACGCTGGTATGCGTGGCGACCGACCTCACGCTGGAGACCGAATCGGTCGCCACCAAGACTGCCAGTGCATGGAAGCAGGCGATCGCCGGCGGCAAGATGCCGCCTTTCCGCAAGAAACCGACGGTGTTCCTGTTTCTCGCCTGAGCAGGCTCAGCGCGGCCGAACCGCGTCGGTGACCATGGCCTTGGCCATCGACTCGCCGACTGCGGCACCAAATTTCTTCAGCACGCGATCCGACAAGCCCTCGCGCACGGTGTAATCAATCACATCCTCGGCCTTCAGCACATCGCGCGCGACGCTGTCGACCGTGCCCAGACTATCCGCCAGGCCCAGCGAGATCGCCCGGCTGCCGGTCCAGAATAGTCCGGAGAAAATTTCCGGGTTGTCCTTCAGGCGCTTGCCGCGCCCGGCCTTCACCGCGGCGATGAACTGCTGGTGGATCTCTTTGAGCATCGCCTGCGTGAACTCGCGGTGGCGCGGGTTCTGCTCGGAGAACGGGTCCATCATCGCCTTGTTCTCGCCGGCTGTCAGCAGGCGGCGCTCGACGCCGAGCTTGTTCATCAGGCCGGTGAAGCCGAAGCTGCTCATCAGCACGCCGATCGAACCCACCACGCTGGCCTGGCTCACGTAGATGCGATCAGCCGCGGCTGCGATGTAATAGCAGCCGGACGCGCACATGTCTTCCACCACCACGTATACCGGCTTCTTCGGGTGCAGCTTGCGCAGGCGCGTGATCTCGTCGTTCACGATCGCCGATTGCACCGGGCTGCCGCCCGGGCTGTTCATGCGCAGCACGACGCCCACCGAGCCTTCGTCACCGAACGCCTCTTGCAACGCCGGCAGGATGGAATCGACCGAAGCCGTGCTGCTGTCGGCATCGATCTCGCCGGTGATTTCGACCATCGCGGTGTGCCGGGTGCTGGCCTGCTTGGCGCCACCCTTCAAGTCCAGTGCGGCATAGATCGCAAACAACGCCACCACCAGCAGGCCGATGCGGAAAATGTTGCGCCAACGGCGGTTCGCGCGCTGCTCTTCCAGCATGCCTTGCGCCAGCTTTTCCAGCGCGTCATACGGCAGGCCTTGTTGTTGTGCGGGCCTTGCGGCAGCATCATCGGAACTGGGCAGGCTGTTGCCGGATTCGGGAGTCGGGTCGGTCATGGTGGCTGTCCGTCACTATCGGTCTTTGTTGTCTCGGGTGCTGAATTTGCCGGGGATGCCTGACAGCATAGCTGATCTGGTCAGGCGCGCGCCGGGCCCAGGTAATCATCCGGCTGCCAGTACACCTTGTCGTCCCGCTCCACGATGCTCACCGGCCGCAGTTTCCCGCCACGGCAGGGACCGCCAGCGCACTTGCCGGTCTCCGGCTCGTACAACGCGCCATGGGTGGCGCACATCAGGTAAAGGCCGCTCGATTCAAAGAACTCGCCCTGGTTCCAGTCGAGTTCCATCGGCACATGCGCGCAGCGATTCAGGTAGGCATAGGCCTTGTCGCCAAAGCGCACAACGAAGGCCGTCCAGTCTTCACCACCCGCAGTCACCGGAAAGCGTACGCCCTTGGCACCATCGACCAGCTCGCTGCCCTCGCAGATATAAATCAGTTCGCTCACGTCATGCCCAGTCTGCGTCACCTTCCGACGGCTTGCTCATGCGTGCTCGTTCAGCCAGGCATGCAGTTCCTTGATCGACGATGCGCCGTACAGCGGCGAATGCGCGGCCAGTTCGTGCGCGGGATGCGCGCCGTAATTGACGCTGATCGCGGCCGCGCCGGCATTGCTGGCCATCAGCAGGTCATGCGTCGTATCGCCGATCATCACGGTGCGCCTCATGTCCTGCCCCAGTTCGCGCGTCAACTCCAACAGCATGGCCGGGTTGGGCTTGGAAAACGTCTCGTCGGCGCAGCGGGTCGCATCGAACAGTGAGGTCAATCCTGACGTGGCCAGTGCGCGGTTCAGGCCCACGCGGCTTTTGCCGGTGGCCACGGCCAGGAAATAACTTTGAGAAGCCAGGTCCTCGAGCATTTCGCGCGCGCCGTCGAACAACGTCAGTTCCTGGTCACGCGACAGGTAGTGATAACGGTAACGCTCGACCATGCGCGGGTAATGCACCGGATCGAGGTCAGGCAACACGGCCTGCAGCGCATCCTGCAGCCCGAGGCCGATCACGTAGGACGCGGATTTTTTGTCCGGTTCCGGCAGGCCAAGGTCGCGCGCGGCCGACTGCATCGCGGCAATGATGGCCGAGGTGCTGTCCATCAGCGTGCCGTCCCAGTCGAAGACGATCATGTCGAATTGTTTGCGGGGCATCTGCGCGCCTTTGGCCTTGCGGCCCTGAGTCTTATTGATCGGTTGGTCGTGCTGCCGGCGTTGCTTCGAGCAGGCTGTCAAGGAAGCGGCGGCAATCCATCGGCAGCGGCGCCTCCACCTTCACCGGTTCGCCCGTCAGCGGGTGCGTGAAGGCCAGTCGCCATGCATGCAGGAACATGCGCTTCAACGCACCGTGCCCGTCGCCCGCCTTCTGCAACTGCTTGTTCAGCGCAAAATCGCCGTACTTGTCATCACCTGCGATGGGAAATCCCGAGGATGCCAGATGCACACGGATCTGGTGCGTGCGGCCAGTCTTGAGCTCGGCTTCCAGCAATGCGTACGGACCGTATTTTCGCAATAAATTGAAGACCGTGTGCGACGGCAGCCCGTCGGCTTGGACTCGCACGCGGCGCTCGCCGTCGGCCGCGGTGTATTTGAACAGGGGCAGCCTCACGTGTTGGCGCTTGTTTTGCCAGTCACCCCGCACCAGCGTCAGGTAGCGCTTGTCCATACCGCCGCCATCGCGGATCTGGTCGTGCAGATGGACCAGCGCACTACGCTTCTTGGCCAGCACCAGCACACCGGAGGTTTCGCGGTCAAGCCGGTGCACCAGTTCAAGAAACTTTGCCTGCGGCCGCGCCGCGCGCAGCTGCTCGATCACGCCAAACGACACGCCGGAGCCGCCATGGACGGCCACGCCGGCAGGCTTGTCGATGATCAAAATGGCATCATCTTCGAACAGGATCGGGAATTCGGCCGCGGGCGCCCGGCCTTCCGCGATGGCGGCGCCACTTGCCGATTGGGCAATTCGCATCGGCGGCACCCGCACCAGGTCGCCTTCTTCCAGTCGGTAGGTCTGGGCGATGCGCCCCTTGTTGACCCGCACCTGGCCCGAGCGCAGCACCTGATAGACGTGGCTTTTGGGGACGCCTTTGCAGATCCGTAGCAAAAAGTTATCGATGCGCTGACCGGCGTCATCGGGGCCGATCGTCACCATTCGGACCTCGGGCCGTCCGGCCGTATCGGCGGCGGCGCTGCGAGAATCAGATCCAGGATTGGAATATCTCGCTAAGTCCTTCATTTTGAATATATAATCGCAAAGCAGAGTTTAGAGTCTGTCCCATTGGGTCGCTGGCAAGGCGCGCCGATGCAGACAGTACAGTTTGTACGGCAAGGAGGCGTAACGCCGCCAGCGGCCCAATGGGACAGGCTCTACCCCTGCGTGTGTCAGAAGAAAAAGACTATTCTACACAGGGGGCACCGTTATCGGCCTCGCCGGCTTCGGCAAATACGATGGCAAGTAAGGCTGGTTCGGCATCCACAACAGGTTATCGAACTGGCATAAAGCTGTGCATGCAGTGCCGCTGTGCTGTCAGGGTCGCTCCGAAGTTGCGATCGGACTGTGCGCCGCAGGTGCTGGATCAGAGTACTGGAATTCAAGGATAAAGTCTGGCGAGCTCGCCCTCAATGGGAAGCTCGCTGGCAGATGCAGCTGTTACGTTTTTGCCGATTACGCACCCCGACTATCACATCGATATGTTCAAGCCCGCCACCACCCACTCCAGCTTGCAGGCGCCACGAGCGACGCTGCCAGTGCATGGAATGGTCGCGGGCTTTGCTGCGGCAAGCTGAGCAGTTCATCCGCGCCCTGTGCGGCCCGCGCTTGCGCGCGACGCCACACGTCATGGCAACCCTCCTCCTCTCCAGCCTCCGTCCTCGCATGCATCCCTGAGTTTGCCGCGCTTGTTTTTTGCGCGGCATGAAGGCCCCCTTGGGCCGCGGAGTGTTACATGAAACGCATGTTGTTCAACGCCACCCAGCAAGAAGAGCTGCGCGTGGCCATCGTCGACGGCCAGAAGCTGATCGACATCGATATCGAGACCGCCGGTCGCGAGCAACGCAAATCCAACATCTACAAGGGTGTCATTACCCGCATCGAGCCTTCGCTCGAGGCCTGCTTCGTCAATTACGGCGAGGAGCGCCACGGCTTCCTGCCGTTCAAGGAAGTGGCGCGCAGCTACTTCCGTGAAGGCGTGGACGTGCGCAACGCCAGCATCCGTGATGCGCTGCGCGAAGGCCAGGAGATCATGGTCCAGGTCGAAAAAGAGGAACGCGGCAACAAGGGCGCAGCCCTGACCTCGTTCATCTCGCTGGCCGGCCGTTATCTGGTGCTGATGCCCAACAACCCGCGCGGCGGCGGCGTGTCGCGCCGTGTCGAAGGCGAGGATCGCCAGGAACTGCGCGAGACGATGGACAAGCTGGACCTGCCGCAGGGCATGTCCGTCATCGCCCGAACCGCCGGCATCGGCCGCAACGTCGAAGAGCTGCAGTGGGACCTGAACTACCTGATGCAGCTGTGGACCGCGATCGAAGGCGCCAGCAAGTCGGCGCCGGGCGCCTTCCTGATCTATCAGGAATCGTCGCTGGTCATTCGCGCAATCCGCGACTACTTCCAGCCCGACATCGGCGAAATTCTGATCGACACCGACGACATCTACGAACAGGCCCAGCAGTTCATGAGCCACGTGATGCCGGACATGGTGCACCGTGTGAAGCGCTACCGCGACGACGTGCCGCTGTTCTCGCGCTTCCAGATCGAGCACCAGATCGAAACCGCCTACTCGCGCACCGTGCCGCTGCCTTCCGGCGGCGCGATCGTGATCGACCACACCGAAGCGCTGGTGTCGATCGACGTCAACTCCGCACGCGCCACCCGCGGCAGCGACATCGAGACCACCGCCTTCAATACCAACCTTGAAGCGGCCGACGAAGTGGCCCGCCAGTTGCGCCTGCGCGACTTGGGCGGCCTGATCGTGATCGACTTCATCGACATGGAAAACGCGAAGAACCAGCGCGAAGTCGAGAGCCGCCTGAAGGATGCCCTGCACTACGACCGCGCCCGCGTCCAGATGGGCAAGATCTCGCGCTTCGGCCTGATGGAACTGTCGCGCCAGCGCCTGCGTCCGTCGCTGTCCGAAGGCAGCCACGTGACCTGCCCGCGCTGCAACGGCACCGGCCACATCCGCGACACCGAATCTTCCGCGCTGCAAGTGCTGCGCATCATCCAGGAAGAAGCGATGAAGGAAAACTCGGCGGCCATCCACGTGCAGGCGCCGGTCGATGTCGCCGCTTTCCTGCTGAACGAGAAGCGCGGCGAGATCCTGAAGATCGAGACCCGCCACCGCGTGTCCGTGATCATGATCCCGAACAAGCATCTCGAAACGCCGCATTACAAGATGGAGCGCATCAAGCACGACGATCCGCGCCTCGACGACCTGCAGGCCAGCTACAAGATGGCCGAGGAAGTCGATACCGACGTCGGCTACAGCAAGCGCAAGGCCGAAGAAGCCAAGCCGCGCCAGGAAGCCGTGGTCAAGAGCATTACCCCGGACCAGCCGGCACCGATCGTCGAGCGCAAGCCCGAGCAGGCAGCCCCGGCCGCAGCGACCGAAGCCGCGGCGGAAGGTTTCCTGTCGCGCCTGTTCGGCCTGTTCCGCAAGAAGCCGGCCGCTGCCGAGCCCGCTGCCGCCAAGCCGGCAACGCGCGAGCGCAACGGTGAGCGCGGCGATCGCGGTGACCGTGGCGGCCGTTCGCGTCGCCGTGGTGGCCGTGGCCGTGACAAGGACGAGCGTGGCAACGGCAACGAAGCCCGCGCCAAAGACAGCAAGGACGTCGCCAAGGAAGCCGTCGCGAAAGAAGGCGGCCGCCAGCCCAAGACGCGGGAAGGCCGCGAGGGTCGTGAAGGCCGCGAAGGCGGTCGCGACAATCGTGAAGGCCGCGAGCCGCGCGAGCCCAAGGCCGAGAACCGCGACCCGCAGCAAGCTGCTGAAGGCCGTGAAGGCCAGGGCCGCCGCGAGCGCCAGCCGCGCGCACCGCGCGAGGAACGCAAGCCGGTCGACGACAACCAGCTGCCGCTGATCGCCGCCGAAGGCGTGACCGAAGCAGCGCAAGTTGCCCACGCCTCACAAGCGGTTGATGGCGAGCCGACCGAAGCGCAAGTCGACGGTGTCGAAGGCGTCGCTGCCGAAGGTGGCGAGGAGCAGCCGCGCCGTCGCCGCCGTCGTGGTGGTCGCAACCGCAACCGCAATCGCGACCAGGCAGGCAATGCCGAAGGCGCTGAAGACGGTTCGGAAGGTGCCGATAGCGATGAAGGCGCAGAATACACGGACGCCGAAGGTCATGTCGCTGCGCCGGTCGACGTCGCGGCTGCCGAGCATGCAGCCCCTGCAGCCGCGCCGGTCGCACCGCAAGCTGCCGCTGTCGAAGCTCCGCTCGCCCCTGCAGTAGAGTCTGTGATCGCTGCTCCGGTAGTGCAAGCCGCGGCAGAGCCGGCCCCGGTGGCCGAAACTGCGCCGGCCGTCATCGCTGAGCCGGCAGCCGTGGCGCAACCTGCCCCGGTGGCAGAGCCTGTTGCGGCGCCCGCGCCGGCCCCAGTCGTTGCACCGGCCCCGGTCGTTGCACCGGCCCCGGTCGCCGTTGCACCGGCCGCCAGCGCCACCGATCTCGACGCGATGCTGGCCGCCGCCGGCCTGCAGATGGCCAGCACCGATCCGGCCAAGCTGCGTGCGGTGCAGGAAGCGGCAGCGCAAGTCGTGGCACCGGCCCGCGTGCCACGCGAGCGCAAGCCGATGGCTGCCGTTTCGTCGGAGCCGCTGGTGCAGGTCGAGACGCAGCGCTGAGCGTCTTCCTGCCCATGAAAAAGCCCGCATTGCTGCGGGCTTTTTTCATGCAAACAGCAACCAGTGAGTGGTGATAGGCGAGTACGGCGTCAGCGCGCAGGCGGCTGCCACTCCCCGCGCAAGATCTTCTCCAGCCAGAAGGCACCGATCATCGTTTTCACGTCGGTGATCTTCCCTTCCCTGACCCAGTCCATCAGCTGGCCGACCGGCACGCTGAACACGTCGAGGAATTCTTCCTCGTCCAACTGGCGCTCGCCGGCCGTCAGCCGGCGTGCGAGGAAGATCTCGAGATGCTCGTCGCAATAGGCGATCGCATTGTGGATGGTGCAGACGAATTGCCAGTCGCGCGCTTCGTAGCCCGTCTCTTCCTTCAGCTCACGTTGCGCGCATCGCAGCGGGTCTTCGCCCACTTCGAGCTTGCCTGCCGGGAATTCGATGAAGACGCGATCATTCGGATAACGGTACTGGCGCTCCAGCACCACGGTGCCGTCATCGAGCATCGGGATGATCACCACGGCACCAGGATGGCGGAAGTATTCTCGGGTGGCTTCGCCGCCATTCGGCAGGCGCACCGTGTCGCGACGGACCTTCAGCAATTTGCCGTCAAAGACCAGCTCGCCGCTGATCAGGCTTTCCGTCAGGTGCTTGTCCATGACGGCCGCTTTTGCTCAGTCCTGCTCGCCGTGATGGCGGCGCAGGTAACGATGCACGAAGCCCGGGAAGCCCAGCACCATGAACAGGCAAACCGTCACGGCGTAGAACTGCCAGCCCTGCGGGAAGGCATTGCCCATCGACGATTCGATGACGCGTGCAAAGCCCAGCACCAGCAGGTACAGCACCAGCAGTTCGACAATGCGCAGCCAGGCTGGCTTGTGCCCCTGCGTCAGCACCTTGATGCCGAAACCGCGCTCGGTGAGGAAAGGAAAATTGGCTGCGATCGCCATCAGCACGATGACGATCCAGCTTGCTGCAGAAGTATTCACGTAACTCTTTAAATCAGGAACCGAGCGCTTGCGCGATCGAATGGGCGCAGGCCACCATCAGCGGGCCTGGCAGCACACCGAGCAGCACCACCGCGATGCCGTTCAGCGACAGCGTGAAGCGCACGCCACCAGAAGCGGCGATTGGGGTGGTATCGACCGGCTCGTCGAAGTACATCAGCTTGACCACGCGCAGGTAGTAATACGCTCCGACCAGCGAGAATAGCACCGCGACAATCACCAGCCACAAATGGCCGGCAGCGAGTGCCGCTTGCAGCACGGCCAGCTTCGCATAGAAGCCCACCATCGGCGGCACGCCGGCCAGCGACAACAGCAGCACCATCATCACGGCGGCGAACCACGGGCTGCGCTGGTTCAGGCCCTTGAAGTCATCGAGGTTCTCGGCCTCGAAACCGCGGCGCGCCAGTAACAGGATGGTAGCGAAGGTGCCCAGCGTCGTCAGCACATAGGTGACCGTGTAAAACATCGCCGCGCTGTAGGCATGGGTGGCCGATGCCGCCGTGCCGCCCTGGAAGACGCCCGACAGCAGGCCCAGCAACATGAAGCCGGTTTGGGAGATGGTCGAGTACGCCAGCATGCGCTTGATGTTGGATTGCGCGATCGCGGTGATGTTGCCAACGGCCATCGAGACCAGCGCCATCGCGATCAGCATCTGCTGCCAGTGCACGGCCAGCGCGCCCAGGCCTTCGACCAGCACGCGAATGCAGATCGCAAACGCTGCCAGCTTCGGTGCGGCGCCCAGCAGCAGCGTGACCGCCGTCGGCGAGCCCTGGTAAACATCCGGCGCCCACATGTGGAACGGTGCGGCACCCAGCTTGAACGCGAGGCCGGCGACGATGAACACCAGGCCCAGCACCAGTACCAGTTCATTCGCATGGCCCTTGACCAGCGCCTGCGCGACCTCGGACAGGTCGAGCGAGCCGGTGGCGCCATACATCATCGACATGCCGTACAACATGAAGCCCGACGCCAGCGCGCCCAGCACGAAATACTTCATCGCCGCTTCGGTCGACAGCGCATGGTCGCGGCGCAGCGCCACCAGTGCATACAGCGACAGCGACATCAGCTCAAGTCCGAGGTAGATGACGAGGAAGCTGTGGCCCGAGATCATGATCATCTGGCCCAGCAGCGTCATCAGTGCCAGCACATAGAACTCGCCGTGCAGCATGCCACCCAGCAGGTCACGCTCGATTGCATACTGGCGCGAATACACCAGGGTCATGATGGTGGCGATACAGGCGAACAGCTTCAACAGCTTGGCCATCGCATCGGTCACGTACATGTTGCCGAACGTGTACTCGCTGCCTGGCATATTGAAGCCCTGAATCGCGATCAGGCCGGTGGCGGCGATGGCAGCCAGCGACAGCCAGTGGCTGAGTGGGGTCTGTTCTTCGCGCACGAACAGGCCGGCGACCAGCACCACCATGATCGCAATGGCGAGGAAAATTTCGGCCGAGGCCGGGATCAGGTTCAGGTCAGTCATGTCTGCCTATCTCGTACTTGATGTCGCTTAGTCTGTTACGGTGCCCTGCCCGCTTATTGCGGCAGCTTGCTGGTCGCGACGTGTTGCAGCAGGTCGGTGACCGAGGTGTGAGTCAGGTCGGTGAACGGCGCAGGATAGACACCCATCCAGATCGTCGCGATCGCCAGCACACCCAGAATCAGGAATTCCCGCTGGTTCAGGTCGGTCAGTTCGGCCACGTGCGCATTGCCGACTTCGCCGAACACCACGCGCTTGACCAGCCACAGCGAATACGCCGCACCGAGGATCAATGCCGTGGCGGCCAGCGCGCCGATCCAGAAGCTGTATTTCACCGCGCCGAGGATGACCATGAATTCGCCGATGAAGCCCGAGGTGCCCGGCAGACCCGCATTGGCCAGCGAAAACAGCACGAACAATGCCGCAAAGCGCGGCATGGTGTTGATCACGCCGCCATAGTCAGCAATCTCGCGCGAATGCACGCGGTCATACAGCACGCCGATACACAGGAACATCGCGCCCGACACGAAGCCGTGCGAGATCATTTGCATCAGGCCGCCCTGCACCGCCATCTCGCCGAAGACGAAGAAGCCCAGCGTGACGAAGCCCATGTGCGCGATCGACGAGTAGGCGACCAGCTTCTTCATATCAGCCTGCACCAGCGCGACCAGGCCAATATAGATCACGGCAATCAGCGACAGCGCGATCATCATGCCGGCCAGGCTATGGCTGGCGTCTGGCGCGATCGGCAGCGAGAACCGCAGGAAACCGTAGCCGCCGAGCTTCAGCATGATCGCCGCCAGCACCACGGAACCGCCGGTCGGCGCTTCGACGTGCGCATCCGGCAGCCAGGTATGCACCGGCCACATCGGCACCTTGACCGCGAACGCGATCAGGAACGCGAAGAACAGCAGCTTTTGCGGACCGAGTGCGATCGGCAATTGCTGCCAGGCCTGGATGTCAAAGCTGCCCGACTGGTAGTACAGCCAGATCAGCGCCACCAGCATCAGCAGCGAGCCAAGGAAGGTGTACAGGAAGAACTTGATCGCCGCATACACGCGGCGCGGGCCGCCCCAGACGCCGATGATGATGAACATCGGGATCAGGGTCGCTTCGAAGAAGACGTAGAACAGCAAGGCGTCCAGCGCGCAGAACACGCCGATCATCACGCCCGACAGGATGAGGAAGGCGCCCATGTACTGCGCGACACGCTTCTCGATCACTTCCCAGCCGGCGATCACGACCAGCACGGTGATGAAGGCCGTCAGCGGCACGAACCACAGCGACAGGCCGTCGATGCCGAGGTAATAGTTGACGCTGAAGCGCTCGATCCACAGCGATTTCTCGACGAACTGCATGCCGTGCGCGGCAGCGTCGAAGCCCGCAACCAGCGGCAGCGTGACCAGGAAGCTGACGATCGCGCCGATCAGGGACAGGCCGCGCACTTGCGCGGCACGGCTGTCGTCGCCGGTCGCCAGCACCAGCGCGCCGAAGGCGATCGGCAGCCAGATCGCGAGGCTCAGGAGAGGAGTGGTTGACTGCATGGTTGGTCTTGTTCTTCGCTGGCTGAAAGTCGTTTACGTTGGCAGGCGATGAAAAATCAGGCCTTCATCAGGCGGTAGCCCAGGTACAGCGCGACCGCGACGATCATCGTGAATGCATAGTGATAGATGTAGCCGGTCTGGAAGCTACGGGTCACCGTCGCGAACCAGCCGACCGCGCGCGCCGAACCATTGACCACCAGGCCATCGATCAGCGCGCGATCGCCGACGGTCGACAGGCCGCGGCCCAGCACGCGGGCACCCGCAGCGAACACGACCTCATTGATCTTGTCCATGTAGTACTTGTTGTCCAGCAGGGTGTGTAGCACGCGGAACTTGTCGTAGAACCAGGCCGGCACTTTCGGGTTGACCAGGTAGCAGTACCAGGCCGCAACCACACCACCCAGCGCCAGCCAGAACGGCTCGCTGGTCAGCGCGTGCATGCCCATCGCGGCGGCACCGTGGAATTCATGCGCCAGCTCGGCCATCGCCGGGTGGGCGTCGGACACGAAAATCACGCCCTTGAAGAAGTCGCCGAACAGCATGCTGTCGATCGTCAGGTAGCCGATCACCACTGACGGGATGGCCAGCAGCACCAGCGGAAGCGTCACGACCCACGGTGCCTCGTGCGGTTTCTCACCCGGAGCCAGGCCATGGGGGTGGTCATCGCCATGATGATCGTCATGGCCGTCGTGACCATGGTCGTCAGGCGCCTTGCCGAAACGCTCTTCGCCGTGGAAGACGAGGAAGTACATGCGGAACGAATAGAAAGCCGTGACGAACACGCCGGCCAGCACCGCGAAGTTCGCAAAGCTTGCGCCCGGCAGGTGGGTCGCATGCACGGCCTCGATGATGCTGTCCTTCGAATAGAAGCCGGAGAAGAACGGCGTGCCGATCAGCGCCAGCGAACCGAGCAGGCTGGTGATCCAGGTGATGGGCATGTACTTGCGCAGGCCGCCCATGTTGCGGATGTCCTGGTCATGGTGCATGCCGATGATGACGGCGCCGGCGCCGAGGAAGAGCAGCGCCTTGAAGAACGCGTGCGTCATCAGGTGGAATACCGCGACCGAGTACGCCGATGCACCGAGCGCCACCGTCATGTAGCCGAGCTGGGACAGCGTCGAGTACGCGACCACGCGCTTGATGTCGTTCTGGATGATGCCGAGGAAGCCCATGAACAGCGCCGTGATCGCGCCAATCACGAGCACGAAGTTCAGCGCCGTATCCGACAGCTCGAACAGTGGCGACATGCGCGCCACCATGAAGATGCCGGCCGTGACCATGGTCGCCGCGTGGATCAGCGCCGAGATCGGGGTCGGGCCTTCCATCGAATCCGGCAGCCAGACATGCAACGGGAACTGCGCCGACTTGCCCATCGCGCCGATGAACAGGCAGATGCAGGCGACGGTCAGCAGCATCCAGTGGCTGCCCGGCAGCGTCAGCAGCGCCAGCTCTTCGCGCTTGGCAAACACCTCGGCGTAGTTCATCGAACCTGCAAAGGCCAGCAGCAGGCCGATGCCGAGGATGAAACCGAAGTCACCGACGCGGTTGACCAGGAAGGCCTTCATGTTCGCGAAGATGGCGGTCGGGCGCTTGAACCAGAAGCCGATCAGCAGGTAGGACACCAGGCCGACCGCCTCCCAGCCGAAGAACAGCTGCAGGAAGTTGTTGCTCATGACGAGCATCAGCATCGCGAACGTGAACAGCGAGATGTAGGCGAAGAACCGGTTGTAGCCCTCGTCATCCTGCATGTAGCCGATGGTGTAGATGTGCACCATCAGCGACACGAAGGTCACCACGCACATCATCATCGCGGTCAGGCTGTCGATCAGGAAGCCGATCTCCAGCTTCAGCTCGCCCAGCGTCATCCAGGTGTAGACCGTGCCGCTGTAGCTCGCGCCATCCATCACCTGCATCAGCGTTTGCGCCGAGATCAGGAAAGCGATCAGGACGCCGAGGATGGTGACGCTGTGGGACGCGGTGCGGCCGATCAGGTTGCCGAAGAAGCGCGTGCCGAACAGGCCGGCAATCATCGACCCGGCCAGCGGGGCCAGCGGTACGGCCAGCAGCAGTTGAGGGTTCAGTTGCCCTGCCATGGGATGCCTTGTGTCTTTATTGTTCGGTCAAATGGTTGTCTTTATCGCTGCCGGCACCCGCCGGTCCGCGTCTTAGCCCTTGAGCCTGTCGAGGTCTTCAACGTCGATGGTGTTCAGGTTACGGAACAGCACGACGATGATGGCCAGCCCGATCGCAGACTCGGCTGCGGCAACGGTCAGGATGAAGAACACGAAGATCTGTCCGGCCGCATCGCCGAGGTAATGCGAGAACGCGACG
>JBDKLN010000196.1:0-9515 GCA_039806045.1 Pseudomonadota bacterium
CGCCGCATTCGGACTGGCCACGCTGCAGGCGCTGACGCTCTGTCTCGATGACAAGCTCGGGCAGGAGTCGCCCTCGCTGTCGAAGCTGGCGGCAACGCTGGAAGCGGTACGGATGGCGGCCGACAGCCTGTTGCGGGAGCTGCCTGCGCCCGTCGAAGCACCGGTGGCCGATGTACCGGTGGCCGAAGCAGTGACCACCGTCGCCAAGGATGGGGAATCTGCCGGACCATCCCTGGAATCTCTGGGACACCCCCTTTCTGTCCAATCCCAAGCTCTGGAAAACAAAGCGGGGGTCCCGCAAAACTCGTTGCGCGATCGCGAACAAGCCTATGCGACCCTGATGGCCGTCGCCACCTACCTGCAGACGATCGAGCCGCACAGCCCGACGCCCTACCTGGTGCAGCGCGCAGTCGCACTGGGGCAGATGGGCTTGCCGCAGATGGTGAAGGAAGTCAGTGCATCCGCCGGTTCGCTGGACAAGTTCTTCGAACTGCTGGGGATCGCCCCGCCCAACTGAACCACACCCAACTGAACCACGCCCGACAAGGCATGCCAGCGCCTACAGCATGCCCTGTATCGTCAACGCGACCAGCGTCAGCCTTTGCAATCCGGTTTTGGTCTGGCTGGTACTGGCTGCCATCTCCGACGAGCTGCTTGCCAGGCTGCGCATGGCATCGGCGACCTGTCGGATCGATCGCACTTGTTCCTGACTATTCAACAACACCTGCTGCGCATTTTCGTACACATTGCTGGCAATGGTCGTCAGGTCTCGGAAGGTTTGTCCGGTCTGTTGGGCAATCGAGGAAACTTCATTCACGGTCAATGTGCCGGTCTCGGTCACCATCACGGCGGCATTGGTGGCACGCTGTATGTCGGTCACCAGGGAGTTTGCGCGTTCGGCTGACTTCTTGCTCTGGTCGGCAAGTTGTCGTAGTTCGGCAGCGACCACGGCAAATCCCTTGCCCTGCTCACCCGCCCGCGCCGCCTCGACAGCGGCATTCAGCGCCAGCATATTGGTTTGGCTGGCCAGATCGCCGACCAGATTGGCGATCTGGCCAATCTGACCTGCCTGCTCGGACAGCCGCAGGATATGTTCTGCAACGGCGCCCATTTTTTCTTTCAGCTTGTCCATCCCCTGCTCGGTCTTGCCGGCCAGCTTGAGTCCGGTATCTGTCAAGGTCTGGGCGTCGCGTGCCGAGCCGGAAGCGGCTTCGGCCTGCTGCGAGGTCTGCCCGGCCGAGATTGTGAGCTCTTCCATGGTGGCCGTGGTCTGCGCGACCGCTGCCGCCTGCTGCCCCACCACACGTTCATGTTCGGTGACGGCGCTTGAAATCTCACTCGAGGATGCACCAAACACAGAAAGCTCGTCGCGAATGCTGCCGGCCACTCTGTGGTTGATGAACCAGACCACCAGTGCCGACAGCAGGGCCGCCAGCAACGCGCCACCCGCCAGTAACCATTCCATGACGCTCGTCGCGCGCGCCGATTCATCCTCCAGCTGCTTGAGCGTCTGCTGTTCCAGTCCTATCACTCGTCCCAGTGCATCACGACTTCTTTCCGTCAATTCGCTTCCCTGTCCCGTGTTGATCAAAGAAGTGACTTCGGCCCGCTTCTTCGCGCGCACCATGACCAGCACCCGGGCTGTGAAATCCACTTTTTCCTGCACCCGCTGTTCAAACTCGCGCAGTGCCGCCAATCGCTCGCTGTCATAGCGTTGATTGGCCTTGAGCTCATTCATCGTTTGCCGCATTTGCTGGATGTATTGGTGGTAGGCCTCGACATAGCGCTCTTGCTCTGCGATCACAAAGCCGCGTTGTGCGCTCTCGGCCCGGTACAGCAAGGCCTCGACCTGACCCAGCAAGTTGATGTGGCGATGCGCCTCTGACACATTCAGGCTTGCCTGCCGCTGTACCGCATTCCCGTAGGCGTTCACGAAGGCACTGCCAATGATGACTGCCAGCATGACGCCAAAGCCGGCAAAAATGACCGGCCGCAGCCGTCCAAACCAATGTCTATTTGAATTCACGTCGTGCTCGGCATGCATGATTGTTCTCCCTGCGCTGACAAATCGTGACGATTACAAGTAACTGACCGTGGATGGACGCACCCCATTCAGCGCAGCCAGCATCTCACCGGCACTCACCTCGGCCTTCGGCGGCAGCAGCGCATCGGGGGGCAGGCGCTCCAGCAAACCGGTAGCGATCTGCTGCAGTCGCATTGACCGGTCGGTGTCGCCTTCCAGGCTGCACAACGCCGCCAGATCGAACCAGGCCATCACGCATTGCGGGTCGAGGTAAAGCACGCGATCGAGCAGTGCGTGAGCGCGCTGCCATTCACCGCGCTCCTGAGCCAGATGGGCTTGCAAATAATACGGACCGGCAGCCAGCGGCTGGCGGTGTACGAGTTGTTCGCAGCAAATGGCTGCTCGCGCGAGTTCGCCACGATCAGCAAGTCGCCATGCCGCCTGCAATTCATCCGCAAGCTCGGGCAGCGAATCACTCTTGCCGGTGCCGGTGTCTGTACCGGTACCTGCGCCTATTGCTGCGCCCGATACGCTGGTCGTGTATGCCGACGCCGCGGTCAAGGATGGCTGCGCCAGAGATACGGGCGGCAGGGTCGGTGAGGTCGCCGCGACAGGTCTGGTCGATGCTGGCGACGGCACAACCGGGGCTATCGCAGGAACGCCGCCCTTCTCGCGGAAGTAAACCGCCGATTCAGGGAACGCCATTCGCCCTAGCAGCGGATGGCTGTGCCTGATCATTTCAACGTGGCCAACCAGCAGGAAGCCGCCAGGCGCCAGCGCCCGAGCGAAACGGTCGACCACGCGCGCCAATGCCTCGTCCTGGTAGTACATCAGTACATGCCGGCAGAGCACCAGATCAAACTCGCCACTCAACAGAGCCGGCACCGGCGAGCCCAACAAGTCATCTTCCACGAACGTGACCATGTCACGCAGGGCCGGTTCGATCTGCCAGCCTCCGCGCACTGCGCGGAAATGGCGCGCGCGCACGCTGTCGGGCACGCCGCGGAAAGACCATGCGCCATACAAGCCGGAACGCGCGCGTTCCAGCGCATGGCGATTGATGTCGGAAGCGACAATGTCAATCTTCCAGCTATGCAAATCCGGCAGCAATTCGGCCAGCAGGATGGCAAGGGTGTAGGCTTCCTCGCCAGTGGCGCAGCCAGCGCTCCACAGGCGCAATGTGCGCGATGCAGCGCGTACCCGGATGCGCTGTGGCAGCAGGCGCTCCCGGATAAGCGCGACCTGCCCGGCGTCACGGAAGAAGAAGCTCTCCAGCGGGATCAGCGCCGAGGCCAGCTGTTGGCGGTCGTCAGCATCCGATTGATCTATCCCTGCCAGAGCGGAACGCACACGCTGCAAGTCACCTTCTTCCAGGCGGAGGCCAGTCAGTGCCGACAGGCGCTGCAGCAGCTCGGGACCCGCTGTCGGCAGCTGATGCGGCGACGGCTTGTTCGGCTTCATGACACGCCCCGCTGGGTAGCAATCAGTTTGCGCAAAAAATTCAGCTGACGCTGTGGCGGCAAGGCCGTCGACAGGATGTGGGTAATTCTATGGTCGGCCAGGGCCGACATTGCGGACAGCGATGCGGGAGGCGCCAGCATCACACGCATCAATTCGGGATGGTGAGCAGCCAAGTCATCGAGCAGTTCCTGTGCGTCGGTGCCGATGTCGTCGCGCAGCAGCAGTATCGAAATGGCTGCATGCGTGACGCACGACTTGACTTCCTGTGGCAGCGCACATGCATACACTTCAAAATTGGACTGCTGAAGAAACTGCTGCAGCAGGTGGCGGCGCGCCACACTGGCGTCGAGGAGCACCAGCTGCGTCGGAATCGGCTCGGCGACTTCTGGCGGCGGCTGCCCCGGATAACACCAGCAGCCGTGTAGCAGTTGCCCAAACTCGGCAGAGGTGACGGGCTTCGAGAACAGGTAGCCCTGTCCCTCCTCGCAACGAAGGTCGGCGAGAAATTTGCGCTGCGCTTCGCATTCAACACCTTCGGCGACCACTTCATACCCAAGTTGATGCGCCATCGCGATGATGGCGCTGGTGATCGCCGCATCGTCCGGATTATTGACGACACCTCGCACGAAGGAGATATCGACTTTCAGGATATCGATAGGAAAGCGTTCCAGGTAAGACAGCGACGAGTAGCCGGTGCCGAAATCATCAAGTGCAATCATCACACCCAGCCCCCTGATCGCACGCAACTGATTGATGGTCTTTTCAGCGTGTTCCATCGCCACGGTTTCGGTCAGCTCTAACTCAAGCAGTTCCGGGGGCAGTCCACTCTCCTTCAGGATTGCCTCAAGTGTGGCGGGCAGATTCTGGTTGGCGAAGTGATCGCCGCACAGATTGACCGACACCGGAACCGGATTGCAACCGACATCCAACCACTGCTTCTGCTGTCGACTGACGACCTCCAGCGCCCACTCGGTGATCGGGATGATCAGACCGGATTCTTCGGCCAGCGGAATGAATTCCATCGGCGGCACGATGCCGCGCTGCGGATCACGCCAGCGCATCAGCGCTTCGGCTCCGACAATGTACCCGGTGCTGAGGCTCACGCGCGGCTGGTAGAACATCTCCAGCTCACCGTTGGCAAACCCGCGCCGCAGTGCAACTTCGTTGGCCATCCGATGCTGGACCCTATCATTCAGTTCGGGCGATGCGTAAACGAAGCCGGCACGTCCGCCTTCGCGCGAATCGAACAGCGCGACCTCGGCACATTGCAGCAAAGGTGCAGCTTCCGTGGCGTCTTTGGGATAAATCGCGATGCCGGCAATGGCTTCCATCGGCAGCAGACTGCCTTCCCAGTCAAACGGGTCGGTCAGCACGGCGCGGAGTTGGTCCGTGAGGCGGGTGATGTCCTGATCGTCCACCAGGCCGTCCATCACGAACACGAAATCCTCGTTGTGAATGCGCGCCAGCGTATGCGGCTGCAATAGCTGCAGGCGGCGCACCGCCTCCAGTAGCAGCGCATCGGTGGCCGCATGGCCAAGGCTGACGTTCAGCATCGCAATACGGTTCAGCTGCAGCACCAGCAACGCAATGCGGGTGCCTGCGCGCCGCGCCGCATAAATAGCCTGATCCAGAGCTTCCAGCAACAGTTGTTGGGCCGGCAAATCAGTCAGCGCGTCATGGGTGTTTCGGTGCGACAGCTCCTGTTCAAAGCGTATGCGCTCCGACAGGTCATGCAACGACACCAGTAGCGCCGGCTCGTCGGGCCAGGTGATGGGGGTGATGCGCATCTCGACCGGACAGGGCCGTCCCTGGCGCAAGACTTCGATCTGCGTCATTTCATTGACCACGACAGGCAGTCCGAACAGCTGGCCTACCAGGTCGTCGACGCTGCGACCGAACATTCGAGCTGCAGCCGGGTTGGCGAACTGGATCGTGCCTTCCTCGCTCAACACCAGGACGCCATTGATGTCGTTCTCGATGATACGCTGCAGCCTTTGCTGAAAGCGCTCGGCGTCGTTCGGGAAATCAATGAGATTGTTCATGTCAGCTTCTCTCGAACATCGATTCGACGCGCGATTCTTCCTGCGTTCCCCCGTGGCTGGGCGTGCCGGCCAGGATGCCGCTGACATTGCGGAATGCGTGACCGATATTGATGCCGTCATTGGTGATCGTGAATTCGCGGATTCCGTGGTCGTGCTGCGAGCCGCGCAATTTAAGGACGGTGATGCCCCGCCTGACTTCACCGAAGACCTCGATGTAGCGAAGCAGGATGATGGCGTCGGCTACTGACAGGGCCTGATCTTCGGTCAGCGAATCATGGCCGACCAGCCGCGCTGTGGTGGTCAGGATCGTGACGATGCCACGCGCCCGGGCATAGTCGGTCAGCTGTGACACAAAGGTGTTGAATTGCAGCGCCGGCGTGATGCGCTCGAACGAGGCGAGACTATCGATCACCAGGCGCTGCGGCTGAAAGGCATCCAGTTCGCGCAGGATGCGTGTCAGGTGGTCGACCATGCCCGCCGAATTCGGCGAGATGGCCAGCACCTTCAGCCGGCCCTGCGCACAGGCTTCGTCAAACGCAATGCCACAGCCGGCAAAATCGCGCGCCAGCGTGCCAGTCCCCTCCTCGGTCGACACGTACAGGCAGCGATCTTCCGGCGAGCCGGCCGCGAAGCTACCGGCGAAGATGGTCTTGCCGCTGCCGCTGGGCCCGGACAGCAAGGTAACCAGGCCGCCGGTGAGGCCGCCGCCGCACATCTGGTCCAGCACCGCGATGCCGCTCGACAGGCGTCGTGCGTCGGCGGGCGGTGATGCAAGATCAAGCAGTGGCGCCACCACCGCAATGCCATCCGCGCTGTTGATGGTAAACGGCACCTCACCACACCCATGGGTGGT
Source organism: Pseudomonadota bacterium (assembly GCA_039806045.1). Lineage (GTDB taxonomy): Bacteria > Pseudomonadota > Gammaproteobacteria > Burkholderiales > Burkholderiaceae_D > Pernthalerella. The sequence goes on from JBDKLN010000196.1 coordinate 6,380, forward strand.
GCCACGGTATTTGAGGATCTCGATCGATCGGTGGCGCGTCTCCCGTTCGAGAACATGGCGCAGCACGACCACGTTGTCGCAGACAAAGCCTTCGACTTCGTCGCGACTGATCGGCCCGTACTCGTCGACTCGCTCTGCGGTAATGATCGCGGTGACGTTCATCTCCTTGAGAGCATTGAGCACGCGACCGATTTCGCTACGCACGCTGTCTTGGTCGGGGAAGCGCAGCAACAGCGCGGCGAGCGAATCGATCACCAGACGCTGGCCGCCAATGCGCTCGATCGCATGGCGTATCCGTATCGTCACCGGTTCCAGGCTGCAGGCGCCGACGACCCCCTGGTCGGCCGGATGCTCGCGGCCATCGACGAACAGCCACTTGCCTTCCGCTTCCCAACGGGCGATGTCCCAGCCCATCGGCAGCACATTGCGCCGTATGTCTTCCGGGGATTCTTCGAAAGTGACGAACACGGCCGGTTCGCCAGCGGCCATGCCAGCGACCAGGAACTGCGTGGAAAAAATGGTTTTCGCGCTGCCGGGCGAACCGGCCACCAGCGTCGCACGCCCTTTCGGCAGCCCGCCGCGCGACAGCACGTCGAAGCCTGAGATACCGCTCGACACCTTGTTGACCTGGCCTTCCTGATCCGGGTGGGGCATCGTCGTCTCCTCAGGAAATCTGCAGCAGTTGCATCAGGCGCTGCACGTCGGCCAGATCGCCCATCACGCGCCGCATCGGCAGCGGATGGAGCTTGGCCAGCGTGGGCGTGGCGATCACGCGATCAGCCTCGGCACGCTGCGGATCGGACCGGATGTCGATCACTTCCAGTTCGATCACGTAGCCGAGCCGGCGCAACTGGTCGAGCGCGGTCAATGTCGGGCAGGCCGGGTGCGGCGGTCCGGCCAGGTACAGCTGCAAACGCAGCGTAACGACAGGGATCGGAACGGCGCTCATTGCAGCACCTTGCGATAGTGTGCGACCAGGTAACCCATCAGCTCGAGCACCATCAGTCGTCCTTCTTCCATGAAGGCCCATTTCAGCTCGGGCTTGAGGCCTTCAACCTTGACGCGCAATGCCTGACCGTGCAGCGACACCACTTCGCGCGGTCCGGCACCGGCGCTGCCGAGTTCCTCGGCGATAGCCCGCAGTGAACCGGCAATATCCGGCTTCACCTGATAGGCTTGGCGTTCGACGGCAAGGTCGAGCAGATTGATGTAGCGCGCAGCCAGGCTGCCGACCAGCGCGCTCATCGCTTCGGGCTCCATCATGCCCGCTTCCAGTGGTCGCCGACCCAGGGTCTCCATCGCCGCGATCTCGCGGTTGAGCTCTTCGATGCGTTCGGCTTGATGCCGAAGCTCCTGCGCCATCAGATGGGCCTGATTGAGCTCGGTGATGTCACGGAAAATGCAGTGCAGCAGACGCTGACCACCAAGTTCGATGATGCGGATCCGGATCTCGACATCCCGCTCCCTGCCGTCCTGCATCAGGTGGCGCGAGGTGAAGCTGTATCCATCGTGCAGGTACGCCAGCTTCAGGTGATCTCGGAGGGCATCGTGCGCATCCGCGGCGGTGATCGCGAAAAGATCAAGCTTCGCGAATGCCTGCTGGCTGTAGCCGAGCTGGGCGCAGGCAACATCGTTGGACTCGATGAAACTGCAGCTATCCGGCGACATCAGAACCACGCCTTCGGGCAGCAAGGCAAACAGCGTGCGATAACGCAGCTCGGCCTCTTTGGCGCGCGCCTGCTCCGTCTCAAGCGCGGCCGTGCGTTCCTGGACACGCGACTCCAGCTTCTTGTTAAACACGCGCAACTCTTGTTCTAATTTGCGCAACACACGGTTTTGCTCGACCGCGTTGTCATAGGTCGATACGAGCATGTGCAAAATCTGGCGCCGGCTGGCGGTCACGGCATAGGACTGCCCGCTGACGTCGATATCGATCGCCTCGGCCTCGCCGGTATCGCCAGCGATGCCAGAATGGGCGAGCAGCTGCCTGACCTGTCGCAGCAGACGATCGCGATCATACGGCTTGGTCAGGTAAGCATCGGCACCCGCATTCAGTCCGCGCACCACATCGACCGAATTTGACAGCTCTGTCAGCAGAATGACAGGAATGCTTTTCAGGGTCGGGTCTTGCTTGATGAGCGTGCACATCTGATAGCCGCCCATGACCGGCATTGTGACGTCGCTGATGACCAGCCTGGCCCGTGTCGCCGGCTCGGCTTGCAATGCAATCAGGCCTGCCTCTCCGTCTTTCGCGACCTGGCAGTCGTAACCTTGTTCAACCAGCAGTCGGCGCAGCAATTCCCCTTGAATCGCGCTGTCTTCGACCAGCAGAATTCGAGGAGAGTTCATGAGATGCCGGCGCCTTTCAGGTTGTTACCTTTATCTGGTTGATCAATTGGGCGATGTCGGCGGGTGCCAGCTGGTAGCGGGCGGCCCCGATTTCGATCGCGGCGCGCGGCATTCCGTAGACAACGCAGCTGGCTTCGTCTTGGGCAACCGTCATCCCGCCCGCATCGGCGATCTGCTTCAGGCCGCTGGCGCCGTCGCATCCCATCCCTGACAACACAATGCCGAGCACGCCCCGGCCGAAGCGGGCAGCAGCGGAATTGAACAGCACATCGCTGGCCGGGCGTGAGCCGGCCAGCGGGGGGCTGTCGGAAAAAATGAAGCTGCGATACGAATCGAATGCCAGATGATGATTTTCGGGCGCGAAATAGATCACGCCTGCGCGTGGCTGTTGCCCGGCCTTCGCGATTTCCACCGGACGCCCGATCTCGTCGCCGAGCCAGCGCAGCAGTCCCTCATGAAAGCCTTCGGCAATGTGCTGCACGCACACGATGGGAAAGGGCAAGGGCCATTGCAGGGCAGTGAAAATTGCTTTCAACGCCTGCGGTCCGCCGGTGGAGGCGCCTATCACGACGATCTCCGGAACCTGCATCGAATCGGTGGGGACAGGCAGCACGTGCGTACTTGACACCTTCAATTCCGGTCCCGGTGCCATTGACCTTCGGCGGAACACATAGACGCCAGACAGGATGCGTATCTTGCTCGTCAATTCCGATTTCAGCTTGCTCAGCGTTTGGGGTGTGTCGTTCAGATGCAGGCGTGGCTTGGCGATCACATCGAGCGCGCCGGC
>JBDKLN010000197.1:0-9326 GCA_039806045.1 Pseudomonadota bacterium
GTGCGCGGCATGATCAACAAGGTCGCTTACCTCGTGAAAGTGATCGGCTAAGACCGGTCACAAACGGAGAACAAGATGCAACTCAATACCATCCAACCCGCTGAAGGCGCCAAGCACGCGAAGCGTCGCGTCGGTCGCGGTATCGGCTCGGGCCTGGGCAAAACTGCCGGTCGCGGCCACAAGGGTCAGAAGTCCCGCGCAGGCGGCTTCCACAAGGTCGGTTTCGAAGGCGGCCAGATGCCGCTGCAACGCCGTATCCCGAAGCGCGGCTTCAAGTCGCAAGCCAAGCCGTTCAAGGCGGAAGTTCGTCTGGGCGATCTGGCGAATCTGGCAGTCGATCAGATCGATCTGCTGGTGCTCAAGCAAGCTGGCCTGGTCTCCGAACTGGCTCGCGTGGTGCGCGTGATCAAGGCCGGTGAGCTGGCCAAGAAGGTGACCCTCAAGGGCATCATCGCCACCGCTGGCGCCAAGGCAGCGATCGAAGCCGCTGGCGGCTCGGTCGAGTAAGCAACACTCGCAACGCAAGCAACAGGAACAGGTCAGGCAACGTGGCAACGTCTCCGAAACTCGCGAAAAGCGCCGCAAGCGGCTTCCCTTGGGGTCGCCTGTGGTTCCTGCTGGGCGCGCTCGTCGTGTTCCGCGTCGGTGCCCACATCCCTGTGCCGGGCATTGATCCGGTCCAGCTGGCGGCACTGTTCAACCAGAACCGTGGCGGCATCCTGGGCATGTTCAACATGTTCTCGGGCGGCGCGCTGTCGCGCTTTACGATCTTCGCGCTGGGCATCATGCCGTACATCTCGGCATCGATCATCATGCAGCTGTTGTCGGTCGTTTCGCCGCAGCTCGAGGCGCTGAAGAAGGAAGGCGAATCCGGTCGTCGCAAGATCACGCAATACACCCGCTACGGCACGCTGGTGCTGGCCACCTTCCAGGCGCTCGGCATTGCCATCGCGCTGGAATCGCAAGCGGGCCTCGTGATCGATCCGGGTTTGGGCTTCCGCTTCACCACGGCAATCACGCTGGTGACCGGCACCATGTTCCTGATGTGGCTGGGTGAGCAGATCACCGAGCGTGGGCTGGGCAACGGCATCTCGATCATCATCTTCGGTGGTATCGCGGCTGGTTTGCCGAACGCCATCGGCGGCCTGTTCGAACTGGTTCGTACCGGCTCGATGAACGCGCTGTCGGCGATCCTGATCTGCCTGATCGTGGGCTTGGTGACCTTCCTGGTGGTGTTCGTCGAACGCGGCCAGCGCAAGATCCTGGTCAACTACGCGAAACGACAGGTCGGCAACAAGGTATACGGCGGCCAGAGCAGCCACCTGCCGCTGAAGCTGAACATGGCAGGCGTGATTCCGCCGATCTTCGCATCGTCGATCATCCTGTTCCCGGCAACGATCACCAGCTGGTTCACCTCCGGTGATACCACCAGCGGTGTGGTGCGTTTCCTGAAAGATCTCGCAGCATCGCTGGCCCCGGGTGAACCGATCCATGCGCTGCTGTATGCAGTGGCCATCGTTTTCTTCTGCTTCTTCTACACCGCTCTGGTGTTCAACAGCAAAGAGACGGCGGACAACCTGAAGAAGAGTGGTGCGTTCGTTCCGGGTATCCGTCCGGGCGACCAGACTGCGCGTTACATCGACAAGATCCTGACCCGTCTGACGCTGGCAGGTGCGGTGTACATCACGCTGATCTGCTTGCTGCCGGAATTCCTGATCGCTCGCTGGAATGTGCCGTTCTATTTCGGCGGTACGTCGCTGCTGATCATCGTGGTCGTCACGATGGACTTCATGGCGCAGGTACAGAATTACGTGATGTCGCAGCAATATGAATCGCTGCTGCGCAAGGCGAATTTCAAGGGCGGCATGCCGACCCGGTAATAAAGGATTTAAAGCTTCTCTATGTCCAAGGACGACGTTATTCAGATGCAGGGCGAGGTTCTGGAGAACCTGCCGAACGCTACCTTCAGGGTCAAGCTGGAAAACGGGCATGTCGTACTGGGACATATCTCCGGAAAGATGCGAATGAACTACATCCGCATCCTGCCGGGGGATAAGGTGACAGTGGAACTGACACCTTACGACTTGAGCAGGGCGCGGATCGTTTTCCGTACAAAGTAAAACCAGGTAACTAGAAGACTGAAAGAAAGAGGGCCAACATGAAAGTGCTCGCATCAGTGAAGCGGATCTGCCGCAACTGCAAGATCATCAAGCGCAAAGGTGTTGTTCGCGTCATCTGCGTCGAACCGCGCCACAAGCAGCGCCAGGGTTAATTAACGTTATTGATCGAGGAATAACGAATGGCACGTATTGCAGGGGTTAACATCCCCAACCACCAGCACACCGTCGTCGGCCTGACCGCCGTCTATGGCATCGGCCGCCCGCGCGCTGAACTGATCTGCGCGAACACCGGTGTTCCGACCAACAAGAAGGTCAAGGACCTGGACGACAACGAGCTCGAAAAGCTGCGTGACGAGATCGGCAAGTTCATCGTCGAAGGCGACCTGCGCCGTGAGCTGTCGATGAACATCAAGCGACTGATGGACTTGGGCTGCTATCGCGGTCTACGTCATCGTCGTGGCCTGCCGGTCCGCGGCCAGCGCACCCGTACCAACGCACGTACCCGCAAGGGCCCGCGCAAAGCAGCGCAAGCGCTGAAGAAGTAATCCTGTAGCGGATACAAGGAATCCATCATGGCAAAATCCCCGAACAACGCCGCTTCCGCGCGCGTTCGCAAGAAAGTCAAGAAGAACGTTGCTGAAGGCATCGCGCACGTTCACGCTTCGTTCAACAACACGATCATCACGATCACCGACCGTCAGGGCAACGCTCTGTCGTGGGCGACCTCGGGTGGTGCAGGCTTCAAGGGTTCGCGTAAGTCGACCCCGTTCGCTGCGCAGGTGGCTGCTGAAGCCGCTGGCAAAGTGGCCGTCGAATGCGGCGTGAAGAACCTGGAAGTGCGCATCAAGGGCCCGGGCCCGGGCCGTGAGTCGGCAGTTCGCGCGCTGAACAACCTGGGTATCAAGATCACCCAGATCCAGGACGTGACGCCGGTGCCGCACAACGGTTGCCGTCCGCCGAAGCGCCGTCGCATCTAAGCGCTCCGCTGTAGTTGCAGTACCCGCGACCCGCCGGCGACGGCGGGTTTTGTTCTAAGACCACCGTTCGGTAGCACGCAGACCGGACTAGCGCCTTGCAGGTGTCTGCAGGCGTCATGAAGAAAAGGAAATTAACGTGGCACGTTATATCGGACCCAAAGCCAAACTCTCCCGCCGCGAAGGCACCGACCTGTTCCTGAAGAGCGCACGTCGCTCGCTGGATTCGAAGTGCAAACTCGATTCCAAGCCGGGCCAGCATGGCCGCACTTCGGGTGCCCGTACCTCCGACTATGGCAACCAGCTGCGCGAAAAGCAGAAGGTCAAGCGCATGTACGGCGTCCTCGAGCGCCAGTTCCGCCGCTACTTCGCTGAAGCCGATCGCCGCAAGGGCAACACCGGCGAGACCCTGCTGCAGCTGCTCGAATCGCGTCTGGACAACGTCGTCTATCGCCTCGGTTTCGCTTCGACCCGCGCGGAAGCCCGCCAGCTGGTGTCGCACAAGGCGATCGTTGTCAACGGCAACGTCGTGAATATCCCGTCGTTCCAGGTCAAGATCGGTGACGTCGTTGCCATCCGCGAAAAAGCCAAGAAGCAAGTGCGTATCGCCGAAGCACTGTCGCTGGCCGAGCAGTCGGGCTTCCCGCTGTGGGTGGCTGTCGATGCCAAGAAGATGGAAGGCTCGCTGAAGACCCTGCCGGACCGTTCTGACTACAACCAGGAAGTCAACGAGTCCCTGATCGTCGAACTGTACTCGCGTTAATCTTTTCCCCGGACGCCGGTTGCAATGCAGCCGGCGTCTTTCGATTTGTCATCAGCCTTATCGGTGTAACGAGCCGAGGGTATTGAAAGGACATCATGCAAAACAATCTGTTGAAGCCCCGTATCATCGAAGTCGAGCCGCTCGGTCTCGGACACGCCAAAGTCGTGATGGAGCCGTTCGAGCGTGGCTACGGCCATACGCTGGGCAACGCGCTGCGTCGCGTGCTGCTGTCGTCGATGGTTGGTTATGCTCCGACCGAAGTGACGATCGCCGGCGTCGTGCACGAGTACTCGTCGCTGGACGGCGTCCAGGAAGACGTGGTCGACATCCTGCTGAACCTGAAGGGCGTCGTCTTCAAGCTGCACAACCGCGATGATGTCACGCTGACCCTGAAGAAGGAAGGCGAAGGCGCCGTGCTGGCATCGGACATCGACCTGCCGCACGACGTGGAACTGATCAACCCGGATCATGTGATCGCTCACCTGACCCCGGGCGGCAAGCTCGACATGCAAGTCAAGGTCGAGAAGGGCCGTGGCTATGTGCCGGGTAACGTGCGTCGCCTGTCGGAAGACGCGAACAAGACCATTGGTCGCATCATCCTCGATGCGTCGTTCTCGCCGGTGCGGCGCGTGTCGTATACCGTTGAGTCGGCTCGCGTCGAACAGCGTACCGACCTCGACAAGCTGGTCATCAACATCGAAACCAACGGCGTGATCACGCCGGAAGAAGCGATCCGCCAGTCGGCTCGCGTGCTGGTCGACCAGCTGACCGTGTTCGCGGCGCTGGAAGGCACTGAGACGGCTGCAGAAGCTCCGTCGCGCGCACCGACCGTCGATCCTATCCTGCTGCGCCCGGTCGACGACCTCGAACTCACCGTCCGTTCTGCAAACTGCCTGAAAGCCGAGAATATCTACTACATCGGCGACCTGATCCAGCGCAGCGAGAACGAACTGCTGAAGACCCCGAACCTGGGCCGCAAGTCGCTCAACGAAATCAAGGAAGTCCTTGCTTCGCGCGGCCTGACCCTGGGCATGAAACTCGAAAACTGGCCGCCGGCCGGCCTCGAGAAGTAATCGGGAATTTATTTACAACACCCACCGGCCCGCGCTGCCCTGACGAGAATCCTCGCCAGGGCGGCGATAGAAGAGCTGGATAGAAGACTCTGAAAAGGAAGAAATCATGCGCCATCGTAACGGCCTCCGTAAGCTGAACCGCACCTCGTCGCACCGCCTCGCGATGCTCCGCAACATGACCGTTTCGCTGCTGCGTCACGAAGCGATCAAGACCACGCTGCCGAAGGCAAAGGAACTGCGCCGCGTCGTCGAGCCGATGATCACCCTGGGCAAGGTCGACACTCTGGCCAACAAGCGCCTGGCCTTCTCGCGCCTGCGTGACCGTGAAATCGTCGGCAAGCTGTTCGCCGAGATCGGCCCGCGCTACAAGACCCGCAACGGCGGCTACCTGCGCATCCTGAAGATGGGCTTCCGCGTTGGTGACAATGCGCCGATGGCCTACGTCGAACTGGTCGACCGTCCGGAACCGACCGAAGCCGTGGAAATCGCCGAGTAAGACCGGCGCTCACGCAGACAAGAGGCCGCCATTGAGCGGCCTTTTTCTTTGCCGGTTCATCTGCCTGTTTGCGCGAGAATGATCGCCGCGCTTTGTGGCAAGATTTGCTCCTGACAGTCACTCGCTAAGCTCCGATACCTACCGTTCCGATGGCCATCCTCCGCGTCCAAGACCTCCACAAATCCTATGGCAAGGGTGCCGAGCGCCGGCCCGTGATCAACGGCGTCTCGTTCGAGCTGCGGCGCGGGGAGTGCTATGGGCTGCTTGGCCCGAATGGCGCCGGCAAGACCACCACGATGAAGCTCTGCCTGGGCCTGACAGCGCCGGATAGCGGCAGCATCACGCTGGTCGGTCGCGAGATCCCCATCGACGCCCGCGAAGCGCGCGCACGCATCGGCGTGGTGCCGCAGATGGACAGCCTCGACCCCGATTTCAGTGTCGAAGAAAATCTGATCGTCTACGGCCGCTATTTCGGCATGAAGCATGCCGACATCCGCGCGCGCCTGGACTGGCTGCTCGAATTCTCTAACCTGACGGCCAAGCGCAAGGCCCGGATCGGCGAGCTGTCCGGCGGCATGAAGCGTCGGCTGACGCTGGCGCGTGCGTTGGTCAATGATCCCGATATCGTCTTCATGGACGAGCCGACGACGGGGCTGGATCCGCAGGCCCGTCACATGATCTGGGAGCGCCTGAAGGCGCTGCTCGCCAGCGGCAAGACCATCCTGCTGACCACGCACTTCATGGACGAGGCAGAGCGCCTGTGCCACCGGCTGGCCGTGATCGACCATGGACGCCTGATCGCCGAGGGGGCGCCGCGCGAACTGATTGCGCGCCATATCGAATCTCAGGTCGTCGAAGTCTATGGCGACGGCGCGACCGACTGGGCGGCGCAAGGCAAGGCGCTGGCCGAGCGCATCGAGATCAGCGGCGAGACGGTGTTCTGCTACACCAACCGTGCGGAACCGGTATTGCAGGCCCTTGCCGGCGCCGAAGGCCTGCGTTACTTGCACCGGCCGGCCAACCTCGAAGATCTGTTCCTGAAGCTGACAGGCCGCGAGATGCGTGACTGAAAGCGGGACCGACCGCCGAACCCGCCCACGCGACAGCGACACCCCACGCCGGCGCGCCCGAGAGCCAACGAACCCAACACGACCCGCCATCATGTCCAGCCTCATCTACCGTATCCCGAGCTTCAGTCTGCGCTTCGTGCCGGTCCTGCGCCGCAACCTGCTGGTATGGCGCAAACTGGCCATCGCCAGCATGATCGGCAACATCGCCGAACCGCTGATCACCCTCGTCGCGTTCGGCTACGGTCTGGGCAGCATGCTCGATTCGATACAGGGCGTGCCCTACATCGAGTTCCTGGCCAGCGGGGCGATCTGCATGTCGGTGATGATGGCCGCCTCGTTCGAGGCGATGTTCTCCGGTTATTCGCGCATGCACATGCAAAAGACCTGGGAGGCCATCCTCAACACGCCGGTCAGCCTTGACGATATCGTGCTGGGCGAGATGCTGTGGGCAGCGACCAAGGCCATGATGTCGAGTACCGCCATCCTTGGCGTGCTGTTCGTGCTGGGCATTGGCCTGCATCCGACGACCTTGCTGGTGCCGCCGCTGCTGTTCCTGGTGGGCGTGACCTTCGCTTCGCTGGCGCTGATCATCAATGCGCTCGCCAGTGGCTATGATTTTTTCACCTATTACATCACGCTGCTGCTGACGCCGATGGTATTCGTATCCGGCATCTATTACCCCACGACCCAGCTGCCCGAATGGCTGCAACTGCTGGCCAGCTACCTGCCGCTGAGCGCCGCCGTGCATCTTGTGCGACCATTGATTCTCGGCCACTGGCCGGACGCGCCGCTGACGCAGATCGCGATCTTGCTCGTGTATTGCAGCATCGGTTATTACCTCGCGGCCGTGTTCACGCGCCGCCGCTTGCTGAAGTGATCGGGACGCCATGGAAGAACAGGTGCTGCTAGTGATGACCAACCTGCCCGACCAGCCGGCCGCGCAGGCGATGGCGCGCGCACTGGTTGGCGCCGGGCTGACCGCCTGCGTCAACATCCTGCCCGGCGTGCAATCGGTCTATCGCTGGCAGGGCAAGGTCGAGGAAGCGAGCGAAGTCACACTGCTGGTCAAGACGACCAAGGCGCGGTACGCGCAGCTGCAACAGGCGATCGTCGCTGCCCATCCTTACGACGTGCCCGAAGTGATTGCATGGCCGCTGGCGCACGGCCACCTGCCTTACCTGCACTGGGTCGCAGCCGAGACTGGACAGGGTGACCATGCGTGAATTGAAACTGGCGCCGCACATGGCCGACACACCGCAACCCGCAGCGCGCTGCTTGCGGCCCTGGTTGTTGGCGCTGCTGTCGACGATCATGTTGATGGCTGGCTTGACGACGTCTGCGCGTGCAGCTGACGATTTCCTGCCACAGGAACAAGCCTTCCGGTTCAGCGCGTCCATGGGTGATGCATCGACCCTGGCCGTGCGCTTCGAGATCGCCGACAGCTATTACCTGTACCGCGACAAATTGCAGTTCGCCGCTGAAGGCGCCACCCTCGGCCAGCCGCGGGTGCCGAAGGGCAAAGTGAAGTTCGACCCGAATTTCGAAAAGAATGTCGAGACTTTCCATCACCAGCTGGTGATCGCGATCCCCGTGCAGGCCAGCGGACCGTTCACGCTGAAGGTGACCAGCCAGGGCTGCTCGGAAAAAGGGCTGTGCTATCCGCCGATGATTTCGGAAGCGAAGCTGTCGCCCCCTGGAGTCACCGCATCGCCCCCAGCAAACGTGACACCAGGCCATGCCCCCGACACGCAGGAGTCGGCGTCCGCTGCCGCGAAACGCACGGCAGATCAAGCCGACAGCGCCGCCGCTGGCGATGCTGTGAAAGGCGAAGGCGAGATGGGGCGCATCGAAGCCGCGCTGGCCAGCGGCAAGCTGCTGATGATTGTGCCGCTGTTCTTGTTGCTCGGGCTGGGCCTGTCCTTCACGCCGTGCGTGCTGCCGATGGTGCCCATCCTGTCCTTCATCATCGCCGGCGAAGGCGCGCACACCAGCCGCCGCCGCGGCTTCGTGCTGGCGCTGGCCTACTCACTGGGTATGGCGCTGGTCTACACCGTGCTGGGCATCGCGGCCGGCCTGGTGGGCGAAGGCTTGTCGGCGGCGCTGCAAAGCCCGCCCTTCCTTGCCGGCTTCGCGATCCTGATGGCCGTGATGGCCATGTCGATGTTCGATGTCTACCAGCTGCAGATGCCGGCCCCGGTGCAACTCGCGCTCACTCGCCTGTCCGAGCGCCAGCGTGCCGGCAAGCTGTTGGGCGTATTCGTGATGGGCGCGCTCTCGGCGCTAATTGTGGGCCCTTGCGTGGCGGCACCGCTGGCCGGCGCGCTGGTCTACATCAGCCAGACGCGTGATGTGCTGGTGGGGGGCAGTGCGCTGTTTGCGATGGCCGCCGGCATGAGCCTGCCCTTGCTGCTGGTCGGCTTGTCGGCAGGCGCGCTGTTGCCGCGAGCGGGCACCTGGATGCAGGCGGTGAAAGCTTTCTTCGGTGTGCTGATGCTCGCGCTGGCCTTGTGGATGGTCGCGCCGCTGATCCCGGCCTGGCTACTGATGCTGGGCTGGGGCTTGCTGGGTGCCGGCTACGGTCTCTCTCTACTGGTATCGAAGGCGCAGGGCTGGAAGGCGCGATTCGTGGGCGCGGCCTTCATCCTGCTGGGGGCGGTACAGCTGATGGGTGTCGCCACGGGCGGACGCGAACCCTGGGCGCCGCTTGCGCACTTGCGGGGCGAGCCATTGGCGAAGACGTCGTTCACGCGTATCAAGAGCGTGGCCGATCTGGAGCATGCGGTGGCTTCGGCGAATGGCCGGGTCGTGATGCTGGATTTCTATGCCGACT
>JBDKLN010000198.1:0-3412 GCA_039806045.1 Pseudomonadota bacterium
GGTGCCCAACAGCCCCAGCTGGCTGGCCAAGCTGCGCGCCACCCATCCGTTGGGCAGCCCGCAATGGCAGGGGGCGATCGAGCTGCAGGCGATCGGCCCGCGCGACGTCGAGTCCGGCGCCACCACCTTCAAGCTGTCCCGCCAGTGGTGGGCCAATGCCGTCGTCAACTCGACCGCCCTCGGTCGCGGCACGCACCTGCAGCTGCGCATCGTGAACCTGTTCGACCGAATGGTCGAAATTCCGGTGGCCGAGGCGGCGGCGACGCTGATGCCGATGAGCCGCCGCACCCTGCAGGCCACGCTGAGCCATGAGTTCTGAACGACGAATGCGTCCCGGCATACGACGGCACGTGCTGTCGGGATTGGCACGCGGACTATTGGCTGCGGTGTGCGCATGGAACCTGCCGCTGGCGCAGGCCGAGACGGCACCCGAAGCGAGGCGAGTTCCGGCCGGCGACCCGGCGACGCTGAAGGCCGCCTTCCTCTACAACTTCGCGCTCTACACGACCTGGCCGCCACCGCCGCCGAGCGCCGTCACGCTGTGTTCGATCGGTCATGATGAACTGGGCGCTGCCTTTGATGCGCTCGCCAACAAGCAGATCGATGGCAAGCCGGTGCATGTGCGACGGGTCGACAATGCGGCCGATGCGCGTTCCTGCCATGTGCTGTTCGTTCCCGATTCGAGCAGCGCGAACCTGCCGGCGCTGGCACGCGGCCTGGCATCGCAGCCGGTGCTGATCGTCAGCGATGCCGGCGGCAACCTCGATTCGTCGATGATCCTGATCGAGGCCGAAGGCAATCGCCTCGCGTTCTCGGTCAACCTTGCGCGCGTGCGCCATGCGGGACTCGATGTCAGTTCCAAATTGCTGCGCCTGGCGCGCGTGGTGAGGTGAGGGGCACGATGAAACCGCTCGTCACACGTCATCCCGAACGCCGTCGCAGCCTGCAGCGCAAGCTGGGGTTGCTGAACATCGCAGGACTGGCCGTCGCCGGTGTGCTGGTCTGCATTCTGCTTGGCACCTGGTCCTGGTTCACGCAGCGCGCAGACTTGATCCGCAACACTGAATCGGTGGCGCGTGTCCTGGCCGAAAATGCGGCGCCAGCCATCCAGTTCAATGACCCGGTCGGTGCGGCGGAAATCCTGCGGGCCTTGGCCAGCCATCCGGAGGTCATGGCAGCAGAGCTGGTCGCATCGCCTGAAGCGACGTTCGCCCGCTACCAGTGGCCGCGCCGGCCACTGGCTGGTCCTATCGAGGGGCTGGAGCGGCTGCTGCCGATCGGAGAGCGCAGCGTCGACGTGATTGTTCCGGTCGAAGCGCAGGGTTTGCCGCTGGGCCTGCTGAAACTGACCGTCGACCTCTCGCCCACCTATGCGCGTGTGTATGCGTCGCTGACAGCCATACTGGCCATCGTCGGCGCCGTGTTCGGTGTCGTGTTGGTGCTGCAGTCGCGCGTGCTGGCGAGCATGCTGGCACCCGTGCGCCAGCTGGTCGACAGCATGCGCCGCGTCAGCGAGACCGCCGATTACAGCCAGCGCGCCTTCGTGGCGAGCCAGGACGAAATCGGCGAGCTGGGCGAGACCTTCAACGCGATGATGGGACTGATCCAGGAGCGCGACGAGGCGATGGAGCACCTCGCGCTGCATGACTCGCTGACCGGGCTGCACAACCGCCATTACTTGCGTATCCGCGCTCGCAGCCCCGTGCTGGATGCAGGCGACCGGTGTGCGCTGTTCTATATCGACATCGATAATTTCAAGCAAATCAACGACAACCTCGACCACAATGTCGGCGACCGTGTACTGATCTCCGTCGCCAGCCGCTTGAGCGACGTGGCCGGCGAGGACGACCTGCTGGTGCGCTTCGGCGGCGACGAATTCGTATTCTGCGCATATGGCCTGGCAGACAATGCCGATGTCAACCGCATCGCCGACCGCCTGCGAAATGCGATTGCCGAGCCCGTATTCATTGATGGTCGCGAGTTGACGGCACGGGCATCGGTGGGCATCGCGCTGGCCCCCGCCCATGGCGACACCATGGACGAGCTGTTGCAGAAGGCCGATGCCGCGATGCACGTCGCCAAGGAAAACGGACGCGACCAGGTACAACTGTGGAACTCGGCGATCTCGCAGCGTGCCAACCATCGCTTCGAGCTCGAGGCAGACTTGCGGCAGGCCATTGCCGAGCGCCAGCTGGCTGTCGCCTATCAGCCCATCATCGACTTGCAGGATGGCCGTGTGATCGGGATGGAAGCACTGGCGCGCTGGAATCATCCGCGCCGTGGCTGGGTGTCGCCTGCCGAATTCATCCCGGTCGCCGAAGATTCGGGCCTGATCCTGGCCATCGGCGCGTGGGTGATGGAGCAGGCCTGCCTGCAGGTGCGGCAATGGCATACGCAGTTCGGACCCCTGTTCGTGGCCGTGAACGTGTCGGCGCGGCAGTTCCGCGACCCTGAGCTGGTGCGCAAGGTCAGCGCGATCTGTCTGGATACCCATTTCCCCTTCGACCTGATGCACCTCGAGATCACCGAGAGTACGCTGGTCAACGACGCCGATGCGGCCGCCGACATCATGCATGCGCTGGTCAACCTCGGGTTCCGCCTGTCGCTGGATGACTTCGGCACCGGTTATTCATCGCTGTCGTATCTGAAACGCTTCCCCGTCCACAAGCTGAAGATCGACCAGAGCTTCGTCAAAGACTTGCCGCGCAATGCCGATGACGGCGCCATCGTGAAGGCCATTGTCACCCTCGGCCGCGCGCTGGACATCAAGGTGCTGGCCGAGGGCATCGAGACCGATAGCCAGCATGCAGTGCTGTCAGCCATGGGCTGCGACCAGGGGCAGGGTTATTTCTACAGCCAGCCGCTGTGGGCGCGCGATTTCGAATCCTTCGTGTTCAATCGTCACCAGATGCTGGTGGTGGCGCCCGCCGGCCAGGCCTCTCCCAGAAACTGATTAACGTGATCCGCAACGCCGTCAAGTTCAGCCCGCAGGGCGCTACCGTGCAGGTCCGGCCGCGCCGGCGTCCGCCGCGGATGGCATCAACTTGCTGGTGATGGACAGCGGGCCGGGCGTGCCGCGATCAGCGCCGAACGGGCGATGCGGCCGTACCAGTGGCTAGGGGCAGTGCCGAGGTCTGGCTGCAAGGGCGGCTGCAGTATGAACTCTGGCATGCGCAGAAAAAAAGCAAGGTGACGGTCAGGCCAGCGCAGTGCCATGCATCGCTGGCGTGAAGCCAGCCTGGCTTGAAAAAGCAAAAGCCCGATCGAAGGATCGGGCTTTTCATTTGTATCCGGTGGGGTGGCCGATGGGACTCGAACCCACGACGACCAGAATCACAATCTGGGACTCTACCAACTGAGCTACGGCCACCACTGAAACAAGCCCGCCATTATACAAAATTTTTCCGCAGAT
>JBDKLN010000199.1:0-25429 GCA_039806045.1 Pseudomonadota bacterium
GACAACTGCTGCGCCACCGGGTCGCCCGACGGGAAGAAGGCCGGCGCAAAGTACAGCGCGAACGCGGTGTACGCGTAGACGTCGTACCACTCGATCAGGTTGCCGATCGAGCCAACGAGGATGGCCCTGACCCGGCTGCGCGGCGTGTCGCCCTGATCCCGTGCCAGTCCGGCGACCGTGCCCTCGCCTGCCAATGCGGGTGCGGCTGCCTCTGCAGCAGGCGCAAGTCGGTCGGATGTCGCCTCGGGCGTCATGTTTCAGTCTCCGGTGTCGTTCGGCGGGATAGCGGACCGGGCTGGCCGGCTGATATTCCGGCAGCCCGTTGTTGATTTCGTGGCATCATAAGCCTTAACGCGATCAGGAGATGCATCGCCCGCAGCCGGACGATGCCAATACAACAAGAATGACAGCGACATCCGCGGCGCACCCGACTCACCCAGACTTCAGCGTGCTGTTCATCTGCATGGGCAATATCTGCCGCAGCCCGACAGCCCATGGCGTATTCCGCGAACGCGTGCGACGCGCAGGGCTTGATCACTGTATCCACGTCGATTCCGCCGGCACGCACAACTACCATCCGGGCGAAGCACCCGATCGCCGCAGCCAGCGCGCGGCCGCGATGCGCGGCTACGACTTGTCGGACTTGCGTGCGCGCCAGATCTGCGACGACGACTTTGATCGCCACCACCTGCTGCTGGCGATGGATTGGGACAATCTGGCGCTGGCTGAAGAGCGCTGCCCGAGCGGCCATCGCCGCAAATTGCGCCGCCTGACCGAATTCTGCCGCCGCCACGAAGCCATCGTGGTGCCCGACCCCTACTATGGCGGCGACGCCGGCTTCATGCATGTGCTCGACTTGATCGAAGATGCCTGTGATGGCTTGCTCGCGCATGTGCAGCAACTGCTGCCGTCCACCCACGCGTCCCGTGCGGACGGTTCAGCCAACGGAGCGCTGCAATGAACCAGCCTCACCACGACCCTCACCACCCGCATCAGCACCACGCGGATGAAGCCCATACGAACAAGACCAAGCTCATCCTGCAGCTCACGGTCGGGACCATCGTCATCGTCGCGCTGGCCAGCCTGGCAACGCTGAACTTCAGCGGCAGCACCGGCGAGAAATACCAGACGCGCGGCAAGCTCGAAGCCGTGTGCGATGTCGTCGTGCAACGCCCGGTCGATGGCCTGAGCCAGCCCTTCGAGGTCAGCAAGCTGCCCTTGCCGGTGGTGATCGACCTCGATGAAATGACCGGCGCCTATGCCGGCGAATATTCCATCTCGCTGAACCGCAAGGGCACGCTGCGGGTCGACGGCGACAATCTCGAGATCCTGCGTCAGGCGATGTTCAAGCGCTATGGCATCACCATCCAGGGAGAGCATGCGGAACTGAATCGCAAGACCGGTGAATTCCGCCAGTGGCTGGATCTCGGCAACGACAAGCACCTGACCCTGATGACAGGCAAGTGCCGCCGCAAGGATAACGCGCCCTTCTGATCGCTGCGGGCGCTCCGCCCGCATTCACGGCGACATTCGTTTTCGCACCGTTTGCAGCAGGCCATAGGCGCGTGGCCAGTCGTCGCGCACAGTGTTGCGCAGCCGGGCTGCCCAATGGCTGTCGTCACGGTGCAAGACCACCTCCACTTTATTGAAGCGCATGCTGCGCCGTGATGCCTGCGGTCGCACGTTCCACTGGTAAGGATGCGAGACAGGCACGTAGTGTGCCGTGAATGAGCGACGCGAGCAGCGCGTGTCGGCGGTCGGCAGGCTGCCGTGGATGGTCAGCGATGACCACAACAGCACATCGCCCTGGCGCAGCACCGGCGCGAAGCAATCGAGCGGGCCGTTGCGCACGAAGTCGGCCATGCGTTCCTTGTACTCCGGCGAATTCGGGTCGCCCCCCTCGCCGGGCACGGGCATGCGGTGGCTGCGTGGCAACACGAAGAAGCGCCCGGCGTTCGGGTCGATGTCTTCGGCGGCGACCCAGACGCCGATCATGCTGCCCGCGTGGCCGGAGTCGATGTAATGGCCATCCCGATGGGCCCATGTCGTCTGGTTGCCGTCAAAGTACATGGTGTGCACGATGCGCGACGGCTCGCCATACAGCACACGCATGGCGCGCTGTATGGCCGGGTGCGTGAGCACATGCAGCCCTGCGCGCCGGAAGGCCGCGTACTTGCGCTCCGACAGGTCCTGCAGGTTCATGATCGGGAATTTCATGAAGCCGGCCGGCGTATAGACATGGCGCTCGAACTTGCCCGATGCATGGCGCTCGAAGAACGCCAGGTGATCAGGCAATACCTCGCGCCGGAAGGCATCGACCGCCGCCTGGCACAGGCGCGGCGTGACCGCATTGCGCACGACGATGCAGCCCTCTTCGTCAAACCATGCTCGAAAACGCTCGGGTGCTTCCGGGGTCGGATACGGATCCGCGACAAAACCGCGCGGATAGTCAAGCACGCTGCTGCGCGGCAGAACCACCGGCGCCAATGCATGCAGCGCCTCAGTGGCCGTCCAAGCATCCGCCACAGGCGGGACACGCGCAGGCTGGCCAGCCGGTGCCAGGGATGGTTCGATCGCCATAAAGAGAGGCATTGCGAGCGCAATGCAAAGTGACAGGAACGCTGAGAGTCTAGCCAGCACGCCCTTGCTCCCTTTGTGGCCGGACAAGCCATGCCATCGCCGCTGGCGCGCCGCATCATGCCCGATGGCGCCGACGCACCTGCTGCTGCGCCATTCGTCGCCCCCTCTACCGGCAGCACCCCGCCTGTTGCGACTACAATCGCTGCGTGAACCATCCTGCGAAAAACGACGGCATCAGCGGCATGCGCCTGCAAGACCGACCCTTGACTGTGGCGCTCGCCGGCACGCTGGCATTGGCCATCGCGATGGGCATCGGTCGTTTCGCCTTCACGCCGCTGATGCCGATGATGCTGCACGACGGCCTGCTCGACATCACGGCGGCCAGCTGGCTGGCCAGCGTGAATTACTTTGGCTATCTGGTCGGCGCGCTGCTGTGCACCTTCCAGCCGGCGCTGTGGCGGCAGCTGTCGCTGCCGCCGCTGCGGCCGTCCTCCATGCTCAAGGCCGCACTGATCGCGACTTGCCTGCTGACAGCGACGATGGCCTTCAACGAACCGCGCGCGTGGCCCTGGCTGCGTTTCTTCGCTGGCGTCGCGTCGTCGGTCGCCTTCGTCTACACATCGGCATGGTGCCTCGGCCATCTGTCACGGCTGAGAGTGCCGCAGGCCGGCGGCATCGTGTACGCAGGTCCGGGCGTGGGCATTGCGGTCAGCGGCTTGCTGGCCACCGCGATGGTGCAACTGGACTGGGCATCGTCGGCAGGCTGGCAAGCGTTTGGCGTGCTTGCGGTCTTGCTGACCTTGCTGGTGTGGCCGGTGTTCACGCATGACGAAGCAATACCGGCAGCGGCCACGGTGCAGGCAGCGGCAGCCAACAGCGGCCAGGCCGAGAAAGCCGCGCTGATCATTGCCTACGGGCTAGCCGGTTTCGGCTACATCATTACCGCCACTTTCCTGCCCGTGATCGCGCGCGCGGCCTTGCCAGGCTCGGTGTGGCTGGACTTGTTCTGGCCCATTCTCGGGATCGGGGTCGCGGTCGGAGCGGTGCTGGCATCGCGCATACCGGCCCATGTGGACCAGCGGCGGCTGCTGGTGGGCTGCTATGTGATGCAGGCCGCAGGCGTGATGATGGGGGAATGGCTGCCGACGCTGGCCGGCTTTGCGCTGGGCAGCATCCTGGTCGGACTGCCTTTCACGGCGATCACCTTCTTCGCGATGCAAGTGGGCCGCCGGCTGCACCCGCAATCGGCCTCGACCATCATCGGCTTGCTGTCGGCATCCTTCGCGCTGGGACAGATCGTCGGCCCGCCAGTGGCCGCGGCCTTGCTGGCACGCGCGCCCAGCCATGCGGCCGGATTCACCTGGTCATTGCAGGTGGCCGCGCTGACGCTGGTGGCCGGTGCCGCGATTTATGTGTGGATGGTGAAGACCTTCCAACGCTGAAGATCAGCGCGCCGCGTCATTTCGCCAGCGGCGGCTCGTTGTACAGCACCGTGATGCTGATGCGGCGGTTGCGCGGGTCGCCCTTGTCGGTCGGGTTGAAAGGTGCCGTATCAGCCACGCCCTCGATGCGCGCGACGCGGCCGGTGCCGACGCCGCCCTGCTCGAGCATGCGGCGCGTCGCCTCGGCGCGCTCGATCGACAGCGACCAGTTGGTGCGCTCGCTTCCATCCGGGAACGGCACACTGTCCGTATGACCCTTGATGGCCATCTTGTTCGGCATGCCGGCCAGCGCCTTGGTGACTTCGCCGACCAGTTGCTTGGCGCGCGGCTGCATCGCCGCATTGCCGCTGCCGAACATGGAGAAATTGGCTTTGTCGATGATGTCGATGCGCAGTCCGTCTTTCTCGCGCGTGAAGCTAACCTGCCCCTTGAGGTCGGACAGCTGGGGGTTCTCGGACAGCTGGTCCTGGATTTCTTTTTCCAGCTTATCGAGCTTTTCCTTCTCGGCCTGCGCCGCGATCTGCTGCTTTTCTTCTTCGGTCAGGTTCTTGCCGTATTTGGGATTGGGCTTGTCATTCTGCGAGCTGCCATGATCGTCGCCCTTGCCGGCTTCGGTACGCGGTGTCACGCGCTCCATCAGCGAAGCTTGCTGCGGATCGGACGGCATCGATTCAGGATCGATCATGGAACGGCCGCCAAACATGCCGTTCGACCCGCCCGTCTCGCCCTGGCCCGACACCTTGAGGTCGGTCTGCTGGAAATATTCGGCGACGCCCTGACGCTGGTCTTCGGGCGTCGCGCCCAACAGCCACATGAGCAGGAAGAACGCCATCATCGCCGTCATCATGTCGGCCAGCGCGATCTTCCAGGCGCCGCCGTGCGCGCCCGCGTGGCCGTCGTCGACGACTTTTTTCCAGATGACAGGGGGCTCGGGCGGCTTGTCGTCTTCGGGAGGCGCACCCTCGGCCGCTGCTGCTGCAGCGGCCTGGGCGGCGGCGTCCTGTTCGTCGGGTTTCTTGTCTTCGTCAGCCATGGTCGGGAAAGCGCTCGGTTCACTGCGCGAGGCACCGCACATGGCGCCGTTCTACGCAGGTATCCCGAGGAGAATCGGCACGAAGCCGACTCGCTGAAGTCTTAATTGCTGGAAATATAAAGCATAAGCACCGCGGCGACCAGCCGAGATTGCCCGATTGGCATCCCTGTCAATCAGGCTTCAGTTCGAAATTGGCCAGATTTTCCAGTGCCCTGACCATCGCCGAATGATCCCAGCCCTTGCCACCATGAGCGACGCAGCTGCTGAACAGCTGCTGCGCGTTGGCCGTATTCGGCAGCGACATGCCGAGCGAGCGCGCGGCATTCAACGCAAGGTTCAGGTCCTTTTGATGCAGTTCGATGCGGAAGCCGGGGTCGAAAGTGCGCTTGATCATGCGCTCGCCATGCACTTCGAGGATGCGCGACGATGCAAAGCCGCCCATCAGGGCCTGCCTGACCTTGGCCGGGTCGGCACCGGCACGGGCGGCAAACAGCAGCGCCTCGGCCACCGCTTCGATGTTGAGCGCGACGATGATCTGGTTCGCGACCTTGGCCGTTTGGCCGTCACCATTGCCGCCCACGAGGGTAATGTTCTTGCCCATCAGCTCGAACAGCGGCTTCACACGCGCGAAGCCCGCCTCGCTGGCGCCGACCATAATGGTCAGCGCCGCATTCTTTGCGCCGACTTCGCCGCCGGATACCGGCGCATCCACATAGTCGCAACCGAGCGCAGTGATTTTCTGCGCGAATTCACGCGTCGCGATCGGCGAGATCGAGCTCATATCGACCACCACCTTGCCGGCCGTGAGGCCGGCGGCCACGCCTTGCTCGCCGAACAGGACTTTCTCGACGTCCGGCGTATCGGGCAGCATCAGGAAAATGATGTCGGCCTTTTGCGCGACCTCGGTCGCATGCGCGCAGGCTTGCGCGCCATCTTGAAGCAAGTAGTCAGGCGTCTTGCTGCGCGTATGCGTGTGCAGCGCGTGGCCGGCCTTCAGCAGGTGATGCGCCATCGGTCCGCCCATGATGCCAAGGCCGATGAATCCGAGTTGCAGCGGGGTCGTCATGATGATTGTCTTTCTTGTTGGGGGAACCGGCAAATTTTATGTCATGTGCCGCCGCAGCTTGCAAGCTGCCGACTTGCCGTGCCTGCGCTTATTTGCCGATCTCGCCGACATACGAGATCCGGTAGATCGCACCCGCGTAGTCATCCGACACCAGCAGCGAACCATCGGCGAGGCTTTCGACGTCGACCGGCCGGCCGAGGAATTCATTCGATGGCGTCAGCCAACCCTCGGCGAACACTTCGGTCTTGCCGGCTGAACCATCGGCTCGCACCGGCGTGAACATCACGCGCGCGCCGACCGGCGTCGTGCGGTTCCAGGAGCCGTGCTGCGCGGAGAAAATGCCGCTGCGGTACTTCTCCGGGAACATGCTGCCGCGGTAAAAGCTCATGCCAAGGTCGGCCGCATGCGGCGTGGTTTCCGATTCCGGGTACACGACATTCGAAGGCGGATTGTCGCCCTTGTACTCGTTGGTGCGCACCTTGCCGCCGCCATACCAGGGAAAACCGAAGTCCTGCCCCGGCTTGGCGAGGCGATTGATTTCACCGGGCGGCTGGTCGTCGCCCATCCCATCGACCTGGTTGTCGGTGAACCAGAGCGTTTTGTCTTTGGGGTTGAAATCCATGCCGACCGAGTTGCGCACGCCCGTCGCCATCACTTCACGGTTCTTGCCGTCGCGATCCATGCGGATCACGCCCATGATGCCGGTGCGATGGTACAGGTCGACCTTTTCTTTGGGCGGCACGTTGAACGGCTGGCCGAGTGTGATGTAGAGCTTGTTGTCCGGACCGATGCGGCAGGCGCGCGCGCCATGGTTGAAGCTTTCCTCCTCGGCAGGTATCAGCTGCCCTTGCGGCACCAGCTGGCCGATGGCGACGTCGCCGCCCTCATAAAAAAATTCGGCTGCCGGGAAAGTCAGCACGCGGTTTTGCTCGACCGTGAACAGGAAACCGTCTTGCGAGAAGCAGACCGCATTCGGCACGCGAAAATCGATGCCCGGCGCGAAGACTTTCACCTCGTCAGCGACGCGCGTATGGGTACGGTCGGTGACAGCCCACACGCGGTTTTTGCGCGTGCCGACGAACACGATGCCGGTTGACGGACCAACGGCCATCAGCCGTGCATCCGGCACGATTGCATACAGGTCGATGCGAAATCCGGGCGGCAACTTGATCTTTTGCAGGTTGCGCCGTACCGCATCGGCGCGCGGTCCGGTTTGCGGCACGGTCTCCAGCGTCATCGGACCGCCGGTGGAACGAAAGGCCTCAAGCTTTTGCAAAGTATCGCCGCGGTTGGGCGTGCCGCCTTGCGCGAGCGCCGCCGTGGTGAACGATGCCAGCAGCACGCTCGTGCCTGCCAGCCAACAGCTGCGCGCAGTACCCATCGTGACCTCCTTGTAGATGAATGCATACCGGCCGGCGAGCTGCAGCAGCAAGAGGACCGGACGTCACGCCGTATAGACAGGAAATCCGCGCCGGTTTTCGCGTGTGTGCGCGGGCAATCGCCTTTGTTTGACGCGCTTCAATGGCAGGACGGCCGCGAGCGCAGTCTGTGTCCTTGCCACAAACCTGCATCGCACGCGCTTGAGCGCACTCAATCGCTGCTGCACGGCTGCGCCTAACGTAACGGGGGTATCACAGACTTCAGGGAACCATCATGCGCAAGAACTTGCTTACTTCCATGCCGGCGCTGGCACTCGCGTTGGCAGCGCTGTTCGCATTCACGGCATGCAGCAGTTCGGGATGGGGCCAGCGCGGCAGCCAGCAGTCAGGCGATACGCATACCCTGACCGGCGGCGCGGAAGCAGCGCCGACATCGGAATCGACCCCGCAGCCGGCGGGAACTTCATCAGGCACGTCAGCGGGCACGTCGGCAGGAACGTCGTCGCCGGCTGAGCAAGGCATGCCGGGCAGCCCCTCGGGCGCGACACCTGAAGGCACGTCCGGCGGGGGTGCCGGCAATCAGGGCACGCAGCCCGAGCAGCCGGTGCCACCGAAAGAAAACATGGGCAGCGGCGTCCGCTAGGCTGAGGCCGGGATCGAACCACCGGCGAAAGCCATCGCCTCGAAACTTGATGGCGACAGTGGGGGGGAGTGCAGGAATCCCTGCACGAATTCGCAGCCGAGGTCGGCGAGCAGGGACTGCTGCGTGCGTGTCTCGACACCCTCGGCCACGACTTGCAGGCGCAACTGGCGCGCGAGCGCGAGGATCATGTCGACCAGCGCACGGCTCGGCACGTCATCCTCGATGCCGCTGACGAAGGAACGATCGACTTTCAGCATGTCGAAGGGCATGCTGAACAGTGTCATCAGGTTCGAGTAACCGGTCCCAAAGTCATCCAGCACGAGACGCACACCCCGCTGTTTCAGACCGGACAGCAGGCGCGAGGCGCGGTCGTGGTGCTGCATCAGTGAATGTTCGGTGAGCTCCAGCTCGAGCAGGTTCGGGGGCAATTGGTGACGCGCGAGGATCTCTTCGATGCTCTGCGCAAAATCATGCACCTGCAGCTGGCGCGCCGAAATGTTGACCGACACCGACGGGCTCCAGCCGAAACGGCGCAGCCAGTGCTTCATCTGTCCGCAGACTTCGTCGAGTACCCATTCACCAATGGGCACGATCAGGCCCAGCTCTTCGGCCAGCGGTATGAATTCCAGCGGTGACACGATGCCGCGCACCGGATGTTTCCAGCGTATCAGCGCCTCGGCGCCGCAGATGCGGTTGCCGGCGAGCTCGACCTGCGGCTGGTAGTGGATGATGAACTGCCTTTCTTCGATCGCCGTACGCAACTCGGCCTCGAGGGTGAAGCGCTTCGCCAGTCTTTCCCAGCTCTCTTCGGAAAAGAAGTGCACCTGGTTGCGGCCGCCGCCTTTGGAATCGAACATCGCGGCATCGGCATGCTTGATCAGTTCGTCGGCGCTCTTGCCATCGTCAGGGTACATGGCCACGCCGATGCTGCCGCTGCAGTGCAGGGACTGCCCTTCGATCTCGTGCGGCTGGCACAAGCTCTCAAGCAGCTTGCCGGCCAGGCGTGCGGCATTCTGCGTGTTGCCGACTTCTTCCAGCAGCACCAGGAATTCATCGCCGCCTTCGCGTGCCACGGTATCGGACTTGCGCAGCGGCGTTGCGATGCGCGTAGCCACCGAGCGCAGCACCTCATCGCCGATGCGATGGCCGAGCGTGTCGTTGATGGCCTTGAACCGATCAAGGTCGATGAAGAGCACGGCCAGCACGGTGCCGTTGCGCTCGGCACGCACGATGGCCTGTGACAGCCGGTCGCGCAGCATCAGGCGGTTCGGCAGGCCGGTCAGGGCGTCATGGAAGGCGCGGTGAGCGAGCTCCTTGTTGGCGTTTTCGAGTTCTTGCCGGCGCTGCCTGAGCGCCCGGGCGAGTTCGTGCGCATCCTCCACCGCGCTGCGGTTGGTCTGCAGCAGCATCAGCATTTCCGCTAGCGGATTGTGTGGCGGTATTTCCGACAATGTGATGCCCATCTCGGCCAGCTGGCCAAACGAGGTGACCCAGGGCCAGCCGATGAACATCAGGCTGTGCTCATTGATGCTCATCCACTGTCCGCGCAAGGGTGGCACCACCCCCTGCTTCCTGCGCTTCAGGATCAGCAACTGCCCGCTGTCTTCCGAAAGTTGCGCAAAGCTGCGCTGCAAATCATGGTTGGACGCAGAAAAGCATTCTTCAAGCAGCGGCTGTTCGGCGACTTCAGGACAAATGCGCCGCAACAGCTCGCCGGTCGCAATGATGCGGCGCGATTCATCGACCACGAAGGCGAACGGGAAGGCCTGCGCCCAGCGCAGCATGGTCGAGGTCGGCGAACTGCACTGGCGGGAAATGGCCCGCACCAAATCATGCGGCATGAGCGAGCGGTCCAACAATACGGATATCGAAGCGATCGTGGTCGTGACCGTCGTCCCGCGTATAGACCGGGACAACGTCGACCTCGATGCCGAAGCGCGTCGCCAAGCCTTCGACCAGGCCGTGCACCACCTGCCCCAGCCCCGGACGGTGCGAATAGTATTGCAGGCTGACGCTATGCTCCTTGACGTCGCTGACACGGAAGGCCGGCGGCTTGAGTTCCGGATACAGCAAGGCGACGCGCGCATGCATGCTGTCGAGCGCAGACAGCGCTTCCTGGAACGTCGAGCCCAGGTCGTTGAGCATGGCTCCGTAGCCTTCATCCATCGTGTAGCGCATCCAGAAGCGGCCGAACTGGCGCATCAGCGCCGGCACCGGCACGTCGAGCACCTCGGACGCGGCGCCGACCAGCTTGTACGTGATGTCGTCCGGATAGGCATCCATGCGCATGAAGACCTCATCCTCGACCCCGGCCCGGCGCCGGATTTCATCCCAGGCCTCGGCACCTTTTTTGGCACAGGCCAGTTGCTGGAGTGCGCGGTTTACCAATCCGTACATGGGGGCTTCCTGTTCTGTTCTGGGGGATCGGCGGGTGCCGAAATATTTGGGGGCGGGTTGCCGGGACACCGGCCCAGCCGTACCGACGACTTTAAGCAATTCCGCCCTCGGGCAATGCCCGAACAGGTGGCCAAATCCGCGCCTGTTCAAGCCATGGGGCCGCGTGACGGGCAGCCACCTTGTCGCGGCCCGGCGCGTGAGGGCCGGCGGTGCTGCCATGGCCTGCAAGCAGGGCGGGCGGGAGCGGAGATGGCGCGGATTGACGAAGCTGGGCGCGGCAGGCGGACGATGGCGGTTCGCGGCAGGTTTGAGCGCGGTCAAGCTTGCCGCAAAACGGAATTATTGCGTGCGTGTATCGAATTGTAATCAGGCGTCGCAAGGCCGAACGCCGCCGTTAACCTGCATCGCATGACGCCATACCGGACAACTGATGCTCCGGCTCGGCGTCCAATTCCGGAGGACTCAATGAATACCCTGATCGCGAAAATTTCCACCGTCGCCGGCATCGCGGCCGCCGGCGCTCTGCCGCTGGCAGCGCATGCGCAGCAACAGGAAATGGCACGCGTGATCTCGACCGTGCCGGTGATGCAGCAAGTGGCTGTGCCGCGCCAGGTCTGCTCCAACAGCACGGTCGTCACCCAGGCGCCGAAATCGGGTGCCGGCGCCGTGATGGGCGCCATCGCCGGCGGCGCCGTCGGCAGCCAGGTCGGCGGCGGCTTCGGCAATGCCGCGGCAACGGCCGTCGGCGTGATCGGCGGCGCCATCCTCGGCGACCGCATTGAAGGCCAGCCGGCACCGGTCGCGCAACCGGTCACCACTTGCACCAATCAGGCCGTTTACGAAAACCGCGTGGTCGCCTACAACGTCACCTATGAATACGCGGGCAAGCAGTATGCGGTGCAGATGCAGAACGACCCGGGCCAGTACCTGCCGATCTCGATCACGCCAGCCGGCGCGGCGCCGGCACCTGTCCCGACATCGGTGGTGACGACGGCACCGCCGCCGGTCGTTGTGGCACCGGCGCCGGTGGTGGTGGCACCGCCGGTCTACCCTTACTATGGCCCCTATTACGGTCCCGCCTACTACGGCCCTTACTACGGCGCCGGCATCAACTTGCGCTGGCGTTCGGGCGGCTGGGGTCATCAGCATCGCCACTGGTAATCGCGACCACGGCTGCCGCCATGGCACGGACGGCCCGGGACCATCCCGGGCTTTTTTTTCGGCCCGAGCCAGCGCCTGGCTTTGTCTTTGCTTAGCGCGGCATTCAGCGCGGCCGCCGGCGAGGCCACTCGTCTACAATGGCCTGCACGCACGGCCTGCGAGCAAGGAGCGCAGGGTCGACCAGAAGCGTCAACCAGCGACAATAAGAACAGGGAGACACCATGCAGAGACGCGGTTTCCTCGGTGCTGCAGCAGCGGCCACCGCCATGGCAACGACGGCGGCCACCGCCGCCGCTGCCGACCACCTGCCGACGCTGAACTGGCGCATGGCGTCGAGTTTCCCGAAGTCGCTCGAATGGCTGTATGGCAGCGCCGAACTGATCGCGCGCCGGGTCGGCGAAATCACGCAAGGCAAGTTCACGATACGCGTTTTCCCGGCCGGCGAGATCGTGCCCGCGCTGCAGGTGCTCGACGCGGTTCAGGCCGGCACCATCGAAATGGGCCATACCGCGCTCTACTTCTACTTCGGCAAGGATGCCGCGTTCACTTTCGACACCTGCGTGCCCTTCGGCATGAACTCGCGCCAGCAGACGGCGTGGTATGTGTCCGGTGGCGGACGCGAGTTGGTACAGGATTTCCTGAAGGGCTATGGCATCACGTCCACGCCCTGCGGCAACACCGGCAGCCAGATGGGCGGCTGGTTCCGCAAGGAAGTGCGCGGGCTGGACGACCTGAACGGACTCAAGTTCCGGGTCGGCGGCATCGGCGGCCGCATCCTGCAGCGACTGGGCGTGGTGCCGCAGCAGATACCGCCGGGCGACATTTATCCGGCGCTCGAAAAGGGCACGATCGATGCCGCCGAATTCGTCGGCCCCTTCGACGATGAAAAGCTCGGCCTCGACCGGGTCGCGCCCTTCTACTACACGCCGGGCTGGTGGGAGACCGGATCGCAGCTGTCGGCGATCACGGGCATCAAGCAGTGGGAGTCGCTGCCGCTGGCCTATCGCGCGGCGATCACGGCCGCGGCCTTCGAGGCCCATGTGTGGATGCAGTCCCAATACGACCTGCACAACCCGATGGCGCTGGCGCGGCTGGTCAAGCGCGGCGTCAAGCTGCGCGCGTTCCCGAAAGAAGTCATGATGGCCAGCCTGAGCGCGGCGCGCGCGATGCTCAATGACGAGGCATCGAAGAGCGCCGCCTTCCGCAAGATGTACGACCATTACAACCGTTTCCAGAACCAGCAAAACCAGTGGTACTCGGTCAGCGAGGCGCGCATGCAGAATTTCCAGATCATGGCGCTGCAGTCACAGGGGTCGAAGGGCTGACGCGGCTTGCCGGCGCGCCGCGAAGGTGAACATCCCGCGACAGGCCGGACGGCCGCCCGACTGATGCCGGAAGTTTTCATTTTGACAGCACCATACTGACGGGGCATTCAGCCTTTCAGAAAAGGAATTGCCTACAATCAGCGAATGATTATAAAAAACGATAGGCGTCGCGTCGTCCACCGCCCTCGTCGTTCGGATGAAAGAAGCCCTGCATAACAAGCCCATCCAGCAGGCCACCTGGAAGCGCCCGTTGCGCATCTGGGGCCTGGCAGCCGCCCTCAGCATCGGGGTCGTGTCCTCCGCGTCGCAGTACGCGATCGACCGCAGCCGCGAAGCGTGGCTGAACCAAGGCCGCGAAAAGGTGGCGGGCCTGGCGGCCAGCTATCGCAGCCAGGTCGAAGATTCGCTCGAGCAGCTTGACCAGATTGCATGGTTCATCGGCTACCTGCACGCGCGCGGCGCCGCGAACGAGATGTTCCGCCAGGTGTTCTCGTCGCTGCCCTCGCACCAGGGCGTGTTCGCCCTGTTCATCGGGCCGGACGGCATCGTGCAGGGCGCGACCCTGCCGGTGGCAATCGGCGGTTCAGTCGGGCATCTGGGCTTTTTCCGCAACCATCTCGAATCCGGCTCAACATCGCTGGTCATCAACCCGGTCGAGCCCGGCATGGGCAAACTGGCCGGCAAACAGGTGATCCGCCTGT
The DNA here is from genome assembly GCA_039806045.1 of Pseudomonadota bacterium. GTDB lineage: Bacteria > Pseudomonadota > Gammaproteobacteria > Burkholderiales > Burkholderiaceae_D > Pernthalerella. The sequence continues at coordinate 13,728 of JBDKLN010000199.1, forward strand.
CGCGCCGCCTGAACGACGAACAGGGCCGCATGATCGGTGTCATCGCGGTCACCATCGAGCCTGCCGACCTGCTGCGCTTCGGCGGCGACAACGAATTGCGAGACGGTGATGCGATCGCCCTGCGCTTTTCGGATGGCGAGTGGCTGATACGGCAAGTGATCGGCGAAGGCCGCACCGCCAAATCGCACTTCGGCGAACCGGCACTGCTGGGCGGCGACGAAGTCTTCGTCGGCACCATCAACGGCGAGCCGGCGCAGGTCGCGTGGAGCAAGCTGCAGTATTACCCGCTGCAGGCCTTTATCGGCATCAACCTCGACAACGCGTTGCGCGAGCACGGCGAGACCGAGACTGCCTACCGCGTGCTCCAGTTCGGCCTGAGCCTGCTGGCGCTGGTGCTGTGCACCGTGTTCGGCTGGAACCAATGGCGCCGTGACGAACGACTCGATCGCGAGGAACGCGTGCGCAATACCTTCCGGCTGGCCGTGGACGGCGCGCGTGAAGAGTTGTACATGGTGTCGCCGGGCGCGCCGGACGCGCGGGGCAAAATCAGCTTCCGCATTGAAGATTGCAATGGCCAGGCATCGCGCATGACGGGCCAGGCGCGCGAGCTCATGATCGGCAAGTCGCTGGACGACGTACTGATGATTGGCGGGAGCGTCGAGATCGAGCGCATGCTCCGGGATGCGCTGTCCAAAGGCTTTGCCGAGGCCGAACTCGACATCTATCGCGCCGGCCCGCGCAAGACGCGCTGGTATCACTGCCGCGCGGTGAGCGCCGACCTCGGGCTGGCCGTCACGCTGCGCGACATCACCGAACTGAAGGAAAAGGAAAGCCAGCTGCGAGAACTCGCGCTGACGGACCCGCTGACCCGGCTGCCCAACCGGCGCTGGATGCAGATCCACCTGCCAAAATTGATCATCGATGCGACCCAGCGCGGCCAGCGATTCGCCGCCTTGTTCATTGATCTCGACAACTTCAAGATGATCAACGACACGCTGGGCCACAAGGCCGGCGACCAGTTCCTGACGGAGATCGCCAACTGCCTGCGCACCGCCGTGCGCAAACAAGACCATGTGCTGCGCCTGGGCGGCGACGAGTTCATGGTGTTGTTGCGCGACATGAACCAGCGCGATACGGCACTGGAAATCGCTTCCTTCCTGCTGGAGAAGCTGGGCAGCATCAAGGCGCTGCAGGGCATGGGAGGCATGCGGTCACGCGCGTCGATCGGGCTGGCTTTCTATCCGGACGATGCCGTCGATGCCGACCTGCTGGTACAGGCGGCCGATATCGCGATGTACGAAGCCAAGCGCGGCGGTAAGGGCCGCGTGGTCTCGTACACGGCAGCCATGCAGCGCGAGCTCAGCGACCGCGTCACGCTGGAAGCGGCGCTGACGACCGCGGTGGCCGACAACCAGCTGCTGCTCTACTTGCAACCCCGCGCCGATGCGATGACGGGGCGCCTGTCCGGCTTCGAAGCGCTGCTGCGCTGGCAGCATCCGCGGCTCGGGCTGATCTCGCCCGAACGCTTCATCCCGCTGGCCGAGGAAAGCAGCCTGATCGGCGAAATCGGCGACTGGGTTGCCGAACGCACCTGCGCGATGCTGGCCGACTGGCGCGAGCGCAAGCTCGGCGTCTATCCGGTATCGATCAATGTGTCGATACGCCAGCTGACCACGCCTGCTTTCCGCGACCACCTGCAGCGTTGCATGGCGCACTATGCGATCTTGCCGTCCCAGCTGGCCATTGAACTGACCGAGTCGACCATGATTGGCGACCATGCCATCGTGCACAGCGAACTGGCCGCACTCGAAGGCATGGGCATGCGCCTGATGATCGATGACTTTGGCACGGGTTATTCATCGCTCGCGCGCCTGCATCGCCTGAACGTGGACGTGCTCAAGATCGACCAGTCCTTCGTGCAAAACCTCGCACCCGACAGTGAAAGCTACTTGCTGTGCCACGCGATGACGCAACTGGCGCGTTCGCTGGAGATCGCCACCGTTGCCGAGGGCGTCGAGACTGAACAGCAACTGCGACTGCTGCGCATGATGGGCTGCGACGAAATCCAGGGCTACCTCGCATCACCGCCGGTGCCGGCCCACAAGGCCGAGATCTGGCTCAATGGCGCGCAATTCTTCGACCCGCACATGTTGCCGGCCGTAGCAGAAGTGTCGGACGACCCGCGATAAAATCCATGGGTGCCGGCGCGCCGCTGCTTGCGCCGCACTGCATGCCAATTGCGCGACAGCGAACGTCGGCGGACATGCCACCCCTCGCGTCCACCAGGAGCCGAAATGATGAAATACCTGCATACGATGGTGCGCGTCACCGATGTCGACGCCTCGCTGCGCTTTTACCGCGACGCACTCGGGCTCGAGGTCACGCGCCAGAACGACTATCCCGCCGGCCGCTTCACGCTGATCTACCTGGCCGCGCCCGGCGACCATGACGCCGAAATCGAACTGACGCATAACTGGGATCCGGAAGAGTTGGGCGGAGCGCGCAACTTCGGCCACATCGCCTATGCGGTGGATGACATTTATGCGACTTGCGAACGCTTGCAGCAGCATGGCGTCACCATCCTGCGCCCGCCGCGCGACGGCCGCATGGCTTTCGTCCGCTCGCCCGACCATATCTCGATCGAACTGCTGCAAAAAGGCGGATCGCTGCCGCCGGCCGAGCCATGGGTGTCAATGGCCAACACCGGCAGCTGGTAACGCACCACACGCTGTCGGGACAGACGCTTAGGCGATCGTCGCCAGGGTCTCGCCCAACGCATGGACCAGCGCATCGATCTCGGCGCCGGTGCTGATGAAAGGCGGCGCCAGCTGTACCGTGTCACCGCCATAGCGGACGTAGAAGCCCTTCTTCCACATTGCCATGGCAATCTCGTACGGGCGCCGGGCCGGTTCGCCCGGGAACGCTTCGATCGTGAAGCCGGCCGCCAGTCCGAAATTGCGGATGTCCGCGACATGGCGGCTGCCCTTGAGCGAGTGCACCGCATCCTCGAACACCGGCGCCAATGCCTGCACGCGCCCGACCGCATCTTCCTGCTCCAGCACGTCCAGCGTCGCCAGCGCTGCAGCGCACGCGACCGGATGCGCCGAATAGGTATACCCATGCGGGAATTCCAGCAAGTAGTCGGGGCCGCCGGCCTGCATGAAGGTGTCGTAGATCTCCTGCTTCGCCACCACCGCCCCCAATGGCTGCACGCCATTGGTGATCTGCTTCGCGCAGTTGAGGATGTCGGGCGTGACGCCAAAGGCTTCGGCGCCGGTCCACGCACCTGAGCGACCGAACGCCGAGATCACCTCGTCGAAGATCAGCAGGATGTCATGCTGGTCGCAGATTTCGCGCAAGCGCTGCAAGTAGCCGTCTGGCGGGATGATGACACCGGCGGATCCCGACCAGGGCTCGACGATCACGGCCGCGATGTTGGACGCATCATGCAAATTGATCAGGGTCAGCAATGCATCGGCAAGACCGGTGCCATGCGGCGGCATGCCGCGCGAAAACGCATTTTGCGGCAGCAGCGTATGCGGCAAATGGTCGGCCTCGATGCCTTGCCCGAACATCTTGCGGTTGCCAACGATGCCGCCGACCGAGCCGCCGCCGAAGTTCACCCCGTGATAGGCCTTCTCGCGCCCGATGAAGCGCGTCTTCGACGCCTTGCCCTTGGTGCGCCAGTAAGCGCGCGCCATCTTCAGCGCGGTGTCGGCGGCTTCCGAACCGGAACTGGTGAAGAAGACGTGATCGAGCCCGTCCGGCAGGAAGTCGCGCATCCGGTTGGCCAGCGCGAATGACAGCGGGTGGCCGAACTGGAAGGATGGCGAAAAATCCAGTGTGGCCATCTGCCGGCTGACCGCCTCAACCAGCTCGGGCCGACGATGGCCGAGGCCCGTCGTCCACAGCCCGGACAGGCCGTCAAAGATGCGACGGCCATCGGCGTCGATCAGATAGGCGCCCTCGGCCGCCGTCACCAGCCGCGGATTGGCCTTGAATTCGCGGTTGCCGGTATAGGGCATCCAATGCGCTTCCAGCCAGCTGGCATCCGTGCGCGGAGCAATGGCCGCAGCCTTTGCACCCGCCATTGTGGAAGGATCATTCGATGTACGCGCTGCTCCAGTCATGGTGAGGTTCCGTTTTCCGGCGAAGTTGCCATTATCCCCCTTTGCCAGGCTGGCACATTCCTTCAGGTAAATTTTCCTTTGAAATCAAGGCCGCGTGAATTGCATGTATTGACCAATGGCAAGCAATTCATGGATTTGCATCAACAATTTGCGAGAACTCTCAGTAAAATCTGTTTCCATCCCGTTTTATCTGACGTCACGGCTTTCGCCCCGGGCCGATAATGTCTCGGATCCTGACCCGCAGAATTCATGCCTACGAGATTGAGCAACCTGATCGCGCGCAGCATCATGCTGTGCGTGATACCGCTGGTGCTGCTGGCGGCCTATGTGTCGACCGTGCTTGTCTTTGACGTCAACCACAGCTCGCAGCGCCGCGCCGAACAAGTCGCGGCCAACCTGCGCATCGCGCTCGACAACAACCTGCGCACACGCATCGCCAGCCTGCAAACGCTGACTGATTCGGCCGATGCCGATCCGCTCAACCTGCCGAGACTGTATCGGCAATCGCAGTCCTACCGCGATCATTTCGGCGGATCGGTCGTACTGACGGATACCTCGCTGCACGTCCTGTTCAATACCGCCGTCCCGTTGGGCCAGCCCTTGCCGGCGAAACTGCCGACCCCGAAAGGCTTTGCCGCCGCGCCTTATGCAGTCGCACACGGCACGCCCGCCGTCGGCGATCGCGTGTACGGTCCGTCACAAAGGGCGCCGTTGGTTGCCGTTGCCGCGCCCGTGATCCGCAACGGCGAAGTCCGTCGGCTGATGCTCAACACGGTCGAGATTCGCTGGATACAGGATTACGTTGACAGCATGAACTTGCCGCAAGACTGGCAGGTGAGCGTGCGCGACAGTACGGGCGCGATACTGGCACAGCATCCGGCCAAGGCCGAACCACTCAGCCAGTACGCACCGCGCTGGACCAGCCCCTCCGAGGTGGCGCGCTGGCAGGTAGTGATAGAAATACCCCTGCTGACCTTCTACGAGCGCCAGATCAAGACCGGGCTGTGGACGGTCGCGCTGCTCTCGCTGGCGCTGGGCACCAGCCTGTACCTCGGGCGTGTCACCGGCCGCCGCGTGTTCCGCGCCGTGGCCACGCTGAGCAGCGATCAAGCGCATGACACGAATGACGGCACGATCGCCGAGATCGAGAGCGTGCGCAAGGACCTGCAAGCCGAGCGGGCATCGCGAACGCAGGCTGAAGCGGCGCTGCGTGAAAGCGAGCAGCGCTGGCGCTTTGCGATCGAGGGTTCGGGCGACGGCCTGTGGGACTGGGACATGTCGACCAACCATGTGTTCTATAGCAGCCGATGGAAGGCCATGCTCGGCTATGCGGATGACGAAATCGCGCCAGACATTTCGGTCTGGAGCGAATTGGTGCACCCGGACGACAAGCAGCGCGTGCTGGACGCGGTGCAAGACCATCTCGACGGCAAGACCGCCGAGTTCGTGCAGGAATACCGGATACGCTGCAAGGATGGCAGCATCAAGTGGATGCTGGCGCGCGGCATGGCCTTGCACACCGACGGACCGCACGGCCGTGTGCGCATGATCGGCACCAATTCAGACATCACGATGCGCAAGGAAGCCGAAGAGCGCATCGAATTCCTCGCCTATTACGATCCGCTGACCGGCCTCGCCAATCGCAAGCTGCTCGACGACCGCCTGCGTCAGGCAATGCTGGGCGCGCAGCGCAACCAGCACTATTGCGCCCTGTTCTTCATCGACCTCGACAGCTTCAAGCCAGTCAATGACTTGTGGGGCCACAGCGTCGGCGACCAGATGCTGGTGCAAGTCGCACAGCGCATCAAGCAATGCCTGCGCACCGGAGATACCGTGGCCCGCCTCGGCGGCGACGAATTCGTGATCGTGGTGCAGAACCTCGGCACGCAGCGCGAAGAAGCAGCGCAGCAGGCGTCGCTGATCGCGGAAAAAGTGCTGGCCTCATTCATTCCGCCGTTCTGCATGGGCGAACATGAATTCCATGGCGGCGCCAGCCTCGGCGTTACGCTGTTCCGCGACGAAACGCTCAGCCTGGACGTCCTGCTCGGGCAAGCCGATTCCGCGATGTACCGCGCCAAGGGCGAAGGCGGCGCGATGGTCCGCTTTTTCGATGCTGAACTGCAAGCAGCCCTGCTGGAACGTTCGGCCTTCGAGGCCGACCTGCGACAGAGCATCTATCGCAACCAATTGTCGCTGGCCTACCAACCGCAATGCCGCCTCGACGGCAGCATTCTCGGCGCCGAGGCACTGCTGCGCTGGCAGCATCCTGAGCTGGGTCCGGTGTCGCCGTCACGTTTCATTCCGCTGGCCGAGGAAGACAATTTCATCGTCGAGCTTGGCCGCTGGGTCATGCAGCAAGCCTGCCAGGCACTGGCAGAACTGGCGCGTGACGCAGCCACCCGCGAACTGATGATCGCTGTCAACGTGAGCCCGCGCCAGTTCATGCAAACCGGCTTCGTGGCTGAAATTCGCGACATACTGCAACAAACCGGCGCCGATCCGCGCAGGCTGAAGCTGGAATTGACCGAATCCATTTTTGCGCGCGACATCAGCGATATCGAATATAAGATGAATGAGCTGGGCGCAATGGGCATCAGCTTCGCGCTCGACGATTTCGGCACTGGTTATTCCTGTCTTGCGTACCTGAAGAAACTGCCATTCGACCAGATCAAGATCGATCAGGTCTTCGTGCGAGATTTGCCGAACGAAACGCATGATGCAGCGATTGTTCTGGCCGTCATTGCGCTCAGCGCCAGCCTCGGTATCGACGTGATCGCCGAAGGCGTGGAGACGGTAGCGCAGCGTGATTTCCTCGAACACAATGGCTGCCATGCATTTCAGGGCTACCTGTTCGGCCATCCGGTAGCCAAGGCTGAACTGATGCAACTGAGGGCGTCGGCGACCGTCTGACGTCTGACATCTGACACAGGGAACGCAGCACGCTGCCACCCTGTCGAGACAAGGAGTTGCGACATGCAAGCCAAGTCCCGCCTCCCCTCTCCCTATCGGCCCGAAGTCGATGCCGCCACGCTGGCCTTGCGCGAATTCGGCGACGCGCTCGACTGGACGGCCGCCATGCAGCGTGCCGAGCCATGGATATGCGCAGTGCGCGACCATCCGCCGCCATTCTGGGCGATGGAAACCCTGCTGCATGAGTACCCGCTGACCAGCGACGAGGGCAAGGCCTTGATGCGGCTGGCCGAGGCGCTGTTGCGCATTCCTGATGCCGATACGGCGATGGCACTGACGGCCGACCAACTGGCGCACCTGCACGAGGGCGGCACAAAGGACGCGGCCAAGGACTCGGCACTGGCGCGACTGTCATCGAACGCGCTGAGCTTGTCGCAAAAACTGTTACGAGGCCATGCGGGCACGGTGTCGCGCCTGGGTGCGCGCGCCGTCGTGGCCGCTGCGCTGCGCGCGGTGCAGTTATTGGGGCGGCAGTTCGTGCTTGGCGAAAACATGCCGGCAGCCGCCGCGCGCGCCCAAGCCCTGCGCACCGACCATCCGGCGCTGTCGTTTAGCTTCGATATGCTGGGCGAAGGTGCGCGCTGTGCCGATGACGCACAACGCCACTTCCGGGATTACCGCGCTGCGCTGTCGCTGCTGGCACAACAACGCGGGCCCCAGCGCGACGGCATCTCGGTCAAACTGTCGGCGCTGCACCCGCGTTACGAAGCGCTGCAGTACGCACGCGTGATGGACGAGCTGCTGCCACGTCTGTGGATGTTATGCGAACAGGCTGCCGCAGCCGGGCTGCACCTTACCATCGACGCCGAAGAAAGCGATCGACTTGAACTGTCGCTCGAGGTCTTCGAGGCGCTGCTGGCACGCATCGCGCGCCAGCATGCCGGCTGGCAGGGCTTCGGGCTTGCGCTTCAGGCCTACCAGACACGTGCGCTGCCGCTGGTCGGGCACGTGATCGGCCTCGCGCGCCATTACCGCGTGCGTCTGATGTGCCGGCTTGTCAAAGGTGCGTATTGGGATGCCGAGATCAAGCGTGCGCAGGAACTCGGACTGCCCCATTACCCGGTCTTCACGCACAAGCACCACACCGATCTGTCGTATCTGGCCTGCGCCCGAGCCTTGCTGGATGCGCCGGACGTGATCTACCCACAACTGGCGACGCACAACGCAGCCACCATCGCTGCCATCGTGCAGATCGGACAGGGACGCCGTTACGAACTGGGTCGCCTGCACGGCATGGGCGAAGGCATTTATCGCGAAGTGCTGCGCGACCCGTCCCTGCATTGTCGTATCTATGCGCCGGTCGGCCGACATCGCGACTTGCTCGCCTATCTTGTGCGGCGCCTGCTGGAAAACGGCGCCAATTCCTCGTTCGTGCACCAACTACATGATGACAACGTGGACATGGCCGAATTGCTGACATCGCCGCTGCACGCCGACACGACCAGCACGCTGCCGCTGCCGCGTGACATCTTCCAGCCAGATCGCAGGAACAGCGAAGGCCTGGACCTCGCTGTGCCGGAAATGCGCGCGGTGCTGGAACGCGCGATGGAAAAATTGCAGCTGCCACACGTGGACACCGGCGCGCCCGAGACTGGAAATATCAGGGCCGGCAAAGCGGTAGCCGCCGCCCAGCGGGCATTCGAGCACTGGAGTGCGACCGATGTAGTCGATCGCGCACTTGGCTTGCAGCGTGCCGGCGACCTGCTGCAAGAACGCCTGCCCTTGTTCTCGGCGGCATTGGTGCGCGAAGGCCGCAAGACCTGGAACGATGCCGTGGCCGAAGTGCGTGAGACGATCGACTTCTTGCGCTATTACGCGACCGAGGGCGAGCGACTGATGATGCCGCGCGCGTTGCCCGGCCCGACGGGTGAATCGAACACCTTGCAGCTGCGCGCACGCGGCATCTGGGCCTGCATCAGCCCATGGAATTTCCCGCTGGCGATCTTCACCGGGCAAGTTGCGGCTGCGCTCGTCACTGGCAATACCGTGGTTGCCAAACCGGCCGAACAAGCGCCGCGCGTCGCACTGATGATGCAAGATTTGTTGCGCGCCGCCGGCCTGCCGGACGACGCGCTGCAGCTGCTCATCGGCGATGGCGAAGTCGGCGCGGCACTGGTCGCGCATCCTGCCATTGCGGGCGTGGCCTTCACCGGTTCGACCGTCGTCGCCAAAGGGATCCAACGCGCGCTTGCGAACAAAGATGGCCCCATCATTCCCTTGGTCGCAGAGACCGGGGGCATCAATGCGATGCTGGTTGATTCCACCGCGCTGCCGGAACAGGTGGTCGATGCCGTCATCCAGTCGGTCTATCGCAGTGCCGGCCAGCGTTGCTCATCGCTGCGTGTGCTATGCGTGCATGACGCTATCGCCGATGCCCTGCTGGCGATGTTGGTCGGTGCCATCGCTGAATTGCGCACCGGCCCGCCCGACGACTGGCGCAGCGAGGTCGGCCCGGTGATCGATGCCGAAGCCTATGCCCGCCTGCAGGGCCAGGTCGCGGGATTGTCGGCCCTATCGGCGCTGCCGCCTGCATCGACAGGCAGCGGCGCGCAGGTCCTCGCCACGAACGACTATCTGGTGTTCCCGCAGCTGTTGATGGCATCCAGCATCGCCGACATCCGCGAAGAGATCTTCGGACCCGTGCTGCAAGTGGTGCGCTGGTCAGGTGACCCGCTGCACGTGATACGGCAATTGAATGCGCTTGGCTATGGGCTGACGCTGGGCATCCAGACCCGCATCGACAGCCGCGCGCAACAACTGGCGAACGCGGCCCGGGTTGGCAATGTGTATGTCAATCGCGGCATGACCGGCGCCGTGGTCGGCGTGCAGCCCTTTGGCGGCGAAGGCTTGTCTGGTACCGGCCCCAAGGCGGGCGGCCCCTACTACCTGCCGCGCTTCTGCAGTGAACAGACCGTCACCATCAACCTCAGCGCGGCCGGCGGCGACATCGACCTGATGTCAGGCGGAGCATAGGGTGGGCATGCAAAGTGCTAAGTAACGGACAAGGCCTGTCCGAATCATGCGGTAGCATCAAGGTCGTGCAAAATCCGTCGCGGGCGCCCGAGGTTCGCTGCCTGCGCGGCCTTGACGCACCTTGGCAGTGCACAGCGGCCAGTGCAGACAAACCATCCCGATAGCCATTTCTTAACATGTCGCTCCACGTCGCGCTCAACCACCTAACCCGCTACGTTTACGACCGTCCGGTCGAACTTGGCCCGCAAGTGATACGGCTGCGGCCGGCGCCGCATTACCGTGGCCGCATTCTGTCGTACTCGCTGAAGGTCGAGCCCGCGAAGCACTCGATCAACTGGCAGTTGGACCCGTTCGCGAACTACCAGGCGCGATTGGTGTTCCCCGAGAAAATGACGGAATTCAAGGTGACGGTGAACGTGGTCGCCGAGATGGCCGGGTTCAATCCTTTTGACTTCTTCCTCGAGCCGACTGCCGAGCACTACCCGTTCGCGTACAACCCTCTGTTGGCGGAAGAGCTTGCGCCCTACCTGAGTGCTGCACCGGCCGGCCCGCTGATGCAGGCTAATCTCGACCAGCTTGCCCGCCACACGGGGCGCACCACCGACTTCCTGGTCAGCCTGAACCGTCAGCTGCAGCAGGACATACGCTATCTGGTGCGCCTGGAACCGGGCGTGCAGACACCGGAAGAAACCCTGGGCCTGCAACAAGGCTCGTGCCGCGACAGCAGCTGGCTACTGGTGCAGCTGCTGCGCCACCTCGGCCTCGCCGCGCGCTTCGTGTCGGGTTACCTGATACAGCTGACGTCCGACGTGAATGCACCCGACCTGACGTCTGGCCCTTACGTCGATTTCAACGACTTGCATGCATGGTGCGAAGTTTTCCTGCCGGGTGCAGGCTGGATAGGCCTCGATCCAACCTCGGGCCTGCTGGCCGGCGAGGGCCACATCCCGCTCGCATGTTCGCCGGATCCGGCGGGCGCGGCGCCGATCGAGGGTGCCGTCGACCAGTGCGAGGTCGACTTCAGTCATCAGGTGGCCGTGACACATTTCCCGGATTCGCCGCGCGCTTGATGGCAACATCAAGGCTCGAATCCATGCCCCGCTGCGGCACTGATGACCTTCGAAAAAACAGATGGAGAATGTGTCGCTAGGCGCGAACGTCGACCGTGCCGCCCGTGATCATAGAGTAGCGGTCGTCATGCTCGCGCGTCGCTCGCGACATCGGCGCATACAGTTCATGCACGACCTTGGGCGGTGTGACAGGAGCGGCCTTCGCTACGTGCACTGCCCCGGTAGCGCCCATTGCGACGGGCGTGGGCTGCGTGGAATGCGACGTTGCAGTGGCAGCGGCCGCTGCAGCACCACCCGCTTTGGCCTGCGCAGCGACCGGACGCGCCTTGGGCGCGACGCTGGCCGGTTCTTGCCGCGCTTGCACCTGCGCCGCCTTCGCACGATCCTCGGTGCGCTTTGCCATTTCTTCCGACAAAGCGGGTCCCATCGCATCCTTGCGATAGGTGGTCAGGCCCTGATTTCTATTTTGGTAAATATCCGATGACGTCGAGATTCCGGGCACGTTGCACTCCCCCGAAGGCTTCCGATACGCCGATTATCACCGGAATCGCTGCCAGCA
>JBDKLN010000200.1:0-19577 GCA_039806045.1 Pseudomonadota bacterium
ACTTCCTTGTGCGACATCGCAGGCAGGTTGATGCGGCGGACATCGCCGTGCACCCGGATCATCGGCGGCATGCCGGCTGACAGGTGGAGATCGGAGGCACCGTTGCCGACTGCAAAGGCCAGCAATTCTGAAATGTCCATCGGCAGCTCGTGCGGCTCGGAAGACGCACGCCTTGGTTGTTTGCTGCGAATGATTATCTGCCCGGACCGGCGACGCTCACAAGGACAAACAGGCAGGCAATTCTCGTTCTGTTGTGAGAATGCACGCAACGGCCGCGATGGTGTTCAACGCGACTGCTGAAGCAATTGACCTATCGCAATGCCGATGAAGACTGCGGCGCCCAGCCAGTTATTGTGCTTGAACGCCGCGAAGCAGCGCATGCGGTCACGGCCGCGAATCAGCACCCAGTGATAAACCGCGATGCCGGCGGCGACCAGCATGCCGCCGATGAATGGCAGGCCCAGCCCGCGTGACAGGCCGACGGCCGTGATCATCGCAAGGCTGATCGCATAGCAAAGCATCACTGCCAGCACATCAAAGCGGCCGAAGGTGATCGCCGACGTGCGTATGCCGATCAGCAAGTCGTCATCGCGGTCCACCATCGCATACTCGGTGTCATAGGCCAGTGCCCAGAAGATATTCGCCACCAGCAGGATCCACGCTTCCATCGGCACGGTATCGAGCACGGCCGCATAAGCCATCGGTATGCCAAAGCCGAATGCGATGCCGAGATACGCCTGCGGCAGCGCGAAGAAGCGCTTGAAATAAGGATAGGTGCCGGCGATGACCACGGCCGCGACCGACAGCTGCCAGGTCAGCAGGTTCAGCGGCAGGATCAGCAGGAAGGACAGCAGAGCAAGAGCAACGGCGACGGCCAATGCTTCCCAGGCGGCGATGCGGCCCGAGGTCAGCGGGCGTTCGGCGGTGCGCTTCACATGCTTGTCGAAGTCGCGGTCGGCAAAATCATTGATTGCGCAGCCAGCCGAGCGCATCAGCACAGTGCCGACGCTGAAGATGACAAGCAGCCGCCAATCCGGATGCCCGTTCGACGCCAGCCACAGCGCCGACAGTGTCGGCCACAGCAACAGCAGGCTGCCGATCGGCTTGTCGAGCCGGACCAGCCGTGCATACAGCTGCAGTCGTTGCCAGGCAGGGTGGGCGGTCGTTTCCATGGCGCGCAGTGTAGCTCGCGGCGTCACAGGATGTACAGCCACCAAGGGAGGAGGCGTCAGCTTTCTTCGAGGACGGCGTCCGGCAGCAGCTGTACACCGTTCAGTTTGCACGACATCACGGCTTGCCGGACCGCTTCGATCGCGCCCCTGCGCGTAAAGCTCTTGCGCCAGGCGATGACGACGCGGCGCGACGGTGCGGGCTGGTCGAACGGGATGTATCGCAGCATGTCGCCCGCACCGCGATTAGCCGGCACCGAAGCCTGTGGCAGCACCGTGATGCCGATGCCCGAGGCCACCATGTGGCGGATGGTTTCCAATGACGAGCCTTCGAAGGTGCGCGCGATGCCGCCGCTGCCGCTCGAGAAGCGTGACATCTCGGGGCACACTTCCAGCACCTGGTCGCGGAAGCAGTGGCCGGCGCCCAGCAGCAGCATGGTCTCGTTCTTCAATTCGTCGGCCGACAGCGCCTTGCGCGTGGCCCACAGGTGGTGGCGCGGCACCGCCACCATGAAAGGTTCGTCATACAGCGGCAGCACGTTCAGGCCCTGCTCATTGAAGGGCAGGGCCATGATCGCAGCATCGAGCTCGCCGGCACGCAGCAGCTCGATCAGCTTGACCGTGAAATTTTCCTGCAACACCAGCGGCATCTGCGGCACGGTGTCGATCAGCGTGGGTACCAGTTGCGGCAGCAGGTAGGGGGCGATCGTATAGATGATGCCGACGCGCAAAGGGCCGACCAGCGGGTCCTTGTTCTGCTTGGCGATGTTCTTGATGTAGGCCGTCTGCTCGAGCACATGCTCGGCCTGCGCGACGATCTGCGAGCCGATCAGGGTCACCGAAACTTCGGATCCGCCGCGTTCGAAGATGGCAACGCCGAGCTCGTCCTCAAGCTTCTTGATCGCCACTGACAGCGTAGGCTGCGCGACGAAGCAAGCCTCGGCCGCACGCCCGAAATGCTTCTCGCGCGCGACGGCGACGATATATTTCAGTTCTGTCAATGTCATGCGCGTAAGTTTCGCATAGTTGAAGCGACCGTGTGCGGCTCAGACCCGCAGGTAGTCTTCCTTCGCGCCCAACCAGCGCGCGAGGTGGGCATCGGCCACCGGGGATTGTGCGGCCAGCAGCTGCTGTGCGAGGTCGCGCGCCTTCTCCACCAGCCACTGGTCCGTTTCCAGGTCGGCAAAGCGCAGCATGGCCTGCCCCGACTGGCGCGCACCGAGGAATTCGCCCGGCCCGCGGATCTCGAGGTCGCGGCGCGCGATCTCGAAGCCGTCGTTCGTCTCGCGCATGATGCCCAGCCTTTCCCGGGCCACCGGTCCCAGCGGCCCCTGGTACATCAGCAGGCAGGCACTGGCCGCCGCGCCGCGACCGACGCGGCCGCGCAGCTGGTGCAGCTGCGACAGGCCGAAGCGTTCCGCATGCTCGATCACCATCAGTGACGCATTCGGGACGTCGACGCCAACCTCGATCACCGTGGTGGCGACCAACACATGCAGCTCGCCGCGCGCGAACGCATCCATCACCAGCTGCTTGTCTGCCGGCTTCAGCCGGCCGTGCACCAGCCCCACGCGCAGGTCGGGCAGCGCCGCTGACAGCAGTTCATGCGTTTCGGTCGCGGTCTGCAATTGCAGCACCTCGGATTCTTCGATCAGTGGGCACACCCAATAGACTTGCCGGCCCTCGAGGGCCGCCGCATGCACGCGCGCGATCACTTCGTCGCGCCGCTCCTGCGCGACCAGCCGCGTGACGACGGGCGTGCGGCCCGGAGGCAGTTCGTCGATCACGGACACTTCGAGGTCAGCGTAATACGTCATCGCCAGCGTGCGCGGAATCGGCGTGGCCGACATCATCAACTGGTGCGGCACGCTGCCGACGCCCTTGTTGCGCAACGTGAGCCGCTGCGCGACGCCGAAGCGGTGCTGTTCGTCGACGATCACCAGCCCCAGTTTCGCGAACGCGACATCGTGCTGGATCAGCGCATGGGTGCCGACCACCAGTTGCGCAGTACCCGACTCGATGCGCGCGCGGGCCTCGTCCTTGTCGCGCTTCTTCAGGCTGCCGGTCAGCCATGCGACATTCACGCCCAGCGGCTCGAGCCAGCTGGCGATCTTGCGGAAATGCTGCTCGGCCAGGATCTCGGTCGGCGCCATCAGCGCCGCCTGGTAGCCATTGTCGATCGCCTGCGCAGCGGCCAGCGCCGCGACCACGGTCTTGCCGCTGCCGACGTCGCCTTGCAAGAGTCGTTGCATCGGGTAAGGCTGGCGGATGTCGGCGCGCACTTCTTCGAGTACGCGTTGTTGCGCGCCGGTCAGCTTGAAAGGCAGCGTGCGCAGCAGCGCGTCGGTCAGGGCGCCGGGCTTTTCCAGCACCGGTGCGCCTTGCTGGCGGCGCGCGAGTTGTGCGCGCTTCATCGACAACTGCTGCGCGAGTAGTTCGTCGAATTTCATGCGTACCCACGCCGGGTGCGTGCGCTCGGCGAGCGCATGCTCATCGACATCGGGTGGCGGGTTGTGCAGCAGCCGGATGGCGGGCTCGAAAGGCACCAGCTTCAGTTGCTCGCGCAGCGCATCGGGCAGGGTGTCGCTCCAGGCGATGCGGGTCATCGCGCCCGCAATGGCCTTGCGCAGGATCGCCTGCGACAGGCCTTCACCGGCCGGGTAGACCGGCGTCAGCGCATCGGGCAGCGACGCATCGGGTTCGACGCTCTTGACGGTCGGGTGCACCATCTCGTCGCCGAAGAAGCCATGCCTGACTTCGCCGCGCACGCGCAGTCGCTTGCCGACGGCCATTTGTGTTGCCTGGCTGCCGTAGAAATTCAGGAAGCGCATCACCAGCAGGCCTGTATCGTCGGTCAGCTTGACCACCAGCTGCCGGCGCGGACGGTACTGGATGTCGCAATCGGTGACCACGCCTTCGACCTGCACCGGGATGCCATGGATCGTGCCGGCTTCGCGTATCGTGTGCAGCTGCGTCTCGTCCTCGTAGCGCAGCGGCAGGTGCAGCACCAGCGCGATGTCGTTGCCCAGCCCGAGGCGCGCGAGCTTGTCTGCCGTGCGCAGGCTCTTCGCGGGGGTGGACTTTTTCGCGGCAGGGGCTTTTTTTCGGGTCGCGGACATGAGGGCTGACTTGGCGGGCGCAGCGTAGAATACCGGCTTTTCGCGCTACGCATCAGCTACTGCCCCGTCGCTGGATTCCGGCTTTCGCCGGGATGACGATCATCGAGCCCGGTGCAATTGAGCCGTCACCCCGGCGTATGCCGGGGTCCCCTGTCTTTGGTTTTGCCCACGAATGTACTCCCTGTCCGATTTCGATTTCAACCTGCCGCCCGAACTGGTCGCGCAATTCCCGCTGGCCGAGCGCAGTGCCTCGCGCCTTTTGCAGGTGACGCCCGGCGGACGACTGGACCGCAGCTTTGCAGACGTGGTTGAACTGTTCCAGCCGGGTGACCTGATGGTGTTCAATAACACCCGGGTGATGAATGCGCGCTTTTTCGGCGCGAAGGAAACCGGCGGCAAGGTCGAAGTGCTGGTCGAGCGCCTGCTCGACGCGGCGACGGTGCTGGCACAGGTGCGCGCATCGAAATCGCCGCCGGCCGGCATGAAGCTGCGGCTGGCTGATGCTTTCGACGTCACCGTCGGCGAGCGTGCCGGCGAGTTTTTCACGCTGCACTTCCCGTCCGAAGCGATGCCGCTGATTGACGCGCATGGCAGCCTGCCGCTGCCTCCTTATATCGAGCATGCCGCTGACGGGCAGGATGCGAACCGCTACCAGACCGTGTACGCGAAACACACGGGGGCGGTGGCGGCGCCGACGGCGGGCCTGCACTTTGACAACGCGCTGCTGCAGCGGCTGCGGGACAAGGGCGTGCAACTGGCCTGGCTGACCTTGCATGTCGGCGCCGGCACCTTCCAGCCGGTGCGCACCGAGAACCTGGCCGAGCACAAGATGCATACCGAGTGGTACGACGTGCCGCAGGCCACCGTGGATGCTGTCGCTGCTGCGCAAGCGGCAGGCCGGCAAGTGATCGCCGTCGGTACCACCAGCATGCGTGCGCTGGAGTCGGCGTCGCGCAGCGGCCAGCTGCTGGCCGGCGGCGGCATGACTGATATTTTCATCACGCCGGGTTATCGCTTCCAGACGGTGACGCGGCTGGTCACGAATTTCCATTTGCCGAAATCCACGCTGCTGATGCTGGTGTCGGCCTTTGCCGGTTATGAACGTATCCGCGCCGCCTATGCACATGCGATCGAACAGCGCTATCGCTTCTTCAGCTATGGCGATGCGATGCTGCTGGAACGGGAAGCGCAGGCACCACCAGAAATGCAGGAAGCCACGGAAGGACAAGCATGAAATTTTCGCTGCTCAGGACCGACGGCAACGCGCGTCGCGGCCGGCTTGAACTCGCGCACGGCAGTATCGAAACGCCGATCTTCATGCCGGTCGGCACCTACGGTTCGGTGAAGGCGATGTCGCCCACCGAGCTCAAGGACATCGATGCGCAGATCATCCTCGGCAATACTTTCCACCTGTGGCTGCGCCCCGGCCTCGACATCGTGCGCAAGTTTGGCGGCCTGCATCGCTTCATTGGCTGGGACAAGCCGATACTGACGGACTCCGGCGGCTTCCAGGTATTTTCGCTGGGTGCGATGCGCAAGATCACTGAAGAAGGCGTGAAATTCCAGTCGCCGGTCAATGGGGACCGGCTGTTCCTGTCGCCCGAGATCTCGATGCAGATCCAGCGTGTGCTGAACTCGGACGTCGTGATGCAGTTCGACGAATGCACGCCGTATGAAATCGACGGCCGTCCGGCAACACGCGACGAGGCAGGCAGGTCGATGCGCATGTCGCTGCGCTGGGCGAAGCGTTCGCTGGATGAATTCCATCGCGAAGAAAATCCGAATGCGCTGTTCGGCATCGTGCAGGGTGGCATGTTTGAAGAATTGCGCGACGAGTCGCTGGCCGGGCTCAATGAGCTGGGATTCCATGGCATCGCGATCGGCGGCCTGTCGGTCGGCGAGCCGAAGGAAGACATGCAGCGCATCCTCAAGCACGTCGGGCCGAAACTGCCGGCTGACAAGCCGCATTACCTGATGGGTGTCGGCACGCCCGAAGACCTGGTCGACGGTGTGGCCAATGGCATCGACATGTTCGATTGCGTGATGCCGACCCGCAATGCGCGCAATGGCTGGCTGTTTACCCGCTTTGGCGACCTGAAGCTGCGCAATGCGCGGCACAAGGATGAAGATCTGCCGATCGATGAAAGCTGCGACTGCTATGCCTGCAAAAATTTTTCGCGCGCTTACTTGCACCATTTGCACCGGGCCGGGGAAATCCTCGGCGCGCGGTTGAACACGATCCATAACCTGCACTATTACCTGCAACTGATGCGCGAGATGCGCGCTGCCATCGATGCGGGCAGCTTCTCCGAATTCCGCCAGCGATTTTCCGAAGATCGTTCACGCGGCGTCTGAAAAGCGGTTGATTGTGGCCCTTATCCCGCTGCCGGCAATACAGGCGCGGGAACCGGTCGCAAAGTTTCCTTTCCTTATCCTTGCGGGACTTGGCGACGAGGTGGCGAACCTCCTGCCGATAGCGTGATGCATCTTCACGAGGCGTCACGAAGCGTCAAGAAGCGTCATGACGGTCGACGTCGGGCGTATTTCAGGGAAAGGGCAGGGTCATGGATATCGATGCTTCGCGCAGAACGTCCCCACCGGTGCGGCAGGCAACGACCGGTGAGTTGATCCCGGCGCTGGCGCCGGCGGCGCAGCCACCGTCTGCTCCGGGTGACGCATCGTCTTCCGGCAGTACCGATGCCCGCCAACCTGACCCAGCGCTGCAGCTGACGCAACCCGCGTTTGGGCAGCGCTACCCCAACCCCTGGCTGGAGTTTTCGCCACTGGCGCAGGCGCGGACACAAATCAGTGCGATACGCCCATCGCTTCCGATACATGATTTGCTGAGCTCGAGCGCACCGCAGGTCGTGGTTCGCGGCGGTGTCTGCGGCAGCCATGCCGATAGCGACCAGGATGATGACACCTTGAGCGCGGGTCCCATCGCGTCGCTCATCCATCTGCCGGCGACGCATGGCCAACCGGAATCATTATCCGCATGGCGATTTGCGATGCCGCCGCTGGCGCAGAAGCTGGTCGCGCTGTCAGGTCGCGCGCCTGCTGAGCGTGACGCGGTGCTGGCCGAGGCAAGCAGCCTGTTCGATGTTGGTGTCGATCCCTGTGAAGTCGACCCGGCCTACGGACGCTCGATATTGCATTGGGTGTCATTGATGGGTGATGCGACCCTGCTGACTTGCCTGCTCCGGCGTGGGGCGGACCGGCAGGTCAACGCGTTGGATTTCCAGCATATGACGCCCTTGGCCTTGCTGGCGCGCCTGCGGATTGCGCCGGCGGGCGTGCAGCGGCCGGCCGACACGGCATCCGTGGTCTGCACACTGCTGGATCATGGCGCCCAGCTGCAACCACTGCCGCAACAAGGCATCGAATTGCTCTTCATGACTGACCTGAGCCCGCAGCTCGCCAAGCGACTGGTCGCGATGGCCGTGCCTGTCGACGGCAAGAGAATCAAGCGGGAGACGCCGATGCTGATGGCATGTCATCGCCGCAACTGGCCGCTTGCAGACTGCTTGCTGGAGCTGGGCGCGAACCCGCGTGCACGCGGCTTGTTCGGCACGACAGCGTTGCACACGAGGGACATCCCGGAGTGGTTCGCCAAGCGCCTGCTGGACTGTGGTGCGTCTCCGCACAGCCGGGACATGACGGGTATGACCCCGCTGATGGTCGGCTGCGAGACAGGCAACATGGAGGTCGCCCGGCTGCTGCTGCAGTATGGCGCCTCGGCCGAAGCCATTGCTGATGACAACCTCGGCGTGCTTGACATTGCGCGGCAAACGGGCGGCGCGATCGAGCAGCTGATTCGTGAAGCCTTGATGCTGCAACCGGCACTGAAGTTGGCAAGCGAATAACAGGCGAAGGGTGCTGGCTGCAAAGGTCGGCTTTGCCGTTTCGCTCAGAAGCGGATGTCCCTTGCAATGATAGAATCACGGGTTCTCAGAAAAACAAACCCGGAGCAGTCCATGTTTATTTCGAATGCCTATGCCCAGGCGGCAGCCCCGGCCGGCGGCAGCGCAGGTGGTCTGATGAGCTTCCTGCCGATCATCCTGATGTTCGTCGTGCTGTACTTCCTGATGATCCGCCCGCAGATGAAGCGCCAGAAAGAGCAGAAGGCCATGATCGACGCCATCGGCAAGGGCGATGAAGTCATCACTGCCGGCGGCATCGTCGGCAAGGTCACCAAGGTCGCCGACGCGTACATCACGCTGGAAGTGGCCGAAGGCACCGAGATCGTGATGCAGAAGGCGTCGGTCACGATGCTGCTTCCCAAGGGCACCGTCAAGTCGCTCTGAGTGCACGTTTGAAATCTACTGCGCGTCCCGATTTTGCCCCTGCGATGCTCGACGTATGCCCTGCACGACTCCGTTTCTCGGACCAAACTCGGGCCGCTCGCCACGATTTCACACGCACCCTGACTCCGAATCAGTGTTGATCCACGTCCGGCCTCGTTGCCGGACTTTTTACATTCAAGGCAAGCTGCCATGAACCGTTACCCCCTCTGGAAATATGTGCTGGTCGTGCTGGTGCTTGCACTGGGCGCGCTGTACACCGTGCCGAACTTCTTCGGTGAATCGCCGGCCGTGCAAGTCAGCAGCGCCAAGGCGACGCTGAAGCTGGGCCCGGATGCCGTCGCCCGCGTGCAGCAGGCGCTCGATGCCGGCGGCGTGCGCGCTGAAAACGTCTTTTTCGAAGACCTCGGCAACAACGGCACCGTGCGCGTGCGCTTTGCCAATACGGACCTGCAATTCAAGGCCAAGACCGTCATTGAACAGGCATTGAACAAGGACGCGGCCGATCCGAGCTACCTGGTGGCCTTCAACCTGCTGCCGAACACGCCGGCGTCGCTGCAATCGCTGCATGCGCTGCCGATGTACCTCGGCCTGGACTTGCGCGGCGGCGTGCACTTCCTGATGCAGGTCGATACCCGGGCCGTGATGGCCAAGCGCATTCAGGCTACGCAGGCCGGCGCGCGTGCGCTGCTGGTCGAGAAGAAACTGCGGTTTGCCGGCATCTCGCGCGACGGCGATGCGATCGACATCCGTTTCCGCGATGGCGAGACGCTGGCCGCCGCGAAAAACGTGCTGGGCAATCAGATGCCGGAACTGGCGCTGGCCGAGTCGACTGATGCCGAGGGTGCGAAGCTGCGCGCCACGCTGAACCCGGCCGCGCTGAAGAAGACGCTTGAAGAAGCGGTGCAGCAAAACATTTCCACGCTGTCCAAGCGGGTCAACGAACTGGGCGTCGCCGAACCGGTGATCCAGCGCCAGGGCGCGGACCGCATCGTCGTGCAGCTGCCCGGCGTGCAAGACGTGTCGCGTGCGAAGGACATCATCGGCCGCACCGCGACGCTGGAGGTGCGCATGGTTGACGAGAGCGTGCGCCGCGGCACCGAAGAAACCGCTGCCGTGCCGCTGGGCTCGGAACTGTTCAAGGTCGGCAAGGGTGCGCCGGTCGTGCTGTACAAGGATCCGGTCATCACCGGCGACTACATCTCGAATGCGGGCGCCAGCTTCGACCAGAACCAGCAGCCGGCCGTCGGCATCGACCTCAACAGCGATGGCGGCCGCAAGATGCGCGAAGCCACCCGCGCCAAGGTCGGCAAGCTGATGGCCATCGTGCTGTTTGAAAAAGGCAAGGGCGAAGTGCTGACCGTGGCCACCATTCGTGACGAACTCGGTTCGCGCTTCCAGATCACCGGCATGGAGTCGCCGGCGGCGGCTTCCGACCTCGCGCTGCTGCTGCGCGCCGGCTCGCTGGCCGCGCCGATGGAAATCATCGAGGAACGCACCATCGGCCCGCAGCTCGGCGCCGAAAATATCAGCAAGGGCTTCCATTCGACGCTGTACGGTTTTGCAGCGATCACGGTCTTCATGGTCGCCTACTATCTGATCTTCGGCGCGTTCAGCGTGTTCGCGCTGGGCGTCAACGTGATGCTGCTGATCGCGCTGCTGTCGATGCTGCAGGCGACGCTGACCCTGCCGGGCATTGCCGCTATCGCGCTGACGCTCGGTATGGCGATCGACGCCAACGTACTGATCAACGAGCGCATCCGCGAAGAACTGCGCAATGGCAATTCGCCGCAGGCAGCGATCGCCGCCGGCTTCGAGCGCGCATGGGCCACCATTCTCGACTCCAACGTGACGACCCTGATCGCCGGCCTCGCGCTGCTGATCTTTGGTTCGGGCCCGATCCGCGGTTTTGCAGTCGTGCACTGCCTGGGCATCCTGACGTCGATGTTCTCCGCCGTGATCGTGTCGCGCGCGCTGACCAACCTCTGGTATGGCCGCCGCAAGAAGCTCACGGGCGTTTCCATCGGCCAGGTCTGGAAGCCGACCGTTTGATGGCCTGAGGCCAACGGTTCAAGAAAGGATTAGAAATGGAATTATTCCGAATCAAAAAAGACATTCCGTTCATGCGGCATGCGCTGGTGTTCAACCTGATTTCAGCGTTGACCTTTGCCGCAGCGGTGTTTTTCCTCGTGGCCAAAGGCTTGCACCTGTCGATCGAGTTCACCGGCGGTACGGTGATGGAAGTCGCGTATACCAAGCCGGCGGATCTTGAAGGCATCCGCAAAACTGTCGGTGGCCTCGGCTTTGCCGATAGCCAGGTACAGAGTTTCGGCACGGCGCAAGACGTGCTGATTCGCCTGCCGGTGCAAAAGGGCAGCAACTCGGCCCAGGTCAGCACGCAGGTGATCGATGCGCTGAAGGCGCAGGATGCCAGCGTCGGCCTGAAGCGCGTCGAATTCGTCGGTCCGCAAGTCGGTGAAGAGCTGGCACACGATGGCCTGACAGCGCTGGCCTTTGTGGTGGTCGGCATCATGATCTACCTCGCATTCCGCTTCGAATGGAAGTTCGCGGTTGCGGCCATCATCGCGAACCTGCACGACGTGGTGATCATCCTGGGCTTCTTCGCGTTCTTCCAGTGGGAATTCTCGCTGACCGTGCTGGCCGCCGTACTGGCGGTGCTGGGTTACTCGGTGAACGAATCGGTGGTTGTGTTCGACCGTGTGCGCGAAACCTTCCGTGACCGCCGCTTTGGCAAGCTGGCGACCGCCGACGTGATGAACCACGCGATCACCAGCACCATCTCGCGCACCGTGATCACCCACGGCTGCACGCAGCTGATGGTGTTGTCGATGCTGCTGTTCGGCGGCCCGACGCTGCATTACTTCGCCGTGGCACTGACCATCGGCATCCTGTTCGGCATCTATTCTTCGGTGTTCGTCGCCGCGGCCGTCGCGATGTGGCTGGGCGTGAAGCGCGAAGATCTTCTGAAGCCGGTGAAAGCCAAGGACGAGACGGACGGCGCTGTGGTCTGATTCGCGGTCGTTCGCCCCACGGCGATCGATGCCAGCAAAAAAGCCGCCCTCGGGCGGCTTTTTTGTTGCCGGGTGAAGCAAGCTCACCCGGTCAGATCGATGAAGGATCAGATGTCCTTGGCCAGCTTGTCGGCAATGCCGATATAGCTGCCCGGCGTCATCGCCATCAAACGATCCTTGTCGACCTGCGGGATGGCCAGACCACCGATGAACTCGCGCAGTGCATCCTTCGAGATGCCCTTGCCGCGCGTCAGCTCCTTCAGCTGCTCATACGGGTTCTCGATGCCGTGGCGACGCATCACGGTCTGTACCGGCTCGGCCAGCACTTCCCAGCTGTTGTCGAGGTCTTCGGCCAGGCGCGACGGGTTGACTTCCAGCTTGTTCAGGCCGCGCAGGCAGCTGTCGTAGGCCAGCAGGCTGTAACCGAAGCCGACGCCGATGTTGCGCAGCACGGTCGAGTCGGTCAGGTCGCGCTGCCAGCGCGACACCGGCAGCTTCTCGGCCATGTGCTTGAGTACGGCATTCGCCATGCCGAGGTTGCCTTCGGAGTTTTCGAAGTCGATCGGGTTGACCTTGTGCGGCATCGTCGACGAGCCGATTTCGCCGGCCTTGGTCTTCTGTTTGAAGTAACCGAGCGCGATATAGCCCCAGATGTCGCGGTTCAGGTCGAGCAGGATGGTGTTCACGCGCGCGATCGCGTCGAACAGCTCGGCGATGTAGTCGTGCGGCTCAATCTGGATGGTGTACGGGTTGAACGTCAGGCCGAGCCGCTGCTCGATGACTTCCTTCGAGAAGGCGGGCCAGTCGAATTCCGGGTAGGCCGACAGGTGCGCGTTGTAGTTGCCGACAGCACCGTTCATCTTGCCGAGGATTTCGACGCCGGCGATGCGCTGCTGCGCGCGCTGCAGGCGGGCGACGACGTTCGCCATTTCCTTGCCCAGCGTGGTCGGGCTGGCCGGCTGGCCATGGGTGCGCGACATCATCGGCAGGTCGGCATTCGCGTGCGCGAGTTCGGTCAGGCGGGCAATCACGGCCGCCAGCGATGGCAGCAGCACCTGGTCGCGCGCGGCCTTCAGCATCATCCCGTGCGAAGTGTTGTTGATGTCTTCCGACGTGCAAGCGAAGTGAATGAATTCGGACGCTTTCACCAGTTCCGGCACATGCTGGACTTTTTCCTTCAGCCAATATTCAACAGCTTTCACGTCGTGATTGGTGACGGCCTCGATTTCCTTGATGCGGGCCGCATCGGCTTCGCCGAAATCGGCGGCCAGCTTTTCCAGCAGGGTGCGGGCTTCCACCGAGAACGGCTTAAGCTCGGCGAAACCAGCTTCGGACAGCGCGAGCAGCCACGATATCTCGACCTTCACGCGATGGTGCATGAAGCCGGCTTCGGACAGCAGCGGGCGCAGTTTGTCAGTTTTGGAAGCGTAGCGGCCGTCGAGCGGCGACAGGGCGGACAGCGGGGAAAGCGACATGATGGTGAGGCGCGGCGCAGCCACGCGGGAGATTTCGGAAAGACCGGGATTTTACCATTCACCCACCGCGCGTCCGGGATGGGGTCGCCGTCCGGAAAGTGGCCGCAAATGTTGATGTAAGGAGCGATCGGCAGGTCATCGAAAGGCTACGAACGGGCATTTCGCCAAATTTTGCCAATGATATAATCGCGTCCCCGCAACACCGCAATCGCCCCCATTTCGCCATGAAACTGATTGGATCGCTCGCCAGCCCCTACGTTCGCAAGGTTCGTGTTGTGATGGCCGAGAAAAAACTCGACTTCAGCTTTGTGCTTGAAGACGTGTGGTCTCCAGACACGACGATCAACGAATCCAATCCCTTGGGCAAAGTGCCGTGCCTGGTGATGGAAGATGGCGGCGCGATGTTTGACTCGCGCGTGATCGTCGAATATCTCGACACGATGTCGCCGGTTGGCAAGTTGCTGCCGAATTCGGGTCGTGAGCGTGCGAGCATCAAGTGCTGGGAAGCGCTGGCTGATGGCGTGCTGGATGCCGCCATCAATATGCGCCTCGAACGCCTGCTGCGTCCGGCCGACAAGCAAAGTGAAGAATGGGTCGGGCGCCAGCTTGGCAAAGTGCAGAATGGCCTGAAGGCGATGGCGCAGGGCCTGGGTGAATCGGCATTCTGTGCCGGCGGTCATTTCACGCTGGCCGACGTTGCCGTTGGCTGCGCACTGGGCTG
The DNA here is from genome assembly GCA_039806045.1 of Pseudomonadota bacterium. Lineage (GTDB taxonomy): Bacteria > Pseudomonadota > Gammaproteobacteria > Burkholderiales > Burkholderiaceae_D > Pernthalerella. The sequence goes on from JBDKLN010000200.1 coordinate 13,818, forward strand.
GTTGGCTTTCCGTTTCCCGGAAATCGCGTGGCGCGAGGACCACCCGAATCTCGCGCGACTGTTCGACAAGCTGTCCGAGCGGCCGTCGTTCCGCGAGACCATACCGACTGCCTGAGCCAACGACCCTGTCGCGCCAATAAGAAAAGGAGCCCTGGGCTCCTTTTTTCATGGGCATTGAAGTTGCAGGCTGCGCTTACTCGTCTTCCATGTGCGACTGCAGGTAATTTTGCAGGCCGACCTTGTCGATCAGGTCTTTCTGCGTCTCCAGCCAGTCGATATGTTCTTCGGTATCGTCGAGGATGTGCTGGAACAGTTCACGCGACACGAAGTCGCGCGCTGCCTCGCAGGCTGCAATACCATCTTTCACGGTCAGTTGCGCCATCTTTTCCAATTGCAGGTCGCAGTCGAGCATCTCCGGCGTGTTCTCGCCGATCATCAGCTTGTGCAAGGCCTGAAGGTTGGGCAAGCCTTCGAGCATCAGGATGCGGTCGATCAGCTTGTCCGCATGTTTCATCTCACCGATCGATTCTTCGTATTCTTTCTTGGCGAGCTTGCCGAAGCCCCAGTGCTTGTACATGCGCGCATGCAGGAAGTACTGGTTGATGGCTGTCAGTTCATTGGTCAGCTGATCATTGAGCAGCTTGATGATGTTCGGATCACCTTTCATGGGGGCCTCTTTGCGGGTATGGGATTGCCGCTGATGTTACCGCAGCTGCCAGCCTTTGTGAGTACGGGGCGAGCATTTCGTTAGTGCGAATCACTCTTGTTACGGGCGGCGCAAACGTGGGCGCGCAGGCTGGCTACCGTTGAATGCCCCAGCAAGGCCAGGGTCATTTCCATCTCATCCCGCAGCAGCCGCAATACATGGGCAACGCCCATGGGTCCGGCTGCCGCCAGCGCCCACACATAGGGTCGGCCGACCAGCACCGCATGTGCCCCGCTGGCAATCGCTTTGCAGGCATCAGTGCCGCTGCGTATGCCGCTGTCATACAGTAAAACGGTCTCGTCACCCAAGCGTGTGCGGAACTGCCGCAGCACATCCAGTGCGGGCGGCGTGCCATCCAGCACCCGGCCACCATGATTCGAGATGACCAGTCCATCACAACCGATCGCCAACGCGCGCCCGGCATCGTCCGGATGGAGCAATCCCTTGACTACCAAAGGCAAACTCGTTTGCCGGCGCAGCCATTCAAGATCATCCCACCGTGGTGCCTTGTACATCCACTGGTCGAATACGGCGCTCTGGCCCGGGGCGAGCGCAGGCAATGATGGCTCGGGTTCAAGATTGACCGCGCGCAGCCCGGCCGGCAGTTTCAAGGTCGCCTGTTTTACCGGCGCATCGACCGTCAACACGACCGCATGCGCACCGGCTGCTTCCGCCTTGCGCAGCAGGCGCAGCGTCGCATCGCGGCCGGATTGCCAGTACAACTGGAACCAGATGTCAGCGCCGGTCGCTGCGATGTCGGCCAGCGTATCGCTGGCCAGGCTGCTGACCAGCATCACCGCTTGCTGCGCTTGCGCTGCCATCGCCGTACCGACTTCGCCTTGGGCATGAAACAGTCGCTGGTAGGCGATGGGCGCCAGCGTCAGCGGGTGCAGATAACTGCGGCCGAAGAGTTCGATGCGTGTGTGACCACCTCGCACATCTGCCAGCGGCCGCGGTACCAGCGGCATCGCATCGAATACTGCGCGGTTGGCGAGAGGCGTCTGCCCGTCGCCATCCCCATCCTGCAAGTAGCGCCAGATGTCGGCAGGCAGTTTCGCCTCGGCCTGGCGGGCGTATTCGGCAAGTGTGGCGGCGACCAGTGTCATCAGCAGGGCCCGCTCAGGTTTCCGACCATTGCCGCAGCAGGTTGTGATACGTGCCCGTCAGCTGTACGACCGCGTCGGTTTCGCCGATTGTTTCCCGCAGCTGCAGCAGCGCCATGTCCATCTCGTACAGCAACCGGCGCTGGCCCGCATCGCGCACCATGCTCTGGATGAACATGAAGCAGGCGATTCGTTCGCCGTGCGTCACCGGCGTGACTTCATGCACTGACGACGACGGATACAGCACCAGGCTGCCGGCCGGCAGCTTGATGCGGTGGGTGCCAAAAGTGTCGGCGATAGACAGCTCGCCGCCTTCATAATTCTCGGGATCGGACAGAAACAGGGTGGCTGACAAATCCGAGCGCACGTAACTGCCGTCCGGCGCTTGGCGCATTGCTCCGTCGACGTGCGCGCCATAGGCATTGCTTGCGCCTGCATAGCGGTTGAAAAAAGGCGGTAGCACCGTCAGCGGCAGCGCCGCAGCGAAGAAGCTGGCATTGCGCGCCAGCGCCTGCAACACCAGGCGACGCAGCGTTGCCAGCTGTGGGTCATCTTCAGGCAGTTGCTGGTTGTTCTTCACCAGTGCAGCCTGGGGACCTGCGGTGATACGACCATCCGCCCACGCCGCTGCTTTCAGCAGTGACTGCGCCTGCACGAGCTCATCTGGAAACAGCAACCGGTCTATGGTGACGATCATGCTGCAGTTTCGCTGGATCAGTATTTGAATTCGGCCGTCAGGATCACGGTCCGACGCAGGCCCGGCACGGTGAAGCCCCCGTTGTCATAGACGGAGTCGTAATACAACTTGTCGAACATGTTCTTCACGTTCAGCTTCACTGCCCAGCGCAGTCGTTCATAGGAGATCAGCGCATCGACGCGTTCATACGCCGGCGCGCGGTTCGGATAGAACGTCGTTCCGCCCGGCAGGGTCGGTAGCGTTGCGCTGCTTGGCACATACGCATAGCGATCGCCCTTGGCTTCGATGCCGGCACCGATTTTCCAGTTTTCATCGACTTTGTAGGTCGTCCACAGGTTGTAGGTGTAGCGCGGTGAGTTGCGCGCACGTTGCCCGACGATTCCCGGATGGCCGTAGGTGACGACGCCCGTGGTCGCATTGGTATTTTCAGCGACCTCAAGAATCGTGGCATCCATCAGGGCCACGCCGCCAAATACTTCCCACTGACGGGTAATGCGGCCGGCTGCCTCGACTTCGATGCCGTCCGTGCGACGCTTCCTGGTCAGGATCGGCGCGGTGGTCGCCTCCAGGTCGGCATTGCGCTCCCACATCTTGTTGGCGCGGTACAGCGCGCCGCGCAGCGTCAGGTTGCCATCCAACAGAATGTATTTCGCGCCGAGTTCCAGCACGTCACTGCGTTCGGCCGGTTTGGGCGTGGTGGTCAGCTGGTACAGGTCAGCGGTCGGACTGAAAGAGTCGCTGTACGCGAGGTAGTAATGCGCCTCATCTGTGGGGTGGTAGGACAGCGAGCTGCGATAGCTCCACTCGGCAAAGTCGAGATTTGCACCGCTCGAATACTTCGCGTTCATCTGGTCGCGGCGCACGCCTGCGGTAGCCCGCCATTTTGGAATGAATTCGATAGTGTCCTGGCCGTAGATCGCATACGAATCGCCGCTGAAGGTGCTGGGCGTGGTCGTCGACGTCTGGTACGGACGGAAATCGGGATTGAGTAAATTGTTCGTGAAATTGCGCAAGCTGTTGCGCCAGCTGTCTTCGTACAGGTATTCAACGCCGGCCAGCAGCAGATGCTTCATGCCGAGGTAGTCGAACTTGCGGCTGTAGTCCGACTGCAGCGTGATCGTGTCGTAGTAGGCGGATCGGGTGACGTTGCCGCCATTGCCACCGGCCCGCGCGCCATCCGCGTTGGGCGCAGAGACGATGCTCGGGGTTTTGGCCCAGTAGCTGCGTTCATAGCTGGCCAGCCGCAGCTGGGTACGCAGCTCGGATACATCGTCGATCTTCCATTGGTGCGCCAGCGTGCTCATCGACGTGTCGCTGTTGTCAAAGGTCTTGCTCGTGCCCCAGAAATAGCTGGAAGGCAGCGCCACGCCTGTCAGCACGCCGGTCGATGTATTGTTGGTTCTGAATCCCGACGCGGGCTGGCGGGTGACGCTGTCAAACGGAATGCCGTAATCCGGATTGTCCCGCGTGCGCAGGTAGTAGTGGTTCAGCCAGAATTTGTGATTGCCTGCCTGGTTCAGCGCAAGGCTGATTGCCGCCCCCGATCGGCGGATGTCAGGCCCCGCATCCGACGTTGGGTTGCTGCGCCAGCTGCCTTCAGCCCGGTCCATCAGGTTGACCCGCAAGCCGGTATCTTCGCTGACGGACTTGTTCATGTCCGCTGTCAATTGCCGATAGCCGTTGGAGCCGGTGCTGGCCGTCAGCCGGTACTGGTCGACGTCAAGCGGCGTCTTGGTGACCTGGTTGATCACGCCGCCCGCCTGGCCGCGCCCGAACAACATGGCGCCCGCGCCGCGCAGCACGTCCACCTGCTCGACGTTGAAGGTCTCGCGGTTGTATTGCGCGGTGTCGCGAATGCCGTCGAGGTACATGTCGCCGAAGGTGTAAAAGCCGCGCAGGTTCATGTTGTCCCCGGCGCGGCCGCCTTCAGCCGCATTGAAACTGATGCCGGCCACATTGCGCATGGCTTCCTGCAGCGAGGCGGCTTGCTGCTCTTGCAGCAGAATGCTGGTCACTGTCGTAACGGCCTGCGGGATTTCATGCGGGTCTTGTTCGACTTTGCCGACGCGCGTCTTGGTGGCCATGTAAGCGGGCGCATCGCGGGTTGCATTCACTTCCACAGCAGGTAGCGTGCTGTCGTCCTGTGTCGGCACGTCGGCCTTGTCGGCCGCGAGGGTCGTGCCGCCGCAGAAAGCCAGGCCCGCCACCAGGGCGCCCAGGGGCTTGAGTTTGACGGTGTTGTCCATGTCGGTCTTGCCTCGTCATTCGCGCTCCGGTGAGGGAGCGATCGTTGATGATGTTGGCTGGCTGACCGGCGGGGCGGTATGGCTGGCTGGTACGGATTGTCGCGAGTGGCGCATTGCGGGCTCCGCTGCATCGCTTGCTGATGCGGTCGTGGACAGGCTTGCAGCGGGTTGCTGACGAATTCGCGCTGACCACGCGTTGATGCGCCACTCGCTGCCGGCACGGGCGGCCGGGCAGCATGCTTCGGAACTTCAGGCGGCGGCGGCCTCGCGTCGGACTTCGACCGCCTTGATTGCATTGTCTTCCACTTGGTCGCGGATGATCGTTTTGGCGTAGGCGTTGCATTTGCCGCAGCAGCTGCCCACGTTGAATTGGGCGCGGATCTCGCCCAGTGAGGTGGCGCCGGCATCCACCGCAGCGCGGATGGCTTTGTCGGACACGTTGTGGCAGATGCAGACGATCATGGTGTGGTGTGCGCTCAGGTCAGGCAGTAAGAATCAGCTTGTTCGTCTGCGTCAGGCGCAGGCGATAGATCTTTCCTTCATGGTCGATCTCGATTTCGCGCATTTGCTGAAGCAGGTCCGCCAGCTTGACCCGTTGCGGCGCCGTGGCCGCAGCGCCGGGAACCGGCGAGTTGGCGGGACATTGCATCGGGTTATTGTGCATCGCTACCTGAATCTATAAATGCGAACAATTCGCGTTTAGATTATTGGCGATTCGCGGTCGGCTGGCAAGCGTTTTTTTAGACCAGGGCAATTGCCGCGTTGGGCCCGGACCTGTGCGGCTGTCCGGACGTAGCGGGCTTTGCCAATTTGGCGCTGGCGATCGGTATGGGGGGAAAGGTCTCCGAAGGGCACCGTGGTCGCGGCGCGGCGAGCGTTCGCTCGCTGTCCGGATCAGGTGCCAGCCGTATCGATGATGCCGCCGCCCAGACAAACCTCACCGTCATAGAGGACGGCCGATTGCCCCGGAGTGACCGCCCACTGCGCTTGCGGGAACTGCAAAGCAAA
>JBDKLN010000201.1:0-8485 GCA_039806045.1 Pseudomonadota bacterium
GAAGTCGTCTGACACGTCATACGGATGGACTTCGGAAAACACACCGGATTCGCGCACGCGGCGCGCGATCAGCTGGGTGACTTGCGAGCCGAAATCGAGGATGAGGATCTTGGAATGGGACATGGCAGCAGGAACAGTCTGGATGGCTGGAGACGCAAACCGCGTCATGCCCGCGACAGCGGACATGACGTGGCGTAAAGACACTGGGCTCCCGCGTACGCGGAAGCGACGGCTGACGGCATTTCGGCGCGCTTGATCGGCACGCTTGATCGGCACACTTAATCGGCGCGGTAGTTCGGTGCTTCCTTGGTGATCTGCACGTCGTGCACATGCGACTCGCGCATGCCGGCCGAGGTGATCTCGACGAACTCGGCCTTAGCACGCAGTTCATCAATGGTCGCGCAACCGCAGTAGCCCATCGACGAGCGCACGCCACCCACCAGCTGGTACAGGATGGCCAGCACGCTGCCTTTGTACGGCACGCGGCCTTCGATACCTTCGGGGACGAGCTTGTCGGCATTGTTGGCCGCATCCTGGAAGTAGCGGTCGGCCGAACCGTCCGACATCGCACCCAGGCTGCCCATGCCACGGTAAGACTTGTAGCTGCGGCCCTGGAACAGAATCACTTCGCCCGGTGCCTCTTCGGTACCGGCGAACATGCTGCCCATCATGACCGTCGATGCGCCGGCCGCAAGGGCCTTGGAGATGTCGCCCGAGAAGCGGATGCCACCATCGGCGATGCAGGGCACGCCGGTGCCGTCGAGCGCCTTGGCGACGTTCGAGATCGCGGTGATCTGCGGCACGCCGACGCCGGCGACGATACGGGTGGTGCAAATGGAACCGGGGCCGATGCCAACCTTGACCGCGTCAGCGCCGGCATCCAGCAGCGCGCGCGCCGCATCGGCCGTGGCGATATTGCCGCCGATGACTTCCACCTGCGGGTAACGGCGCTTGACCCACTTCACGCGGTCCAGCACGCCTTGCGAATGGCCATGGGCGGTATCGACGACCACGACATCGACGCCGGCAGCAACCAGCAACTCGATGCGCTCGTCATTGTCCGGGCCCACGCCAACAGCAGCGCCGACCAGCAGCTTGCCTTCGGCATCCTTGGCCGCGTTCGGGTGTTCGGTGGACTTGCTGATGTCCTTGACGGTGATCAGGCCGCGCAGTTCAAAAGCGTCATTCACGACCAGCACGCGCTCGAGGCGATGCTTGTTCATCAGGCGCTTGGCCTCGATGGGATCGGCACCTTCTTTCACGTAGACCAGCTTCTCGCGCGGGGTCATCTTGTTGCGCACTTCGGCGTCCAGTTCTTCCTCAAAGCGCAGGTCGCGGTTGGTGATGATGCCGACCACGGTCTTGCCCTCGACGACAGGGAAACCGGAGATGCCATGCTGGCGCGACAGCGCGATGACTTCACGCACCTTCATCGTCGGCGGGATGGTGATCGGGTCGCGCACGACGCCAGCCTCGAAGCGCTTGACCTTCGAGACTTCGCGCGCCTGTTCGCGCGCGGTGAGGTTCTTGTGGACGATGCCGATGCCGCCTTCCTGGGCGATGGCGATCGCCAGGCGTGCTTCCGTGACCGTGTCCATCGCGGCCGAAACCAGCGGAATCGACAGCTTGATGTTGCGGGTCAGGCGGGTGTGGAGCGAAGTGTCCTTGGGCAGGATGGCCGAGTAGGCCGGAACGAGCAGCACGTCATCGAAGGTGAGTGCTTTCTGGATCAGACGCATGGGTATTCCTGTAGGCGCAAAAGCGAATTATACAGAAACTCGGTGTGCGTCCCGACTGCATGGCCAAAGATGCCGGGCCCCGGCCTTCGCCAGGGTGACAGGGGGCTGGCGATACGCGGCAGATTCCGAGCTTCCGATTCTCGGGCAGCTCCCCGGCTGGCGCCCGATCCCGACCGTCATCCCCGCGAAGGCCGGGATCGAGCATCTTTCGCTTCGGCCTCGCGATGCTTCGCGCGCCGGCGACGGGAATCCTTCGGATCTGCCTGCAGCGGCCGGTACAGTTCAATGCGGTCGCCGTCGCGCAGCAGCGTGTCCGGCGTTTTCAGTTTGCCAAAAATGCCGACCCGGGCTTGCGCCAGGTCGATGGGCAGGTTTCGCGCTTCCAGATGCGCGCCAATGCCGCTGGCAGCCAGCGCTTCGGCAATGGTCGATCCGGCCGGCAGCGTAAGCGCCTCCAGATACGCGGCATCGGGCAGCGCATGGCAGACCTGCACCGTCACGGTCGCTGCCTCAGCCATAGACCACCTCGGCGCGCTTGCAGAAGGCATCGACAAAGCTGTCGGCGATCTTCGAGAACACCGGGCCGATCAGTTTTTCGAGTATCTTGCTGGAGAACTCGTAATGCAACTCAAAGTCGATCTTGCAGGCATCCGCGCGCAGCGACTTGAATTGCCAGGTGCCGTCGAGCTGACTGAACGGCCCCTCGACCAGCGTCATTTGCATCCGGTTCGGCGGCTCGTGCGTGTTTTGTGTGGTGAAACTCTGCTTGACGCCGTGGTAGCTGATCTGGATGGCGGCCACCAGACGATCCGGTGCACGCTCGCGCACGTCAACGCCGCCACACCACGGCAGGAAAGCCGGGTAGTCTTCGACTTTGTCGACGAGAGCGAACATCTGTTCGGCGCTGTAATTAATAAGGACGGATTTGTGGACGACTGCCATGATGCCGTTTGATAAAATCTTGGGTTCGAATTCTAACCTGCCGGGCTTGAGCCCTGCCCGCCCTCCTCCTTTCCCTCCACCTCACACGCCTGCATGAGCATCGTCGACAACAAGAAAGCCTTCCACGATTACTTCATCGAGGAACGCTATGAAGCCGGCATGGCCCTCGAAGGCTGGGAGGTGAAGGCTATCCGTGCGGGCCGCGCACAGCTGAAGGAAGCTTACGTCATCATCCGCAATGCGGAGATCTTCCTGTTCGGCGCACATATCAGCCCGCTGGCGACCGCATCGACCCATGTGAACCCGGACCCGGTCCGCACCCGCAAGCTGCTATTGAAGGCTGAAGAGATCAAGCGCCTGATCGGCAAGGTCGAACGCTCCGGCTATACGCTGGTGCCGCTCAACCTGCACTACCAGCGCGGCCGCATCAAGTGCGAGGTCGGCCTGGCCAAGGGCAAGAAGCAGCACGACAAGCGCGACACCGAGCGCTCAAAGGATGCGCAGCGCGAGATCGCGCGCGTGATGAAGCAGAACCGGCGCTGATGCGCTGATTTACGCTGGCGCCCGCCCGGCGCTTCTGCCTGTAGTACGTCGCCAAAGCAGCGCTGCCGCGCCCGACAGTGAATGGCGAACCCGCGCCACGCCACCTACCTCCAGTCGAGAACCCTGCGAGGTGGCCATGCATCCGAAGATCTCCCACATCCAGATTCAGGACGCGGTGGCGGGTGGCCGTTGGTATGCGAAGGAAGTGGCCAGCGCCGACAAATCCGAAAAGACACTGGTGTTTTTCCAGCGTGAAGGCCCGCGCAGTCTGAAAGACATCATCGCCGACAAACTGCAGGGGGTCAGGAGCGGCCGGTCGGTTGCAGAAAAGCACATGAATTCCCTTGGCCTCCCGGAGACAGGATCCATCAAGGGTGCTATCCGCTCCGGCAATTCAGCCGCGCCTTGCCGCCTGACCGAGGACGCGCTGAACCAGTATCTGCGGACGACCATCCAGCAGTTACGGCAGCCAGGCCAGGCCCCGACCGGGCAGGCGCAGCCATTGGGCGCCCAAGCGCCGGGGGTGTCGCTGCGGGATGCGATGACGGCAAGAGACAAGATCAACCGGGACGCCTTCTGCGGCAAGTTGTGGAGCAGCTACAAGGGCTCGATCAGCAAGGCCGACTTCATGCAAACGGCCAAGGATGCCTTCGCGCTCGGTACTGGAAAAATGACCTTCACCGACAAAGCGTTGACGCAGAAGGCGGCAAGCTTCCTGGAGGACGTGGCCGCTCATAACGCCATGTCCGGTCAGCTCGTTGGCGAATTCTCGGCGCTGCAAAAAGCGTTCGCCCGACGCGCCAGCGAAGAACCCGCACTTGCGGAAACCCCGCAGGCGGCGCCTTTGGAAAGCAGTCTGCTGCAAGCGTTGGCCAGCGGGGACAAGGAAGGCTTCTGCGACGCCATCACGCAGGAATTCGTGCGCGTCCGCGCCGACAAGCCCGACTGGAATCCGGAGCTGGAAACCCTGGCCTTCCGCGCGCGCATGGCGCTGGCCTTCGACATTGCCAAGGATGAGGAGCGCGTACAGGCAGGTGTCGAAGCGGTCGGCTCCGACTCGCAGCAGGCCAAACAGATGCTCTACCTTGCGGCGGACCGCGGCATCACCAGCGACCCGCATTCGGTGAACGAGGCCATGCGCGCGTTGGCGTCCTTGCCGCAGCTAGGAATCGATCCCGAGATCATCGGAATCCTTAACGACATGCGCGAACTGGTGCGGCAGTCGCGCGACCAGGATGCGTACTGACGCGGCAGAAACCGGCGCCCGGAAAACAAAAACCCCCGGGCTTCGCAGCGGCGGGGGCTCAATACTTCGATAACACCTGTTGTTGGTTGTTATTCCGAATTCGGAACACGGAGTATAAGCACTAGTTTCCATGTGTCAAGTCTCCCGGAAGTAAAAAACGGGTCACGCGGACCCGTTTTTCACGACTTGCCTGTTCGGCAAATCTTTCAGCGTCAGGCCGCCTTGCCGGCCAGCTTCATCCAGGTATCGATGACCGAATCCGGATTCAGCGAGATCGACTTGATGCCTTCCTTGGCCAGCCATTCGGCGAAGTCCGGGTGGTCCGACGGGCCCTGGCCGCAGATGCCGACATACTTGCCTTTGGCGAGGCAGGTCTTGATCGCCTGCGACAGCAGCGCACGCACTGCCGGGTCGCGCTCGTCGAAGTCGGCCGCCAGCAGCTCCATGCCGGAGTCGCGGTCGAGGCCCAGCGTCAGCTGGGTCAGGTCGTTGGAGCCGATCGAGAAGCCGTCGAAATACTCGAGGAATTGCTCGGCGAGGATGGCATTGGACGGCACTTCGCACATCATGATCAGGCGCAGGCCGTTCTCGCCGCGCTTCAGGCCGTACTTGGCCAGCAGGCCGACGACCTTCTCGGCCTGGCCCAGCGTGCGCACGAACGGCACCATGATTTCGACGTTGGTCAGGCCCATCTCGTCGCGCACGCGCTTCATCGCGATGCATTCCATCTCGAAGGCCTCGGCGAAGTCAGCCGCCAGGTAACGCGCCGCGCCACGGAAGCCCAGCATCGGGTTTTCCTCGTCCGGCTCGTAACGCGAACCGCCAATCAGCTTTTTGTACTCGTTGGACTTGAAGTCCGACAGACGCACGATCACCGGGCGCGGGTAGAAAGCGGCAGCAATGGTGGCCACGCCTTCGGCCAGCTTGTCGACATAGAACGCCTTCGGCGATGCATGGCCGCGGGCGACCGACTCGACCGCCTTCTTCAGGTCCGGATCGATGTTCGGGTACTCGAGGATGGCCTTCGGGTGCACGCCGATATTGTTGTTGATGATGAACTCGAGGCGAGCCAGGCCGACACCGTCATTCGGCAGCTGCGCGAAGTCGAAGGCCAGCTGCGGATTGCCGACGTTCATCATGATCTTCACCGGAATCGCCGGCAGTTCGCCGCGCTGCACTTCGGTGACTTCGGTCTCGAGCAAGCCGTCATAGATCTTGCCCTCGTCGCCTTCGGCGCAGGACACGGTAACCAGCGTGCCATCCTTCAGCACATCGGTCGCGTCGCCGCAACCGACGACCGCCGGCACGCCCAGCTCACGCGCAATGATCGCCGCGTGGCAGGTACGGCCGCCGCGGTTGGTGACGATCGCTGCGGCACGCTTCATCACCGGCTCCCAGTTGGGGTCGGTCATGTCAGCCACCAGCACGTCGCCCGGCTGCACGCGTTCCATCTCTTCCGGATCCTTGATCACGCGCACGGGGCCGGCGCCGATCTTCTGGCCGATAGCGCGACCATGCGCCAGCACGGTGCCGGTGCCCTTGAGCTTGAAGCGCTGCTGCGCATCGCCGTGACCCTGCTGCGACTTCACGGTCTCCGGACGCGCCTGCAGGATGTACAGTTTGCCGTCGCGGCCATCCTTGCCCCACTCGATGTCCATCGGGCGGCCATAGTGCTTCTCGATGATGACGGCATACCTGGCCAGCTCGGCGATTTCTTCATCGACCAGCGAGTAGCGGTTGCGCTGCTCGATCGGCACATCGACGGTGCGCACCGAACGGCCCGCCTTGGCTTCGCCGGTGAATTCCATCTTGATCAGCTTGGAGCCGATGTTCTTGCGGATGATGGGCAGCTTGCCGGCCGCCAGCATCGGCTTGTGCACATAGAACTCGTCAGGGTTGACCGCGCCCTGCACGACGGTCTCGCCCAAGCCATACGACGAGGTGATGAAGACGACGTCCTTGAAGCCGGATTCGGTATCGATGGTGAACATCACGCCTGCGGCGCCCAGGTCCGAGCGAACCATGCGCTGCACGCCGGCCGACAGCGCGACTTCGGCGTGGGTGAAGCCCTTGTGCACGCGATACGAGATCGCGCGGTCGTTGTACAGCGACGCGAACACGTGCTTCATGGCCTCGAGCACGTTGTCGATGCCGACCACGTTCAGGAAGGTTTCCTGCTGGCCCGCGAAAGATGCATCCGGCAAGTCTTCGGCAGTGGCCGAGGAGCGCACCGCGAACGAGACTTCGCTCGAAGAATCGGCGACAAGTTTTTGATAAAACTCGGTAATGTCCTTCAACAGGCGCGGCTGGAACGGGGTGTCGATGATCCACTGGCGGATCTCGGCGCCGGCCGCGGCGAGCGCGCGCACGTCATCGATGTCCAGCGTTTCGAGGCGCTTGGCGATGCGGTCAGCCAGCGATTCACCGCCCGGAACCGAATAAGAAAGGAAGTCGCGGAAAGCCTGGGCGGTGGTCGCGAAACCACCGGGCACGCGTACGCCGGCGCCCGCCAGCTGGCTGATCATCTCGCCAAGGGACGCGTTTTTACCGCCGACGGACTCGACATCCGTCATGCGCAGGTTTTCGAAAGATACGACGTAAGCCGCGCCCGTATCAGGGGCTGCGTGAGCCCCCTGGGATGCTGCGTTGGACATAACTACCTCTTTGATGGTGGGAAATCTTCACGGTGCGCCTCGCCGGGACGTGGGTGTTCTTGTTATTCTTCGGACACGCCGGGTGGGTAAATTTTCAATGGTCGCCATTTTACCCGCCGCAAACGCTTTTTCCAGCGAACGGCCACACTTTTTGCGTTAATTTTTTAGAAATCCTTATAGAAATTTCATGCACAGCCATACCCCCGCCGGGTCGCCCGGGTTCGACCGTACGGTCTTCTTCGTTTCGGACGGCACCGGCATCACCGCCGAGACTTTCGGCCACTCCGTCCTGACCCAATTCGACCTGCGCTTCCGCCAGATCCGACTGCCCTTCATCGATTCGGCCGACAAGGCCCATGATGCAGTACGCCGCATCAACGACAGCTTCGACGCCGAGGGCAAGTGCCCGATCGTATTCTCCACGTTGGTACAGCAGGAACTGTCGGACATCGTGCGCAAGTCGCGCGGCATGCACATGGACCTGATCCAGACCTTCGTCGATCCGCTGGAGCAGGAACTGGGCATCAAGTCCACCCATACGGTCGGGCGCAGCCACAACATCGCGGACTCGAACGACTACAAGAACCGCATCGAGGCGATCAATTATTCGCTCGCGCACGATGACGGCCAGTCGCACAAGAACCTGGCGAATGCCGACGTGATTTTGGTCGGCGTCTCGCGCTCGGGCAAAACGCCGACCAGCCTGTATCTGGCCATGCAATACGGGATCAAGGCGGCCAACTACCCGCTGATCCCGGAAGATTTCGAGCGTGGCCAGATCCCGAGCGGGCTGGCGCCTTTCCGCAGCAAGATCTTCGGATTGTCGATTGCGCCGGACCGCCTATCGGAAGTGCGCAATGAACGCCGCCCGGGCAGCAAGTACGCGTCGCTGGAAAACTGCCGCTACGAAGTCAACGAAGCCGAGCGCATGATGCAGCGTGAAGGCGTGCGCTGGGTATCGACCACGGTCAAATCGATCGAAGAGATCGCGGCGATGATTCTGCAGGAACTGAAGCTGGACAAGCGGGCGTTCTGAATCCCCCCCATCAAAGACACTGGGTCGCGGCGTACGCCGGGACGACAGATCAAGACTGGTCGGCCCCTGAAACTCATCCCGGCGCAAGGTGTCGCCGGGAATTCAGGTCGCGTGCGACCTGCCCGCGAAACGGCACTGGCCGACGTGCCAGTGCGCGCCCTGCAAGGGGGGATCCCGTGACTGGCCTTCAGCGATCGGCTTTAGACCCATGGCCGCCCCTTCCGGTCAGGCCACCCTGACAAAAATCAAAGACTGCGCAGGAATGAGTGGCGGCAAGGCAATGACTCACGGAGGATAGCCATATATGCGCGTGAGGTGCCTCATG
>JBDKLN010000202.1:0-5316 GCA_039806045.1 Pseudomonadota bacterium
GAAGGTCGGCAGCAAGGCTGTCGCCGGCACCGTGAACCAGCAAGGCAGCTTCGTGATGCGGGCCGAGAAAGTGGGCGCCGATACGCTGCTGTCGAAGATCGTTGAACTGGTCAACCAGGCAGGACGCTCGCGCGCACCGATCCAGAAGCTGGCCGACCGCGTGTCGGGCTGGTTCGTACCGGCTGTGATCGTTTCGGCCATGGCGACATTCATCGTCTGGGCATGGACAGGTCCATCGCCGGCGCTCGCCAATGGACTCGTCGCTGCGGTGTCAGTCTTGATCATCGCGTGTCCGTGCGCATTGGGACTGGCGACACCCATCTCCATCACTGTCGGCATTGGCCGTGGCGCGCGCGAAGGCGTGCTGATCAAGGATGCGGAAGGGCTGGAGCTGATGGAAAAGGTCGATACCCTCGTGGTCGACAAGACCGGCACGCTGACCGAGGGCAAACCCAAGGTGCAACAAGTGGTTGCCGTTGATGGCTTCGATCGCGACAATGTGGTGGTGCTGGCAGCAGCGCTGGAAAAATCCAGCGAGCATCCGCTGGCCCAAGCCATACTGGCGCAACTCGCCGCGCAATCGCTGCCCTTGCTGCCGGTGCAGAATTTCACGTCCGTCACCGGCAAGGGTGTGCGCGGCGAAATCGACGGCCATGCCGTGTTGCTCGGCTCTTCGCTGCTGCTGCAGGAAGCTGGCATTGCGACGGCCGCACTGGATGGAAAAGCCGACGAACTGCGTGCGATGGGCCAGACCGTGATGTTCGTCGCTGTCGGCGACAAGCTGGCGGGCCTGATCAGTGTCGCCGATTCGATCAAGCCCGAGAGCCGCGAGGCGATCCGCATGCTGCACGCCGATGGCGTGAAGATCGTGATGCTGACCGGGGACAATGCGCGCACGGCAAAGGCCGTCGCTGCATCGCTTGGCATCGACAGCGTGCATGCCGACGTGCTGCCCGAAGAAAAATACCGTCAGGTGCAAGCCTTGCAGCGGCAGGGGCGTGTCGTCGCGATGGCCGGCGACGGCATCAATGATGCACCGGCACTGGCAGAAGCCAGCGTCGGCATCGCGATGGGTACCGGCACCGATATCGCCATGCACAGTGCGCGCATCGTGCTGGTGAAAGGCGACTTGCGCGGCATCGCGAAGGCGCGTCAGCTGTCGCGCAAGACGATGCGCAATATCCGTCAGAACCTGTTCTTCGCGTTCATCTACAACCTCGTCGGCGTGCCGATCGCGGCCGGCGTGCTGTATCCGTGGCTGGGCCTGTTGCTGTCACCCATGATCGCAAGCGCAGCGATGAGCCTGTCATCTGTCTCCGTGATCGCCAATGCGCTCAGGCTGCGCACGGCAAAGCTGTGAGCCTGGGATTGTGATGAGGCCGTGAATGTCGCACGACGACAAAATTTTGCGTCCCGCCACATCGCCCCAGACTGCGCGCTTGTTCTACGCCCTGTGGCCTGACACCCGGACCCGCATTGCACTGGCGGCGCTGCAAGCACCGGTGCGTGGCCGCAAAGTGGCCGCGACCAACCTGCACCTGACGCTGGCCTTCCTGGGCAGCCAGCCGCGCGCATCGTTGCCGCTACTCGACAGCCTGCTCGACAAGTTGCCGGACCAGCGCTTCATGCTGGACATCGACAGTTACGGTTATTTCAGCAAGGCACGCATCGCATGGGCCGGCCCCTCATCGACGCCGGATGCGCTGCTATGGATCTACAACGCGCTGTTGAATGCGCTCGGTGAAGCACAGATTGCCTGCAAATGCGTCGGCGGCTTCCGGCCACATGTGACGCTCGCGCGTGATGCCGAACGGATGGAAGACAATACGGGAACAACACCGGCCGTCAGATGGCCAGTCAGCACGCTGGCCTTGGTGGAGTCGGTGCCGATACAGGGAGGCGTGCACTACCAACTGCTGGCCACCCGAACGCTGGCCTGAACGGCAGCCTGCGCCGTCAGGCTGGCGGCGGGATTGCGGCCTCGGCCAGCTTGCGCAGCACGTGGCCGGCCGCGACAAAACCAAAGCTGGCCGTCACGACCACCGCCGATCCGTAGCCGGCGCAGTTGATGCCGGTGATGCCGGCATTCGATGGCGCTGCAGCGCCCTCTGCCGCCGCCACCTCGTCAATGTCGCACACGTCGGGCTGGCGCAGTGGCTCCGACGACCACACGGCATCGATATGGAATTTGTGCCGGCGGTCGCGAGGAAAACCGTGCGCAGCACGCAAGCGCTTGCGCACGCGCGCCAGCAAAGGTTCCTGCTCGGTGCGCGACAGGTCGCAGACTTCGATGCGGGTGGGATCGACCTGTCCGCCTGCGCTGCCGATGGTCACCAGCGGGATATGGTGCTGGCGGCAGTGAACGATCAATGCGACCTTGGCCTTCGCATTGTCGATCGCATCGATCACGTAATCGTAACGACCGGGGGGCAGCATTTGTTCGACATTGGCGGGGTCGATGAATTCCTCGACCCCGGTGACTTCGCAATACGGGTTGATCTGCGCGATGCGCTCGCGCAGCGCCCCGACCTTGGCCATGCCCAGCGTCTCGGTCAATGCATGGATCTGGCGGTTCACGTTCGATTCGGCCAGGTGGTCGAGGTCGATCATGGTGATTTTGCCAATCGCGGTGCGTGCGAGCGCCTCGACGGCCCAGGAACCGACACCGCCGACACCGATCACGCAGACGTGGGCGCCACGGAAAGCCGCCAGCGCTGCATCGCCGTACAGGCGTGCAATGCCGCCGAAACGGCGCTCAAAGTCGATGTCGGCAGCCGAGCCGTCGGCAGGAAGATTGACAATGGGAAGGACGCTGGCCATGGGTGCATTTTAACGGACACCAATACTTTGCCGGGCTTAAACTACCCGTCTGGACGAATGGCCAACAAAGCCGGCCAGCGTCGCTTCGACGACCGCTTCGAATCCCTGCCAATTTCATGCCCCGACTGACACCGCTGCTGCGCCTGATTGCCATCGCCGTGACCGCCCACGTCGCGCTGGCAGCGGGACGGGTGACGACTTCACTGTATGCGCTGTCGCTGCATGCGTCGGAATTCACGGTAGGTACCCTGATCGCGCTGTTCGCGCTCTTCCCGATGCTGCTGGCCGTCAGTATCGGCCGCCTGATCGACCGCATCGGCGTGCGCAAGCCCCTGATGGCCGGCTGCGTGTCGGCATCGGCCGGCGTGCTGCTGGCCGCGCTGGTGCCGGGCATCTCAGTGCTCTACCCGGCGGCGATACTGATCGGCACCGGCTTTACGGCCATTTTCATCGGCGCCCAGCATGCGGTCGGGACGATGTCGCGACCTGACGACCGTGCGGCGCATTTCAGCCAGTTGTCGCTGGGCTTTTCGATCTCGGCCTTCACCGGCCCCCTGATCGCCGGCTTTGCGATCGACCACCTGAGCCATGCCGCCGCCTATCTCGCCTGCGCGTTATTCACCTTGCTGGCCTTCGGCCTGACGGCGTGGAGCCGCATGGATGATCTGACGGGGCTTGGCGAGGCCCACAAACAGCATGAAGGCAGCGCACTGAAATTACTGTTTGATCGGGAATTGCGCGGCGCCTACCTGGTCGGCATCCTGCTGGCGGCGGCCTGGGACTTGTTCACCTTCGTGACGCCGATCCGTGGCACGCAGCTCGGCTTGTCGGCGTCGCGCATCGGCATGATCCTCGCGACCTTCTCGGCTGCCACTTTCTCGGTACGGCTGGCGATGCCGGTCATCGTGCGCCGCTATCATGAATGGCAGGTGCTGACGGCTGCGCTGTCCATGGCCACTGCCTGTTACCTGCTGCTGCCCTTCATGCAGGATTTCTGGGGCATGGCTGCCGTCGCCGCCGCTCTCGGACTGGCGCTGGGCACCAGCCAGCCAAATGTCCTGGCGCTGCTGCACTCGAATGCGCCACCCGGCCGTGGCGCGGAAGCGATCGGGATTCGGGCTACCATAGGCAACGCCAGCGCCGTGTCGCTGCCGCTGGCCTTTGGCGCGGCCGGCGCATCGCTGGGCCTGTTCGCCGTCTACTGGGGGCTGGGCCTCGTGATCGCGACGGGCATCCCGGTCGCATTGCGCCGCGCTCTGCGAGTCAATGCATCCAGGCGGGATGCGGCAGCCACGCTCGAACCCAAAGATCAACGCAATGAACATTGACTGAGCACGAAAAGAACGACACCCCATGACGAAAAAAATCTCCATCGCCGACCTGCGCCGCGACTACAGCCATCATCAATTGTCCGAAAGCGATGTCGACCCGGACCCGATCAAGCAGTTTGCAAGCTGGTTCCACGAGGCACTCGAGTCCAAGCTGCCGGAGCCGAATGCGATGAGCCTGGCCACGGTGGACGCCGAGGGCAAGCCTTCGCTGCGCATCGTGCTGCTGAAAGACGTCGATGAACGCGGCTTCACCTTCTACACCAATTACCAAAGCCGCAAGGGCGCGCAGCTGCTGCAGAACCCGCATGCGGCGCTGACCTTCCACTGGGTCGAACTCGAGCGCCAGGTGCGTATCGAAGGAATCGTCGAGCGAGTGGACGATGCCGACAGCGAGGCTTATTTCAATGTGCGCCCGCTGAAGAGCCGGTTGGGCGCGATTGCATCGGCGCAAAGCCGTCCTATCGGCAGCCGCGAAGCCCTCGAACAACAATTCGCCGACGCTGAACGCCAGTACGGCGAGACGCCGCCGCGTCCCGCGCACTGGGGCGGCTATCGACTCAAGCCGACCTGGATCGAGTTCTGGCAAGGCCGCCGTTCGCGTCTGCATGACCGGGTCGCCTATACGCTGGACAGCCATGGCCAGTGGCTGCGCGAACGCCTGCAACCGTGAGGTCCGGCAAAGTCCGTCCCTAGCTTGCGCCAGAGCAAGCAGCTACCAGAGTTAGATTAATGTCAACACACCCCCCGGCCCCGGACGGCATAGTTCGGCGCGGGAGGTGCGATGTTCTGGCAAAAAAAACTTGAGCATTGGGTCGATGCCATGCGCGCGCGCGCAACGCTGCCGCTGCGCCTGCAATTGTGGAACGGCCGTCACTTCGACTTCAGCGCACGCGCGCCCGAAGTCACGATACGCGTGCCGACGCCCGCGTCGCTGACCTATCTGCTGAACCCGACGCTGGACAACCTCGGCCGTGCGTATGTTGAAGGCAAGCTCGAGGTCGAAGGCCACCTGCGGGCGATCATCGAAGTTGCCAACACGCTGGCCGAGCAAGGCTTCGCACAGGGCAGCCGGCTGGGCCAGCTTTTCACGCCGCGCCCGCATTCGCGCAAGCAGGATGCGTCGGCAATCCAGTACCACTACGACGTCTCCAACGCGTTCTACCAA
>JBDKLN010000203.1:0-11775 GCA_039806045.1 Pseudomonadota bacterium
CAGCAGGCAACACGCAGTAAGCAGTACTTGCAAGACTGCTGCCTGAACAGGCCTGTTCAGGCAGCAGTCTTGCAAGTACTGCTTACTGCGTGTTGCCTGCTGCGGCACGAGGTACCGCAGCAGTGGTACGACAATTACTTCGGTACCTTGAACACCATCAGCGTGCCGCCTTGCGGAACGATGGTGTTGGTGCCCTTCACATGGTCGATCGCACCAGCCAGGCGCTGTGCATCCACGCCCCAGCCAGCCGCCACGGCGATGTACTGCTCGCCGTCGACTTCGTACGAAGCCGGCACGCCGATCACGCCCGAAGGAGCGTTGTACTCCCACAGTTGCTTGCCGTTCTTGGCATCGAATGCGCGGAACTTGCGGTCCGGGGTACCGCCAGCGAACACCAGGTTACCGCCGGTGACGAAGGTCGGGGTCCAGACCTGATCCTTGAACTTCTGGGTCCAGACTTTCTTGCCGGTCGACGGATCCCATGCCTGGATTTCGCCGATGTGGTCTTTCGCGCCTTCGGTCAGGCGGACGTTGGTCAGCACGCCTTCCAGCGGGAAGCCAATGAACAGGTCGCCGGCCTTGTAGGTGGTGGCTTCACCCTTCGGCAGCTCCGAGCACATGTTCTCGTTGGCCATCGTGTAGACGAGGCCGGTCTTCGGGCTGTAGGCCTCAGGCAGCCAGTCCTTGCCGCCCCACAGCGACGGGCAGAATGCAGCGCCTTGTGCCATCGACGGCTTCTTCGACATGTCGTACTCAGGACGGCCGGTCTTCGGGTCCAGCGACTTGAACACGTTGTTGCCGACGTACGGCCATGCGTTGACATACTTCAGCGCGCCGGTGCTGGTGCGCTCGAGCACCCACATGTAGCCGTTACGGCCTGCACGAACCGCGACCGGGGTCTTCTTGCCCTTGATGTTGGTATCGAACAGCATCGGCGGAGTCACTTCATCCCAGTCCCACGAATCGTTGTGCGCGTACTGGTGATAGCCCTTGATCTCACCGGTGTTCACGTCCAGTGCCAGCGTCGAGCTTGCGAACAGGTTGTCGCCCTGACGCAGGTCCGGAGTCCACGGGCCCGGGTTGCCGGTGCCCCAGTAAGCCGTGTTGGTCTTGGCATCATAGGTGCCGGTGACCCACACCGAGCCACCGCCGGTCTTGTACGAACCGTTGTCCGGCCAGGTATCACCACCCATTTCGCCCGGTGCGGCGATGGTGTGACGGCGCCACGCCATCTTGCCGGTCTCTGCATCGACGCCGGCCACGAAGCCGCGCACGCCGTATTCGCCGCCCGACACGCCGACCATGATCTTGCCCTTGGCAGCCAGCGGTGCCAGGGTCATGTAGTAGCCGGTCTTCCAGTTCTCGATCTGGGTGGCCCACAGCTGCTTGCCGGTCTTCGCATCCAGCGCGATCAGGTAGCAGTCGGTGGTAGCGACATACACTTTATCGCCGTACAGTGCGACACCGCGGTTGGTCGGGTGCAGCTGGAACAGTTCAGCCGGGATTTCCTTCTTGAAGCGCCAGATTTCCTGACCGGTCTTGGCGTTCAGCGCGATGACCTGGTTCTGCGGGGTCGTCAGGAACATGTAGCCGTCGTTGACGATCGGCGGCGACTGGTGGCCTTCGGTGACGCCGGTCGAGTACGACCAGGCCATCTGCATTTTGCTGACGTTCTTGTCGTTGATCTTGTCCAGCGGGCTGTAGGTCCAGCTGCCGTAGTTACCACGCCAGCTCAGCCAGTTGCGTGCCTCCGGGTTCTGCAGGCGCGCATCGGTCACGTTGTTGTAGGGCATGCCGCCCTTGGCAGCCGACGGACCTTCGGCCATTGCGACCGCAGGCAGCAGGGCCAAAGCCAGTGCCAGATGCTTCATTCGGATTGTCATTGTGAGTCTCCCTTTGTTTTCAATAGTGGCCGCTCGTCGCAGCCTCCGCTACCCGCCGGCCGTGGATTAGCCGACGAATCCTGTTTGCTGCGACTGGGGCATTGAGTCGCCCCGCCGCAGCACGGGCGCTTACACGCCCGGCTTGTTCGAGAAGCTGCCGGCGATCACCAGCAGGCCGTCTTTTTCTGCCAGCGGCACGTGCGGCAGGCTCTTGGCCGCCGGCCCCTTGGCAACCGAGCCGTCGCCCGGGTTGAATTTCGAGAAGTGGCAGAAGCACATCAGCAGCTTGTCAGCCGCGACGAACTCAGTCACGTCGCATCCCTGGTGCGTGCAGATGGCCGAATACGCGATCACGCCATTGGCGGACACGGCCTTCATTTCCGGCGTCATGTCAGCCGGATCGACGCGCACCAGCATCAGTTTGTTCAGGCGCGATTCGCTGCGCGCCTTCTTTTCGTTCAGGTCGAACGGCCACACCAGCACCGGCTTGGTGCCGACCTTGATGTCGTCCGCTTTCAGCGGCGCCGTGGCATCGCCCTTGGACAGCACCAACAGGTCGCCCTTGACCATGCCGGGCGCATCGTCAGCCTGGGCAGGGGCTGCATGTATTGCGCAACCGGCGACGGCGGCCGCTCCGGTGGCCTTCAGCAGCTGGCGGCGCTTCAGGTCAACGGCCTTCATGCCATTTACGTTGCCGCCGTGGTTCTTGTCTTGCTTGTTCATCCTTGCTCCATCCATCATCAAACGCCGTCGCGCCACTTGCGCTCGGCCTCTTCCCACGCGCCCAGCGGCTGTAGGTCCGGCACCCAGGCCAAGCCCGACTTGCCGTCGGACGATTTCGCTGCCGGGTCGACCAGCACGTCGAGCAGCGCGGGCAGGTTCTTCATCGCGCGCTCGATCGCCGGGCCCAGGTCCTCGGCGCGCTCGACGCGCTCGCCATGCATGCCGAAGGCACGCGCCATCGCTGCGTAGTCGGATTTCTGCAACCTGGTGCCGACCACTTTGCCATGCGTGTCTTGCTGGTCATGCACCTCGATCTGCCAGGCGCCGTTATTGGCGACCACGATCAGTGGCGTGGCGCCATGGCGCACCGCGGTGTCGATCTCCATCGCGTTGAAACCAAAGGCGCCGTCGCCGGTCGCGACCACCACCTGCCGGCCCGGATACGCAAGGCTGGCGGCGTTGCCAAAGGCCGTGCCGATGCCGATGCAACCGAGCGAGCCCGGGTCCAGATAGCGGCCAGACGACAATCCCACCCGCGCAAAGCTCAGGAAGTCGCCGCCGTCGGCCACCAGCACCGCGTCCGGACTCATGCGTTGCTGCAGTTCGTGCAGCACGCGGTTCGGGTGGATGCAGCCTTCGGTCGCCGATGGCGCGATCGCCATCGACGCTTTCAATTTGGCTGCACGCTCTTCGTGCTGCTTGCGCAGGCCCTGCGCCCAGGCGACATCGACCGCAGGCTTGCGGCCATTCGCGTGACGCAGCATTGCGTTGAGCGTCGCCGCTGTCGGCGCCAGCAACTCGACGTCGCCGCGGCGGTTGTCGCGGATCTCGGTGGCGGTATCGGAGATGCGCAGGAAACGCGCATTGCCAAACACCGCCGGAGAACCGTAGGCGAGCTGGAAGTCCAGCTTGCGGCCGATGGTGACGACGACATCGGCCTGCGTCAGCACGCTGCCGCGCATCGCGCCAACCACGGACGGATGGTTGTCGGGCACCAGGCCACGGCTTTCGCCGGTATCCAGGTAGACGGCGCCAGTCTTGTCCAGCAGGTCGACCAGCGAACCCTGTGCGCCACGCGCGCCGCGGCCGGTAATGATCAGCGGGCGCTTCGCGCTCCACAGCAGGTCGACAGCCGCCGCGATGCTGGCTTCGTCCGGCACCGTTGCAGGCGCAACCTTGGGACGGAAATGCTCGGTCAATTGCAGCGCCTTGGGCACCATGCCGCGCTGGGTGTCGACCGGGAAGTCGATGTACACCGGACCCGGGTCGCCCCCCTCGCCCAGCGCGCGCGACACGGCCTCGTCCAGCTCTTGCAGCACCAGCGACGGCTCGCGCACGGTGCGCGCATAGCGCGTGATCGGCTTGACCATGTCGATGTGCGGCATGTCCTGCAGCGCGCCGCGGTTTTCTTGCGGGCGCGGCGGCCCGCCGGACAGCACCAGCACCGAGGCGCGCGACGTATGCGCATTGGCGATGCCTGTCATCGCATTGGTCATGCCGGGGCCGGCGGTGACCAGGGCCACGCCCAGCTGGCCGGTCAGCTCGCTGTGCGCATGCGCCATGTAGACAGCGGCGCGCTCGTCGCGCACATCGATGATGCGGATGCCTTCGGCATCGCAGCGCATCCAGATCGGCATGATGTGGCCGCCGCACAGCGCGAACACGCGGTCCACGCCGCGCGCCTTGAGGAAGCGCGCGATCAGGCCAGCGGCCATGTCGGGATGGAGTTCAGGGGCTTGCATCTCAGTGAGTCACTTTCTTTTGCTTCTTCTGCGCGCGCAGGTCGATCGCACCCGGCTGGGCGCGCGGGTCGACGCCCGGCGGGAAGATGTGGATCTTTTGCACCTTGGCCGAGGTGCCCATCGGCAGACTGTCGACGAACAGCACCCAGCCCGGCGCCTTGAAATACGCCATGCGCTCATAGCACCAATCGAACAGCTCCTGTGCCAGCGCGGCGCGCTTGGCGTCATCGGCGATGTCTTCCGGGTGGCGCGCAACGACACAGGCCATCACTTCTTCTTCGCGCACGTCGTCGGGCGCGGCCAGCACGGCCACTTGCTTGGCTTTTTCATGCGCGTTCAGGCAAGCCTCGATTTCGGCGGCGGCGATGTTCTCGCCGGCGCGGCGAATGATGTTCTTCTTGCGGTCCATGAAGAACAGCATGCCCTGCTCGTCGCGCACGGCGGCGTCGCCGGTGTGGAACCAGCCACCCTGCCAGGCTTCGTCGGTCGCGGCCTCGTTCTTCAGGTAACCGGAGAAGAAGCCCTTGCGCGGCGTGGCGGCACTATGGCGCACCACCAGCTCGCCCGGCACATTGGCCGGCTGCTCATTGCCGTTGTCGTCGATGATGCGCGCCTCGACCCAGTTGTTCGAACGGCCGAACGCACGGGTATGGATGGAACGCGGCTCGATGTTGTCGGTGATGATGCGGCCAGCCTCGGTCATCGACCACATCTCGACCACCGGCAGGTTGAATCGCTTTTCGAAAACGTCATGCAGGCTGGGCTCGACGCCCGCGCACAGCGCGAAGCGGACCTTGTGCTGCTTCTCTTCGGGGCATTCGGCCAGCTTCAGCAGGATGTTCGGGATCACGCCCTGGAATTGCGCGACCGTCGCGCGCGATGCGACCAGGTCATGCCACCAGGTGCTGGCGTGGAAGCGGTCCGGGAAGATCAGGCAGCCGCCCGACATCAGCATCGCCGGCATGGAAATCGACAGGCAGTTCGCGTGGTGCAGCGGCAGCGGGTTGTACAGGCGCTCGACGCCTTCATGCATGGTCAGCGCGCCGCCGACTTTCAGGTAGCACTCGCCAAAGGTATGGAAATATTCGTTGGTGAGGATGCAGCCCTTGGGCTTGCCGGTGGTGCCGGACGTGTACAGCAATGCGGCCTCGGTCTCGTGGTCGGGCGTGCCGGCGCGCGCCGGCGCTGGTGCGGCCGGGAGATCGGCCGCTGACATCGGGAAGTGGTCGAACGACACATGACGGCAAGCGCCCTTCAAGTCGGCTTCGATCGCCTTCAGGTCGTCGGCGCGGCGATCGACGCCCACCAGCAGGCAGGACTCGGAATGCTCGACCACGTAGTGGATCTCTTCACGACGATAGTCGGGGTTGATCGGCACCACGGACACACCCAGCGCGTTAAGCGCGTAATAGTGGAAGACGAATTCCGGACGCTGCTCGAACAGGATAGCTACGCGATGGCCAAGGCCGTACCCCGCCTTCGCATAGATCGCCTTCATGCGCTCGACTTCGGTGAAAGTCTGGCGCCAGCTCACTTCCCATCCGGCGGGATGGTAGCTGCGGCCCGCCATCGGCGGCACCGAATAGGCGGCGTTGTCCGGAAAGCGCTCGACGGCTTTCAGCAGGGATTGGTACAGGGTTCCGTAATGGCTGGCGTCCATGGTGCTGACGATCTCTTCTTGGTTCTAAGTTTTACAGTAATGATTAACGCGGGTATGACTTATTTGTTGACGACGTCCTTGGGCAGCATCAGCACCATCGCCGCTGCGGCCACCGCGAAGCCGGCGAACAGGTAGAGGCTGCTGTTCGGGGTGCCGGTGAGATCGGTCATCCAGCCGACCAGTGCGGTCGACGCCATGCCGGCGATGTTGCCGAGCGAATTGATCAGCGCGATACCTGCCGCAGCCGCTGCGCCCGTCAGGAAGGACGGCGGCAGGCTCCAGAACGAGGCTTGCGTGGTCGATGCGCCGGCTGCGGCCAGGGTCAGACCGATCATGGCCGGCACGATGCTCAGTTGCGGCGTAGCGCTGAACGCGAGGCCGGCTGCGGTCAGCAGGCAGGGAATCGCGGTATGCCAGCGGCGCTCGCCATGGCGATCGGCGCTGACGTTGCACCAGATCATGGCGATGATGGCGACCGTGTACGGGATGGTGACCAGCCAGCCGATTTGCAGCGGGTCGGTCACGCCGAGCTGCTTGATCAGGGTCGGCATCCAGAAGCTGGTCACGTAGATCGAGCTGGCAATGCCGAAGTACGCCACACCCAGCAGCCAGACGCGGCCGTGCTTCAGCGCATCCATCGCGCCAGAGTGAGCGGCACTTGCTTCTGCCTCGGCCTTGACTTGCGCTTCGATGAATTGCTTTTCATGGTCTTCCAGCCAGCGCGCGTCCGCCACGCGGTTGTCGAGGTACCCCAGGATCACGAAACCGAGCAGGATAGACGGCACGGTCTCGATGATGAACAGCCACTGCCAGCCGCGCAGGCCACCGTGGTCGGCAAAGGTCGACAGGATCCAGCCCGACAGAGGGCCGCCGATGATGTTCGACATCGGGATCGCCGCCAGGAACAGCGCGATGATGCGACCGCGCCAGGCGGCCGGGAACCAGTAGGTCAGGTACAGCAGCACGCCGGGAATGAAGCCGGCCTCCGCCACGCCGAGCAGGAAGCGCAGGATGTAGAACTGCGTCGGGGTCTGGACAAAGGCCATGGCCGCGCCGATTGCGCCCCAGCTGATCATGATGCGGGCGATCCATAGCTTGGCGCCGACCTTGTGCATCAGGATGTTGCTCGGCACCTCGAAGATCACGTAGCCGAGGAAGAAGATGCCGGCACCGATGCCATAGATGGTGTTGCTGAACTGAAGGTCATTCAGCATCTGCAGCTTGGCAAAGCCGACGTTCACCCGGTCCAGGTAGGCCGCGAGGTAGCAGATGCAAAGGAAAGGCACCAGCCGGTACGCCACTTTCTTGTAAATTGCTTGTTGTGCTTGCACGTCGTCGTGCGCGTCGGCACTCAGGCTGGTCGCCATTTTCTTGTCTCCTTCACTGCCTCGCCTTGCTTGGTTTTGTCGGCGGGCTTTGTTGCTTTGGCAGCTGCCGGCCTTGTGGGCCCCGGCTATTCAAGCTCTGTGTTGCAGCAGCTGGTCTCTCTCCACTCCATCATGCGGATACGGTTTACGCCTGCTTCACGCGCTGGCCTTCCTGTAAAGCGCCACGTTCGTCATCGGCGATCTTGCGCTGCACCGCGCCCGATGCAAAGCTGATGTGCGAACTGGCCAGCAGGCCGGCGCGCTCGGCGTCGCCGTCTTTGACGGCCTGCATGATGGCCTCGTGCTGCTCCCAGATGCTGGCCGGCGTGCCACCGTTCATCAGCACCGCGCCCATCACGCAGCGCAGGTAAGCCCAGTGCGGCGAACTGGTCTCGGCAATCATCGGATTGCCGGACAGCGCGTAGATAAAGTGGTGAAAATCGATATCGGCCATGACCAGGTCCTGGATCGAGTTCTCTTCGACGGCCTTCCAGCCGCGGTCGATGTAGCCCTGGCCTTCGGCGCGGGCGCGCGCGCTGCCCCGTTCGGCCGCTTTCATGCAGGCAAACCGGTCGAGGATCTCGCGGATTTCATACAGGTCGCGCGCCTTGTCGGCGCCCAGCGGCGCAATGATCAGGCCGCGGCCCGGGGCGCTGGTGAGGATGCCTTCGTTGCGCAGCAAGAGCAGCGCCTGCTGCACCGGCTGGCGCGAGACCCCCAGCGATTCGGCGATTTCTTCCTGGATCAGGCGGGTATCCAGCCCGTAAACGCCTGCGCTGATCCTGGAGAGGATCGCCTCATAGACCTGCTCCACCAGCGTTTGCTGGGGGCGCAGTATCGGCATCATGGTCGGGGTGGATGACATGCTCTCTTGCCTGTTCGGGTCGTCCGGCTCGCCTCAAGAATCTTTTGAATTCTGAATTCAGAGTTCGGAATGCAGCAGAGCTTAAATTTCCGGATAGCCTGCCGTCAACGCCCCGCGCATTCGAAAATCGAAAAGACTGGCTTAGTGATATAGCCGATCGGCAAGCTTTTCTTGAATAATCGCGCAGCGCACCATGCCCGACCAAGGCCGGCCAAATGCCAATAAATACAAGACCTCAGGCTTGCCTGCGAGCGCACAGGCTGGCATTCCACATTGCGACGCACAATTGAAGCCGTTTCGACAGGTGAAAATTTTTCAGGCGTCGACGACTTTGACGGCGCCACCTTCCTGCGCGCGCGCCAGGGCGGCGCTTGCCGCTTGCAGCAAGCGTTCGCCATGGGTGGTGTCGGGCGTCGCGCTGGAAACACCGGTGCCGAATGGGTAGCGAATCAGCCGGGTATCGCGGATCAGCGGGTCTTTGGCGAGGTTGTTGGCAAGGCGGGCAGCGACTTGGTGCGCAATCTCGGCGATGGCCGCTGACTGTCGCACCGCGAACTCGCCCGGCCCGAGCCTGAATACCTGGTCATCGTCGCGCCGCGTGCGCACGACCTGCAGCGCCAGATGCTTTGCCCGGATGTTCCGGCCGTTTCCGCCAGACAGGCTGAACACTTGGCACGCTCGCTGCGCGAAGACCTATGCCGGGCCGTCTTCAACTGCGCTGGTATGATCACTTCATGAGCAAAGTCATTTCCTATCATATCGATGTGCTGTTTGGCGACTGCGATCCGGCGGGCATCGTCTTCTTTCCCAACTTCCTCAAATGGATGGATGCATCGTCGCTGAACTTTTTCATGCAATGCGGGCTGCCGCCCTGGCGCGCATGGACCGAACCGGCGAACATGATAGGCACCCCGCTGATTGAAATACGCACGCAGTTCCACAAGCCGGCGACCTATGGCGAGACCCTGACCGTGCATACCGAAATCACCGAATTCGCGCGCAAGACCTTCACGCATCGCCATCAGGTGAAACGCGGTGAACAGTTGATCTGCGAAGGCACCGAAATCCGCGCCTTCTGCACCAGGGACCCTGCGACCGGCATCGTCAAGGCGATACCACTGCCCGACGTCGTCCTTCGCCAGTGCCGCTGAGCCGGGGAAACCGCGCATATCGGGCATTGCTGCCTGGCCACGCCATGCAATCCGGGGATTTTTGATCCTCGTCATGTGATTTCGGCAGCAGATTGCCTAGATTCAACCTGAAAGCCGGACCGCTGCAGCCGCACCGGCCGACATCAGGAAGCATCCATGCCCGATTATTCCTCGTCCCCTGCCTTAGGCAAACCTGAAACACCACACACCGTGCTCAAGGATGCCTTGGCCGGCACGCTGGCCGCGCTCGCTGCGGCGCTGGCACTGGGCGCCAGCGCCGCAGCGGGCGAAGGCAAGCCTTCGGCTGCGCCGGAACCGAATGCCGTCTTCATGCAGCCGATCGACGGCCTTGGCGAAGACGAACTGGCGACCTTCCGCGCCGGCGAGACCCTGTTCCGTACTTCCTGGATCGTGTTCCCTGCGCTGCAGATCCCGAACTGGGATGTCGTGCGGCCGCCCGCCATGTTTGGCTGGGGACTCGGCCCGACCTATATCGCCAATGCGTGCATGGCTTGCCATGTGCAGGGCGGCAGCGGCAAGACCATCGACAAGCCCGGCGCCACCGTCTTCCAGCAACTGCTGCGCATATCCGTCCCCGGCACCCATCCGCACGGCGGCCCCAACCCGCACCCGGTGTATGGCGACCAGTTGCAGGTCTTCGACGTGATTTCGGCCGACCGCAAGCAGGTGCGCGAAGGTGAAGCGGATGTGTTCGTCGACTGGGAGCCGCAGCCCGTTACGCTGGCCGACGGCAGCCGCATCGAGCTGCGTCGGCCCAAACTGCGCATCGCCAGCCTGGCCTTCGGGCCGCTGGGCCCGGACGTGATGACCTCGCTGCGCAACGCGCCGGCCATCTTCGGGCTGGGCTACCTCGAGGCGGTCAGCGAAGACGACATCCTCGCGCTGGCGAAACTGCAGCAGTCGCAAGGCCTGAACGGCCGTCCGAATTACGTGCGTGACGACGTCAATGACAAAACCAGTCTCGGACGCTTCGGCTGGAAGGCCAACCAGCCCGGCGTGCGCCAGCAAGTCGCGGCCGCCTTCCTCGGCGACATGGGCATCACCTCGCCCCTTTACACCCAGCAGAACTGCCCGCCGGCGCAGGCCGACTGCCGCGCGATGCCGCCCGGCGACTACAAGCCTGAGCTGCGGCTGAAAGATTTCGACGCCATCAGCTTCTGGGCACAGGCGCTGGAAGCGCCCGAGCCGCGCCAGCCCGCGCGCGCCGACGTGCAGCAGGGTGCCCGGCTGTTCGTTGCCGCACGCTGCGCGCTGTGCCATGTGCCCGACATGAAGACCTCGAAGCAAGCGCCCTTCCCCGCGCTCGCCAACCGCAGCTTTCACCCGTACACCGACTTGCTGCTGCACGACATGGGCGAGGCCTTGGCCGACGGCCGGCCCGATTTCCGTGCCGGCCCGCGCGACTGGCGCACGCCGCCTTTGTGGGGCATCGGCCTGCGCCGGCAAGTCAATGGCAGCGGCAACTTGCTGCACGACGGCCGCGCGCGCAACGTGACCGAGGCCATCCTCTGGCACGGCGGCGAAGCACAGGAAGCCCGTGACCGCTTTGCCGGCTTCAGCAGCGAAGAGCGCGAAGCCTTGCTCGCCTTCGTCAACGCCATCTGAGCCATGCAGACCGCGCCGTCGGGCTCAAGCAACGATGAAGACACGGTCTTCACCACGCGCAAGCTGCGCAAATCTTACGCGACCGGTGCCGGCGAAGTGGTGGCCCTGCGCGACGTCGATCTCGACATCCGGCGCGGCGAATTCATCGTGCTGCTCGGGCCGTCGGGCAGCGGAAAATCGACGCTGCTCAACATCCTGGGCGGCCTGGATCGTCCGAGCGAAGGCATCGCGCGCTTCCGCGACCACGACCTGTCCGAAGCCGACGACGATGCGCTGACCAGGTACCGACGCAAGCACGTGGGCTTCGTGTTCCAGTTCTATAACCTGATCCCCAGCCTCACGGTACGCGAGAACGTCGAACTGGTGACCGATATCGTCGACCACCCGATGCCCGCCGAAGAGGCCTTGCAGCTGGTCGGCCTCAGCGAGCGACTTGACCACTTCCCGTCGCAATTATCGGGCGGCGAACAACAGCGGGTGGCCATCGCGCGTGCCATCGTCAAGCGGCCCGACGTGCTGCTATGCGACGAACCGACTGGCGCGCTCGACTACCAGACCGGCAAGCGCGTGCTCGAAGTCATCGAACGCATCAACCGCGATCTGGGCACCACCACCATTGTCATCACGCACAATGCCGCGATCTCGGCGATGGCTGATCGCGTGCTGCACCTCGGTGATGGCCGCATCCAGAAGATGGAAACGAATGCGCGCAAGCTGTCGCCGTCGGAGCTGTCATGGTAGGCGCGATGCCCGCAATG
>JBDKLN010000204.1:0-5778 GCA_039806045.1 Pseudomonadota bacterium
CCATTCTTTACCGCTACCAGCGCCGCTGCCATGCTGCCAGCCATGCGCTGCTCGACTGGCTTGCCGGTCAGCTTGCCGATCATGGTCTTGCGCGACAGCCCGGCCAGCAGCGGCAATTGCAGCCGGCCCTGCAGCGCATCCAGCCGCTTCAACAAGGCGAGGTTATGGTCCAGCGTCTTGCCGAAGCCGAAACCGGGGTCGATGCACAGCCGTTGCGCCGCGATACCTGCGTCGTGTGCCGCCTGTGCACGGTCGGCGAGGAAGTCGCCAACCTCGGCCACCACGTCGCGGTACTGCGGATCGGCCTGCATGGTGCCCGGCTCGCCTTGCATGTGCATGATACACAGCGCGCATTCGCCGTCGCTGACGGCCGCCAAGCTCGCGGTGTCGCGAAAGCCCTCAATGTCATTGATCATGTCGGCGCCGGCCGCGATCGCTTCGCGCATCACCGCCGGGCGTCGAGTATCGACGGACAATGGAAGACCCGCATCGCGCAGCGCATACAGCACTGGCATCACGCGATCCATCTCCTGCGCGACCGATACCGGCGCCGATCCAGGCCGCGTCGATTCGCCGCCGATGTCGATGATGTCGACGCCATCGGCCATCATTTGTTCCGCATGGGATAGAGCGAGGTCGAGCGTCGCATGCGCGCCGCCATCGGAAAACGAATCGGGTGTCACGTTCAACACCCCCATCACCAGCGGGCGAAAGCCTTCGCCCTGCATCGGCAACAGGTAACGTCCGCAGCGCAATTTGTCGTGCAGGAGTTGGCTCACGAAAAGGGGATGGAAAAATCCGAAAAAGATACCGGCCGCTGAAATTGAAACGGGGTGGGGAACACTCCCCACCCCGTTGTTCAGCAATGGCCCGTCAAAAAGATTTTACGCAAATGGTTTGCTGCATCTGCGTCAGGCCGGTGCTGCGGCAGGCTCGACGCCGCCGTCGGGTGAACCATCGTTGGGACGGGTAGTCGGCGGCACCTTCGGCGGACGCGGCTCGCGTCCTGCCATGATGTCGTTGACCTGGTCTGCATCGATGGTTTCCCATTCTAGCAAGGCTTTCGCCATCATTTCCACTTTCTCTTTATTGCGTTCCAGCAAGTCACGGGCTTGCGCGTACTGCATGTCGAGAATGCTGCGGATTTCGAGATCCACTTTCTGCTGGGTGGCCTCGGAGACGGTCTTCGATGACGTGCGGCCGAAATAGGATTCCTGATCGGTGTCTTCGTAGACCATGGTGCCCAGCGTTTCCGACATGCCGAAACGCGTCACCATCGCGCGCGCCAGCTTGGTCGCGCGCTCGAAGTCATTCGAGGCACCGGTCGACATCGAATTGAGGAAGATCTCTTCCGCGATACGGCCTGCGAACAAGATGGAAATATCCTCCAGCATCTTGTCCTTGTACATATTCACGCGGTCATGCTCGGGCAGCTGCCAGGTCAGGCCCAGTGCCATGCCGCGCGGCATGATGGTGACCTTGTGCACCGGGTCGGCCTTGGGCAGGAGCTTGGCGACGACCGCATGGCCCGATTCGTGGAAGGCGGTATTGCGACGCTCTTCCTCGCGCATCACGGCCGACTTGCGCTCCGGGCCCATCACGATCTTGTCTTTCGCGTCTTCGAAGTCCTGCATCTCGACCAGGCGCTTGTTGCGACGCGCAGCGAACAGTGCCGCTTCGTTGACCAGGTTCGCGAGGTCGGCGCCCGAGAAGCCGGGAGTGCCGCGCGCCAGCACGTCGGCACGGACGTCTGGTGCAATCGGCACCTTGCGCATGTGCACGTTCAGGATCTGCTCGCGGCCACGAATGTCCGGCAGGCCGACGATCACCTGGCGGTCGAAACGGCCCGGGCGCAGCAGCGCCTTGTCGAGCACGTCGGAACGGTTGGTCGCAGCGATCACGATCACACCGGCATTGGCTTCGAAGCCATCCATCTCGACCAGCAGCTGGTTCAGCGTCTGTTCGCGTTCGTCGTTGCCGCCGCCGATGCCGCCGCCGCGATGGCGACCGACCGCATCGATTTCGTCGATGAAGATGATGCAAGGCGCGTGCTTCTTCGCATTCTCGAACATGTCGCGCACGCGCGAGGCGCCGACGCCGACGAACATCTCGACGAAGTCGGAACCGGAAATCGTGAAGAACGGCACCTTTGCTTCGCCGGCGATGGCGCGGGCGAGCAAGGTCTTGCCGGTGCCCGGCGGGCCAACCATCAGCACGCCGCGCGGGATACGGCCACCCAGTTTCTGGAACTTGGTCGGGTCGCGCAGGAAGTCGACCAGCTCGCCGACCTCTTCCTTGGCTTCATCGCAACCGGCGACGTCGGCGAAAGTGACGGCATTCTGGTTTTCGTCCAGCATGCGTGCCTTCGATTTGCCGAACGAGAACGCGCCGCCCTTGCCACCGCCCTGCATCTGGCGCATGAAGAAGATCCACACGCCGATCAGCAGCAGCATCGGGAACCAGGAAATAAACACCTGCGAAAGGAACGACGGCGGCTCCGGCTGTCGGACATCGAAATGCACGCCATTGTTGACGAGGTCGCCGATCAGGCCGCGATCGAG
The DNA here is from genome assembly GCA_039806045.1 of Pseudomonadota bacterium. Lineage (GTDB taxonomy): Bacteria > Pseudomonadota > Gammaproteobacteria > Burkholderiales > Burkholderiaceae_D > Pernthalerella. Next base: position 2,562 of record JBDKLN010000204.1, read on the forward strand.
GGTGGTCGTGGTCGTGCGGATCTTCTTGTCGTCATTCGTGATCGCAATGATCACGCGGTCTTCGATGGTCGCTTCCTTGATGCGCTGCGATTTGACCGCGTCCAGAAATTCCGAATACGGAATCTGGGTGGCACCGCTGGCGATGCCACGCTCGTCGAACTGCTTGAACACGGTAAACAGCACCAGGGCAATCACGACCCAGATGGCGGCTTTGGAAAACAGGTTGTTCACTAAGACTCCTCGATGGCGGCCCGTCGTCTCGACGCGAGGCGGACTGAAAGGCTATGCCGTGGCTTGAAGATAAATTCTACTCCCAATGATCTGGCCTTGCTACGGGCCAAATTGGGCTAAATCACTGATTTTTCAAGGCTGATTGGCGTTTTGACGGGCATAGCCGGAAGACCCGCGCCGGGCGGGGCTGCGCTGTCCTGACCTCAGGCCGGGTTCTTCAGCCCGCGCCCCAGCAGGAAGATCTCGGACGACTTGTCGCGGCTGGCCTTGGGTTTCTTGGGGCTGACGGTCTTGAACTCCTGACGGAACTTCTCGACAATCTGGGTGTAGCCGCTGCCATTGAAGCATTTGACGAGCAGGCAACCCGAAGGTTTCAGGTGGTGACGCGCGAAATCGATCGCAAGGTCGATCAGGTCTTCCATCCGTGCGGCATCGGTGGCCGCAATACCCGACAGGTTCGGCGCCATGTCCGACAGCACGAGGTCGACCCGCTCGCCATGCAGCGCGGCCTCGAGCTGCTCCAGCACGTCCTGCTCGCGGAAGTCGCCCCGGATGTAATGCACGTCAGCCACCGGCTCCATGTCCAGCATGTCGAGCCCGACGATGGTGCCGTGGATGCCGCCGCCGTCCTTGCCCGCCAGCTTGCGGCGCACGTACTGGCACCAGCTGCCCGGCGTGCAACCGAGATCGACGATGGCCTGACCGGGGCGGATCAGCTTCTCGTCTTCGTCGATCTCCTTGAGCTTGTACGCAGCGCGGGCGCGATAACCCTCCTTCTGCGCCAGCTTCACATAGGGATCATTGATGTGATCATGCAGCCAACTCTTGTTGACTTTGCCTTTAGCCACGTTCCGCCACCTTGTCCTGCCCCACCTTTCGACTGTTTGCCTGCCTGGCCGCTGGCCGCGCGGTCACTCCGGCATCGTCATTCACGTAGAATACTGTTTTTGAAAGAATTATCTTCATGCTCAAGCTCACACCCGCCCAGCGCAGCGAACTGCGTTCCGAAGCTCACGGACTCAATCCTGTCGTCATGATCGGCGAGGCCGGCCTGACCCCGGCCATCGTCAAGGAAACTGATGCGGCGCTCAAGGCGCACGGCCTGATCAAGGTCCGCGTGTTTGGCGACGATCGCGAGGCGCGCATCCAGTACTATGAGACGCTGTGCAGCGAACTCGGCGCCGCGCCCATCCAGCACATCGGCAAGCTGCTGGTGCTGTACCGACCGAAGCAGGAAACCGCCAAGGAATCCAAGCCCACCCGCGGCAAGGGCCTGCGCGAAGTGGTGGTCGTCAAGACCCACCCGACCAAGCGCCCGACCGTGAAAAAAATCACCCTCAAGGGCAACGAACGCCTGACCGCCGGCGGCAACGTCCGCAAGGCCAAGGTGCGCCAGAAGAGCACCAAGAAGCGCTCGCTGGCCTGAACCCGGCCAAAGGCCGCAGGCGCCGTCGCCGCGACCGCCCCACTCAGCTGCGCTGCCTGAGCACCAGTCCTGCGGCCAGCAGGCTCTGCACCAGATAGATGACGCTGGCCACCCCGTGCAGCAGGCCGAAGCGGGCGCGGGTCGCCCCTTCCATCACGCCTTCCGGCCCGGCCGCCGCCTTCAGCGCGGCCATGTAAGGCTGTATCCCGAAATACCCGACCAGCGTGCAGGCCAGCATCCCCGCCGCCAGCCACAGCAGCGTGCGGCGATGCGCGAGTTCGCGCGCCATGCCAAGCATGGCCAACAGCAGCACGCCGCAGGTGATCGATACCCAGGCTTCGACACGGAACAGGTTTCCGGCCACGGTCCCTGCCAGCATGCGGTCAGGCAGGGTCGCAAAGAAAGTCGGCGCAGCCACATAGCCGACCGTCCACAGGCTGCCCGCCCAGAACGTGGCCAGCAAAGCGCGTGCTGCCGCCAGCGCGCGCTGTGCCTTCGTCATCGCCGGCTGTGCCGTCATCAGATGTACTGCACCTCGAGGACTTCGTATTCGCGCACGCCGCCCGGGGTCTGCACCTCGGCAGTGTCACCCGCGTATTTGCCGATCAGGGCACGCGCGATCGGCGAGCTGATCGAAATCTTCTTTTCCTTCAGGTCAGCTTCGTCATCGCCGACAATCTGGTAAGTGACCTTGTCGCCGCTGTCGAGGTCTTCCAGCGTCACGGTGGATGCAAACACCACGCGACCTTCGGCATCGAGCAGCGTCGGGTCGATGATCTGCGCCGCCGACAGCTTGCCTTCGAGCTCGGCGATGCGGCCTTCGATGAAGCTCTGGCGCTCCTTGGCGGCGTCGTACTCTGCGTTCTCCGACAGGTCGCCCTGAGCGCGCGCTTCCGAAATCGCATTGATGACGGCCGGGCGCTCCTTGTGCTTGAGCCTTTGGAGTTCGTCTTTCAGCAGCGCCGCGCCGCGCACAGTGATCGGTACAGTGTTCATGGTGATTTTTTGACAAAAATAAAAGCACAGAGGCTGCGAATCTCGCAGCCTCTGGGTTGTTTCAGGCAATTATAGGCCGACTTTTCGCCGGCTGTCGTGCCCGCTCACAGCTTAGCTCAACGAAGCGTGCAAGCCTTGTACATCGTAGACATGCAGCTCGTTCAGGTGCGCCATGCCCTCGACCGCGGCTTCGGCACCGGCGATCGTGGTGTAGGTCGTCACCCGCGCGCCCAAGGCCGAGGTACGGATCGTGCGCGAATCGTTGATCGCATTGCGCTTCTCTTCCACCGTGTTGATGACCAGCGCGATCTCGTCGTTCTTGATCATGTCCACGATGTGCGGACGACCCTCGGCCACCTTGTTGACGGTCTGAACCGGCACGCCGGCCGCTTCGATCGCCGCCGCCGTGCCCTTGGTCGCCGCGACGGTGAAGCCGATCTTCACCAGCTCACGTGCGATCTCGACCGCGCGCGGCTTGTCGCTGTTCTTCACCGACAGGAAGACCTTGCCCGAGCGCGGCAGACGGATGCTGGCGCCCAGCTGCGACTTCACGAAGGCTTCGCC
>JBDKLN010000205.1:0-3479 GCA_039806045.1 Pseudomonadota bacterium
ACACCGCCGCCAGCAATTCCTGCATCTCGACCGGCTTGGACAGGTAGACGTCGGCACCGTTTTCATAGCCGGCGATGCGGTCATCAAGGCTGACGCGGCCGGTCGCCATGATGATGCCGGCACGCGGATTCCCTCGACGGATGCGCTTCGACAGCGACAGCCCGTCCTCGCCCGGCAGGTTGAGATCAATGATGAACAAGTCGGACGGCGATGCCGCCGCCTCATCGTCCAGCGCTTCGGCGCACGCGATGCCCTGCACATGGTGGCCTTGCTGGCGCAAGGCCTCGATGGTCACGGCGCGCAAGGCGTCATGGTCTTCGACGACGGTGATGTTCAATTTGGAAGCCATACGCTAAACCTGACACTGTTTTCCAGCGGTTCATACCTGACCTCGCCTCCCAGCAGCCGCATGAAGTTGGCGACCAGGTAGAGGCCCAGGCCCGAGCCTGAATGCTTGCGTGCGCTGTCGGCACGATAATATTTTTTGAATAACTGTCCGCGATCCGGGAAGCCTGCCGAACCCGGTCCCTGTGCCAGCACATTCTCGACACTGATCTCGCAGCCGGACTTGCCCTCACGTTCGGACGCCATCACTCGCACTTGCACCGCACTGTCCGGGGACGAGTACTTTAATGCATTGTCGATCAGGTTGGAAACCACCGACTTGAATATCTGCCAATCGCTATGCACTGTGACGTCGGGCAGCTTTTGCACCTTGATGCGATCGCTATCGGGAATTTTCGAAATAACATCATCCAGCAGCAAGTCGACCTCGAAGCTTTCGAGGTGTGAAATGATTTCGTCGTCCTCGAACTTTTCGGCCTGCAGGCAGCGCTCGATCAATTGGTTGATGTTATTGACCGTGCGTCGGCCATGTTCGAGCATGTCCGGGTTGGGCTTGGGCGCACCGAACACCATGTGCAACACCGATAGCGACGTCTTCAGCTCATGCGCCAGCATTTCCATGAAGCGTCCCTGCAGCTGCGCTTTCTGCTTTTCGGCCTCGACCTGCTGCGCAGCGGTATGCGCCCGCAGGTGGGCGCGGTTGCGCGAGTGCTCCACGCGGATCGCCCGCACCTGCAGCAGGACCAGCAGGATCATGCCCGTCATCAGGCCATGGATCAGGTACATGTGCAGGTTCAGCTCGGGCATCGTTGCAAGGCCATGGGACGGCATCACACCCAGCACCAGCATGCTTCCCAGTGTGAGGTAAAACCCGACCAATGCCCACTTGGGCAGCGCCGGGCGCTCGTCTTCGTCGGCTGTCTTCCATGCGCGGCAAGAAATCGACAGGATCAGCGTCAGAACCGGCAACAAGGTCACCGTCGTGATGTTCAGGCGCATGGCCGGCATCACACCACCGGCGGCCATCAGCAGCATCTCGGCGAAAAAGGCCAGCGACCCCACCACGGCCATCACGCGCAAGCCGAAACGTGATGCCTGGAACTCTTTGAGGAAACGGTAGTGGAACAGCATGCCCATGGCGACATACAGGCAGAACATCACATTGTTGGAGCGCTCGATGAATAGTGTCGGCAGCAAGCCGGCGCTGAACAAGCGGGTATAGCCCACATACGCCGCCGCATAAAACACGGCCACCAGCTGGCTCAACAGGAAGACGGCCATCAGCGATTCACGCTGCAGCGTCCACTGCAAAAGGGCCCAGAGGAAGAACAGCACCAGGATGCCCATCATCAGGCCGTACCACATCTCTTGCTTGCGGTCGGCATGCTGCGCATCGTCGAGTTTCATCGCATCGACATGGATCAGGCTGGAGCTGGACGTCTTCAAGCGCAACCAGATGGTGCGCGGCTTGTCGCTCCCGGGAATCACGAAGCCATGGTTCAGGGACCGCAGCTCGCCCTTCTGCCAATCGGTATGGTCGCCCGTCACGCGCAAGCTGCCCGTATCGTCGAGCGGATCGAACAACCGGATTTCATCGAGATAGCCTGGCCGTATGCGCAGCATCAGCCGATGGTCAGGACCGACATCGCGCACCGGGGCGACCGTCAACTTGAGCCAGGTGACCGAGCGGGTAAAACCTCGTCCGAGCACGCCGTCATACGACTGTGCCGGCTGTTGCCGTACCGTGTCGATATCAAGGCTGCCGTCCGGATCCTCGACCCATGCACGTTCAACGATATAGTCGGCACTTTGTGCTTGCACGGCCGGCGACAGCGCGAGCAGCGGCAACAGCGCGGAGAGCACGAAAAGGTAATGGCGGAAGCTGCGCATGAATAGGCGCCTGCGGTCATTGCCGCAGGCTTTGTTGTCATCTGCGCGAGATTATCGCAGAGCGGCGCCGCCTGCGGCCGCTTGCGATCGGCATCGGCTGTCGCGATGCCACAAGCGTCAGCTGCGGTGCGCGCCTTGCGCCAGCTTTTTGGCCATGCTCCAGCGGTGCACTTCGCTGGGGCCGTCATAGATGCGGAAGGCGCGCATGTCGGTGAAGATGCGCATCACCGGCGTCTCGTTCGTCACGCCGCGTCCACCCAGAATCTGGATGCTGCGGTCAACGATGCGCCACGCCGCTTCCGAGCACACCACCTTCGCGCGGCTCGATTCGTAGTTGCCCTTCTCGCCTTTATCCAGCAGCCAGGCGGTGTGCATGATGTGCAGGCGCGCGGTCATCAGGTCCATGTCATTGTCGGCCAGCTGGAAGCCCACGCCTTCATGCTCGACCAGTGGCTTGCCAAACGCATGGCGCTCGCGCACATAGTCGAGCGCGGTGTCATGCGCACGGCGCGCCTGGCCCAGCCATCGCATGCAATGTGTCAGGCGTGCCGGCGCCAGCCGCACCTGCGCATAGCGGAAGCCCTTGCCCGGTTCGCCCAGGATATCGGCCGCCGGCACACGCACATTCTTGAAGTCGACCACGCCGTGGCCGCCGGAGAAACAGGCGTCCATCGCGTCGAGGTTGCGCACCAGCGTGATGCCTTCACGGTCCATGTCCGACAGGAACATCGTCGCGCTGCCATCTTCCATGCGCGCCATGATGATCGTGTAATTGGAACCTTCGGCCCCGGTGATCAGCCACTTGCGGCCATTGATGAGGTAGTCGTCGCCATCCTTGACCGCGGTGGTCTGCATCATCGACGGATCGGCACCGGCGCCCGGCGCCGGTTCCGTCATCGAGAAGCAGGAGCGGGTATGGCCCTGCACTTGCGGGCGCAACCAGCGCTCTTTTTGCGCCGGCGTCGCCACTTCTTCCATCAGGTGGATGTTGCCTTCGTCCGGCGCATGAATATTCATCGCGGTCGGGCCCAGCCATGAGTAACCGGCTTCTTCAAACACCACCGCCTTTTGCACATGGGTCAGGCCCATGCCGCCAAACTCTTTCGACGCATGCGGGGTCAGCAGTCCGGCGCGGCGTGCGCGCTCCACCAGTTCCTGGCGCAGCTCGGGATGCGGGCCGTGACTGTCCTGTCGCGGGTCGTTCTCGAGCGGGATTACCTGCTCGGCGATGAACTGGCGCGTGC
>JBDKLN010000206.1:0-17858 GCA_039806045.1 Pseudomonadota bacterium
GGCATGAGCGTCGGATGCCGATGTGGCAATGAATTCTCCGGGTTTTGCGGTCCGCCGACGTGCCCTTGCACTAAAATAGCCGGTTATCTCTGCAAGACCTCACCATGCCCAAAAAAACCAACACCGAGCAGGCCAGCGCATCCTTCGAAGATGCGATGGCAGAACTGGAACAACTCGTCACCCAAATGGAGTCCGGCGAACTGCCGCTGGAAGCTTCGCTGGCCGCCTACAAACGCGGCTCCGAACTGGTGAAGTTCTGTGCGGCCCAGCTGGAGCGGGTCGAGAAGCAGGTCAAGGTGCTGCAGGGCGACTTGCTGAAACCGTTCGCTGACGAGTCGGGTGACGAGGACGAGGAAGCGGACGCATGAGCATGAATTTCGCCGACTGGCGCAAGCAAGTCCAGTCGGGCATGGAAGCTGTGCTGGCCGCGCACCTGCCGTCGCTCGCCGTATTGCCGCAGCGCCTGCACGAGGCCATGCACTACGCGGCCATGGATGGCGGCAAGCGCGTGCGTCCCTTGCTGGTGTATGCGGCCGGTGCGCTGTTCGATGCGCCGCGCGATGCGATCGAGCGCGCAGCAGCAGCGGTCGAAATGATCCATGTCTACTCGCTGGTGCATGATGACATGCCCTGCATGGACGATGACGACCTGCGTCGCGGCAAGCCCACCGTGCACAAACGCTATGACGATGCGACGGCGCTGCTGGTCGGCGATGCATTGCAGGCGCAAGCTTTCGACGTGCTGGCCGGCGGCACGCTGGATGCAGCGCGAAAAATTGCGATGGTGTCCTTGCTGGCACGTGCAGCAGGTTCGCTGGGCATGTGCGGCGGGCAGGCGATTGACCTGGCATCGGTCGGCGTTGCGTTGACGCTGCCGGAACTGGAGCAGATGCACAAACTGAAGACCGGCGCGTTGCTGCGTGCTTCGGTGATGCTCGGTGCGACGGCCGGCAAGGTGCTGGCGGTGGAAGAAGACACTGCGTTGTCGGCCTATGCGGCAGCGATCGGCCTGGCCTTCCAGGTGGTCGACGACATCCTCGACGCCACCGAGGATACGGCTACGCTGGGCAAGACGGCTGGCAAGGATGCGGCCAACAACAAGCCGACTTATGTGTCGCTGCTGGGGCTGGAGGCCTCGCTTGCCCTTGCCGAGAAACTGCGGCAGGATGCCCATGAGGCTTTGCAGCCGTTTGGCAGCACGGCGGAAAGGTTGCGCGATATCGCGGACCTGATCGTGCGAAGGAAGGCCTGAGATGGAATTGCTGAAGAAAATCAATGACCCCGCCGACCTGCGCGCACTGTCGCGGGCGGAACTGCGCACGCTGGCCGATGAGTTGCGCAGCTACTTGCTGGAATCGGTGTCCAAGACCGGCGGCCACCTGTCGTCCAATCTGGGGACCGTCGAGCTGACGATTGCGCTGCACTATGTGTTCAGCACGCCGGACGACCGCATCGTCTGGGACGTCGGCCACCAAACCTATCCGCACAAGATCCTGACCGGCCGCCGCGACCGCATGCCGACGCTGCGGCAGCAGGGCGGGCTGTCAGGCTTCCCGAAGCGCGACGAAAGTCCCTACGACACTTTCGGCACCGCGCATTCGTCGACCTCGATCTCGGCGGCGCTCGGCATGGCGCTGGCGGCGCGTACCAAGGGTGAACAACGTCATTCGGTCGCCGTGATCGGCGATGGCGCAATGACGGCCGGCATGGCCTTCGAAGCGCTGAACAATGTCGGTGTGTATGAAGACATCAAGATGCTGGTGGTCCTGAACGACAACGACATGTCGATCTCGCCACCGGTCGGCGCGCTCAACCGTTACCTCGCGCGCCTGTTGTCGGGCAAGTTCTATGCAGCGGCGAAGAACGTCGGCAAGTCCGTGCTGCCGCCACGGATGCTGGAGTTTGCGAAACGCTTCGAAGAGCATGCGAAAGGCATGCTGGTGCCGGCCACGATGTTCGAAGAGTTTGGCCTCAATTACATCGGTCCGATCGACGGCCATGACCTTGATTCGCTGATCCCGACGCTGCAGAACCTGAAGGACCTCAAAGGCCCGCAGTTCCTGCACGTGGTCACGAAGAAAGGGCAGGGTTACAAGCTGGCCGAGGCCGATCCCATCCTCTACCACGGCCCCGGCAAGTTCAATCCGGCCGAAGGCATCAAGCCCGCCGCCGCGCCCGCGAAGACGACTTACACGCAAGTGTTCGGCGACTGGCTGTGCGACATGGCCGCAGCCGATGGCAAGCTGGTCGGCATCACGCCGGCGATGCGCGAAGGCTCGGGCATGGTCAGCTTCGAGCAGCAATATCCGGATCGGTATTACGACGTGGGCATCGCCGAGCAGCATGCCGTCACCTTTGCCGCAGGGCTGGCCTGTGAGGGCCTCAAGCCGGTGGTCGCCATCTATTCGACCTTCCTGCAGCGCGGGTATGACCAACTGATCCATGACGTCGCGCTGCAAGACCTCGATGTCACCTTCGCGCTCGACCGCGCAGGCCTGGTCGGCGCCGATGGCGCCACCCATGCCGGCAATTACGACATCGCCTTCCTGCGCTGTATCCCGAACATGGTGGTGATGACGCCGAGTGATGAAGACGAATGCCGCAAGATGCTGACGACGGCCTATCGTCATCCGGGACCGGCGTCGGTGCGTTATCCGCGTGGCGCCGGCATCGGTGCTGCGGTCGAAGCATCACTGGATCCGATCGCGATGGGCAAGGGCATCGTGCGCCGCCGGGGCAAGGGCGTGGCCATCCTCGCGTTCGGCACCATGGTCGCGCCCGCGCTGAAGGCGGCCGATGAACTGAACGCAAGCGTGGCCGACATGCGCTTCGTGAAGCCGCTCGACGCCGCGCTCGTGGCGCAACTCGCTGCCACGCACGACCTGATCGTGACGGTGGAGGAGGGCTGCGTGATGGGCGGCGCCGGATCGGCCGTCGCTGAAGCGATGGCGGCAGCCGGCATCGTCAAGCCGCTGCTGCAGCTGGGCCTGCCGGACAAGTTCATCGACCATGGCGATGCCCAGCAGCTGCTCGCGCAATGCGGGCTGGATGCGGCTGGCATCATCGCTTCCGTACGGCAGCGCATGGGCAATGGCGAGCCGAGGCTGGTGGTCAACCAGTAAGGCGGCGAGCCTGCGCTATCGGGCGCCTCGCTGACGGAAAAAACGGCGCTTCGTGCGCCGTTTTTTCTTGCCGGTGTCGAGCGGACGGAGGCCTCGGCGTTGCTTGCCCCCGGCTCAATCCCGGCTGCGCCCTTTTTCCCACAGCACGTCGGTACCGCCTGCATGGCGGTTCAGCACGCGCGCCAATACGAACAGCAGGTCGGACAGGCGGTTCACGTAATGCCCGAGCCGTGCATGGGTCGTTTCTTCCCGCCGCAGCGCGACGATGCTGCGCTCGGCACGCCGGCAAACGGTGCGGCAGACATGCGCGATCGCGGCCGCGCGCGAGCCACCCGGCAGGATGAAGTCTTGCAGCGGCGTCAGCGTCGCGTTGTACTTTTCGAGCAGTCCGTCAAGCCGCGCGAGCTGGGCATCCGTCATCATCACGAAGCCGGGGATGGAGAGTTCGCCGCCGAGGTCGAACAGATCGTGCTGTATCGTGACCAGTTCTTCGCGCAGTTCGGCTGGCAGGTCTTCGCACAGCAGCACGCCGATCTGTGAGTTCAGTTCATCGACGTCGCCCATCGCCTGTACGCGCAGCGCGTCCTTGACCGTGCGGCTGCCATCGCCGAGGCCGGTGGTGCCGTCGTCGCCGGTGCGCGTCGCAATTTTTGAGAGTCGGTTACCCATCTTCCGGAATCCCGCAGGAATTCAATATCAACAACAGCCAGCATACGGGAAAATGCCTGCGCCATGTTTGGACTGCGAAAACGGCAGTTTCAGCGCCGATGCTGTTCCCGTTTGCGCGCAAATGGGGTGCGGCGGCGGCCGCTGCGGGAGCCCTCCGGCCGGCCCCGCCATGACGGGACTTGTTAGTAGGCGATAGTGGCACACGGGGTACAATGTCTTCCTCTCGGAGAAGCCCGCATGAATTCCCTCGTTGATGCCGTGAAGCGCCCCTTGCCCGACGCCTTGCTGTCTGCCCTGCAGGCGCGGTTTGGCACGCAATTGTCGACCAGCCACGCGATGCGCGAGCATCATGGGCGTGACGAATCGTCCTACGACCCGATGCTGCCCGATGCGGTGGTCTTTGCGCAGTCGACGGAGGATGTGGCGGCGGCGGTGGCCTTGTGCAATCAGCATCGCTTCCCGATCATTCCCTACGGTGCCGGCACCTCGCTCGAAGGCCATATCCTCGCGCTGCAGGGCGGCCTGTCGATCGACCTGTCGCAGATGAATGCGGTCGTCAACATCAATGCGGAAGACCTGACCGTGACGGTTCAGCCGGGTGTCACCCGCAAGCAGCTCAACACCGAGATCAAGGACACCGGCCTGTTCTTCCCGATCGACCCGGGCGCCGATGCGTCGATCGGCGGCATGACGGCCACCCGCGCCTCCGGCACCAATGCCGTGCGCTACGGCACCATGCGTGAGAACGTGCTGGCGCTGACGGTCGTCACCGCCGACGGCAAGGTGATCAAGACCGGCACCCGCGCCAAGAAATCCTCCGCCGGCTATGACCTGACGCGCCTGTTCGTCGGCAGCGAAGGCACGCTGGGCATCGTCACCGAAATCACGTTGAAGCTCTACCCGCAGCCCGAGGCCGTGTCGGCCGCCGTGTGCTCGTTCCCGAACATAGCGGCGGCAGTCAACACCACGATCCAGACCATACAGATGGGCGTGCCGGTGGCGCGCGTCGAGTTCGTCGACGAAAGCGGCGTCAGGGCCATCAACATGCACGACAAGCTGTCGCTGCCCGAGAAGCCGCTGTTGCTGTTCGAATTCCATGGCAGCGAGCATGGCGTCAAGGAGCAGGCCGAGGTCGTGCAGCAAATCGCCGATGAGCATGGTGCCGAAGGCTTCGAATGGGCGACCCGCCCCGAAGACCGCAGCCGCCTGTGGCAGGCGCGGCACAACGCCTACTTCGCGCTGCTGCAATTGCGGCCCGGCTCGCGCGCGATCTCGACCGATTGCTGCGTGCCCATCTCCCGGCTGGCCGAGTGCCTGCTCGAGACCAAGGCCGACTGCGAGCGCGAAAACATCATCCACGGCATCGTCGGTCACGTCGGCGATGGCAACTTCCATGTGCAGATGCTGATCGACCCGAATGATCCGGCTGACATCGCCCGCGCCGAAGCCGTCAATGCACGCATGGTGGCGCGCGCGATCGCGATGGATGGCACCTGCACCGGCGAACATGGCGTCGGCCTGCACAAGATCGATTTCCTGCTGCAGGAGCATGGCGAGGGTGCGATCGATGTGATGCGTACCCTCAAGCATGCGCTGGACCCGAACAATATTCTCAACCCAGGCAAGGTCGTCCGCTGGTGACGCACTGCTGCCTCTGAAGCAAGGTTTTCATGGCCAATCGCATTCCGCCGGTACACGCGCTGTCCGCATTTGAAGCAGCAGCCCGTCACGGCTCTTTCGCGCTCGCAGCCGAAGAACTTTGCATCACGCCATCAGCGCTGTCGCATCGCATCCGCCTGCTGGAAGAATTCGTCGGCGAGCGCCTGTTCGTGCGCGACGGCCGCAATGTCGGCCTGTCCGAGTTCGGCCGTCGTTATCTCGACGTGGTGCGGCAGGCGCTGCGCACGCTGACCGATTTCCCGATGCCGCGCCGCGCCGCATCGGTGCAGCCGCGCGTGAAAGTCACCGTGCCGCCGACCTTTGCGCGCTATATGCTGGTGCCCAACCTGTCGTCGTTCACGAAGCAGCATCCTGACATCGCCATCGAGATTTACCTGTCGGTGCCGCTGTATGACCTGTCGCTGTCGGAAAGCGATATCGAGGTCCGCTTCGGCCCGGGTCGTTATCCCAACCTGCAATGCGAGAAGCTGTTCCTCGAGCCGACGTTTGCCGTCGCCAGCCCGGCCTACCTCGAGCAGGTGGGCGGCATCCACGAGCCGGCCGATCTGCGGAAGGCAACCCTGATCCGCTCCGCACTCGAGCCCTGGCAGCCCTGGTTCGAGGCCACCGGCCTCGACTGGCCGGAGCCGACCAGCGGCATTCGCGTGGACGACCTTGGCCTGTTGCTGGAAATGGTCAAGTATGGCCACGGCGTCGGCCTGGCCCGCGCGCACTTTGCGCGCGAGATGCTGGAATCGGGTGACATTGTGCGCCTGTTCAATGAAAAGACCGGCACGCCGCCACATGGCTATCACGTCGTCTACGAGAAGCCGGTGCTGGATCGCCCCGAAGTGGCCGTTTTCCTGCAATGGGTGCTGGCGACTTTCAGTACGATTTGACATGGGTTGGCAGCGGATCAGCTAATTTCGATCCGATCAGCTTCCGAATTTTGGACGCGCATCGACAGTCGCTGGGTCCCGGCGCATGCCGGGAGCCAGTGTCATCGCCAGTTCGGCCAGCTGATCGCTTGCGCCGGCATGGCGGGGCAAAAAAAATTTCACCAGTCTGGCCAAAGCTTTTCAGCCGAAATGCCCTGTTTTGGCCATCGTTTCGCGGTGTGATTCTATAAACTACGGGTCTTTCTCATTGCGGTCATCGTCAGCGATGGTCGTGCCCGGATCCGAGATCATGAACGCCCCTGAACAACCGGCTTTTGCCCTGGCGCGCCAGCAGGCAGTGGTCGCCGCATTGCGCGCCGTATTGCCCGCGCAGTCGGTGCTTTACACCGAAGAAGATACCCGCCCGTACGAATGTGATGGCCTGTCGGCCTATCGGCAATTGCCGATGGTGGTCGTGCTGCCCGAGAACGAGGCGCAAGTCGTCGCCGTGCTGAAGGCCTGTCGCGACCTGCAGGTGCCCATCGTGCCGCGCGGCGCCGGTACCGGCTTGTCCGGCGGCGCGACGCCGATCGCCGATGGCGTCGTGCTGTCCACCGCCCGCCTGAATCGCATCCTCAAGCTCGATCCATACGCGCGTACTGCGGTGGTCCAGCCCGGCGTGCGCAACCTCGCGATTTCCGAGGCCGCCAATCCGCATGGCCTGTATTACGCGCCCGATCCTTCGTCACAGATCGCGTGCTCGATCGGCGGCAACGTCGCCGAGAACTCCGGCGGCGTGCACTGCCTGAAGTACGGCCTGACCGTGCACAACGTGCTGCGCGTGCGCATGGTTACCACCGAGGGTGAGCTTGTCGAACTCGGCAATGAAGGCCTTGATGCGCCGGGCCTCGACCTGCTGGCCGTCTTCATCGGTTCCGAAGGCATGCTCGGCGTGGTCACCGAAGTGACCGTCAAGCTGGTGCCCAAGCCGCAGGCGGCGCGCGTGATCATGGCGTCGTTCGACGATGTGGTCAAAGGCGGCAATGCCGTCGCCAACGTGATCGCTGCCGGCATCATCCCGGCCGGCCTGGAGATGATGGACAAGACCAGCTCGCGCATGGTCGAGCCCTTCGTGAAGGCCGGTTACGACACCGATGCAGAAGCCATCCTGCTGTGCGAATCCGATGGCACCACCGAAGAAGTGGAAGAGGAAATCGCACGCATGACCGAGGTGCTGAATGTCTCCGGTGCGACCGCGATCACGGTGTCGACCAGCGAGGCCGAGCGCCTGAAGTTCTGGTCCGGCCGCAAGAACGCCTTCCCGGCCGCAGGCCGCATCTCGCCCGATTACTACTGCATGGACGGCACCATCCCGCGCAAGCACCTTGCGCAAGTGCTGCTCGGCATCGCCGAGATGGAAAAGACCTGGGGCCTGCGCTGCGCCAACGTGTTCCATGCCGGCGACGGCAACCTGCACCCGCTGATCCTGTTCGATGCCAATACCCCGGGTGAATTTGACCGCGCCGAGAAATTCGGCGCCGAGATCCTCGAGCTGTGCGTCGAAGTCGGTGGCACCATCACTGGCGAGCATGGCGTGGGCATCGAGAAAATCAATTCGATGTGCGTGCAGTTCACGCCCGAAGAGCGCGAAGCATTCTTCGCGATCAAGCGGGCGTTCGACACGGCGTTCATCCTGAATCCCGACAAGGCCATCCCGACCCTGCACCGCTGTGCCGAGTACGGCAAGATGCACGTGCGCCGTGGCGAACTGAAGCACGCGGACCTGCCACGGTTCTGAGCGAACAAGAAAGAACAGAAGAAAATGGACCAGGGATTGCAGCAATTCAAGGATCGTATTGCGTCGGCGACCGCGTCGAAGACGGCGCTGCGCATCCGCGGCAACGGCACCAAGGACTGGTACGGCCAGGACCTGCGCGGCGAGATCCTCGACACGAGCGGCTACAGCGGCATCGTCTCCTATGATCCGACCGAACTCGTGATCACGGCGCGCGCCGGCACTACGCTGCGCGAGATCGGCCGCGCGCTGGCCGAGAAGCAGCAGATGCTGGCCTTCGAGCCGCCGCGCTTCGATGGCCTCGCCACAATAGGCGGCATCGTTGCCAGCGGCCTGTCCGGCCCGCGCCGCCAGGCAGTCGGGTCGGTGCGCGACTTCGTGCTCGGTGCCGCACTGATGGATGGCAAGGGCGAGGTGCTGAACTTCGGCGGCCAGGTGATGAAGAACGTCGCCGGCTACGATGTGTCGCGTCTGCTGACTGGCTCGCTCGGCACGCTGGGCCTGATCCTCGAAGTATCGCTGAAAGTGCTGCCGCGCCCGTTCGCGCAGCATTCGCTGCAGTTCAATGTCGGCGAACAAGAAGCGCTGCACATGCTCAACACCTGGGGCGGTCAGCCGCTGCCGCTGTCGGCATCGTGCTGGCATGACGGCAAGCTTGCCGTGCGCCTGTCGGGCGCGCAGGCCGCCGTCGATGCGGCCATCGCGAAGATGGGCGGCAGCGAGTTGTCTGATGCCGATGCCTACTGGGACAGCCTGCGCGAGCAATCGCAGGCCTTCTTTGCCGACATCGATGAGGCGCATGGCCTGTGGCGCGTGTCGGTGCCGACCTTCGCGCCGGCATTGAACCTGCGTGGTTCGCAGCTCATCGAATGGGGTGGCGCACAGCGCTGGCTCAAGACCACCGCTGACGCGACGGCCATTCGCGCCGCTGCAGTCGCTGCGGGTGGCCATGCGACGCTGCATCGCGGCGGCGACAAGTCGGTCGGCGTGTTCCATCCGCTGGCACCCGCAGTCGCGCGCATCCACCGCCACCTGAAAAACGCTTTTGATCCGGCCGGTATCTTCAATCCGGGCCGCATGTACCCGGACTTCTGAAATGCAAACGAATCTCGCCGATTTCATTCGCGACACGCACGAAGGCCAGGAGGCTGATGCCATTCTGCGCAAGTGCGTGCACTGCGGCTTCTGTACCGCGACTTGCCCGACTTACCAGCTGCTGGGTGACGAGCTCGATGGTCCGCGCGGCCGCATCTACCTGATCAAGCAAGTCCTCGAAGGCAAGCCCGCCACCGAAAAGACCCAGCTGCACCTTGACCGTTGCCTGACCTGCCGCAACTGCGAAAGCACCTGCCCGTCGGGCGTGCAATACGGCCGCCTGGTCGATATCGGCCGCGGCATCGTCGAGAAGCAGGTCAAGCGTCCGTTCGCGCAGCAACTGGTGCGCACCGCGCTCAAAGAAGGCTTGCCGAACAAGGCGCTGTTCACGCCGGCGATGAAGGTCGGCCAGCTGGTGCGTCCGCTGCTGCCCGGTGCGTTGAAAAACAAGGTGCCGGAAGCGCGTCCGGCCGGTGCCTGGCCCAAGCGCACGCATGCGCGCCAGATGCTGATGCTGGAAGGCTGCGTGCAACCAGCGATGTCGCCCAACATCAATACGTCGACCGCGCGCGTGCTGGATGCGCTCGGCGTGCAAGTCATCGTCGCGCCGAAGGCCGGCTGCTGCGGCGCGATCCGCTTCCACATGAATGATCAGGAAGGCGGCCTGGATGACATGCGCCGTAACGTCGATGCCTGGTGGCCGTATGTCCAGGATGGCGTCGAAGCGATCGTGATGAATGCGTCCGGCTGCGGCGCGACCGTCAAGGAATACGGCCACCTGCTGGCGCATGACCCTGCGTATGCGGAACGTGCGCAGCGCATCTCCGAACTGACCAAGGACTTGTCGGAAATCATGCCAGCGTTCGAGCAAGAGCTCGGGCAGAAGCTGGCCGGTAAGCTCAAGCAGCGCGTCGCCTACCATCCGCCGTGCACGCTGCAGCATGGCCAGCAAATCCGCGGCAAGGTCGAGGGCGTGCTGAAGGCTTGCGGCGTGGATGTGAAGCTGTGTGCCGACAGCCACCTCTGCTGCGGCTCGGCCGGTACCTACTCGGTGACGCAGCCGGAGCTGTCGTACAAGCTGCGCGACAACAAACTCAAGAACCTGCAGGCAACCGCTCCCGAAATGATCGTGTCAGCCAATATCGGCTGCCTGACGCATCTGCAGTCCGGTACCGAGACGCCGGTGCGACACTGGATCGAGCTGATCGACCAGGCGCTTCAGTAAAAAGCGCCGGACGAACAAAGGGCCCGCCGCTGGCGAGCCCTTTGCATTCCAGGCCGCTACGAAGGTGGCTGTGCGGATGCCGCGTTCCCGCCGGCAGGTGGGTGGCGCTTACCAGCCGCCCTTGGTATCGTCGCCTTCTTTCGGGTTGCCATGCCACGCATCTTCGCTGTCCGATTCATCGCTGTCGATGGTGATGACGACGCTTTCAGCGCCGTCGTCGGAGATCGTGATGATCTCGCTGCCATCCCCACCGGCATCCGCAGCAGCTTGCTTCGCTTCGGGCCGCTTTCTGTCTTGTACAGACTCAAAGGCCTGCAGCAGTGCGCGAATCAGGCCGCTGTAGACCGGGCGCAAAGTCCAGCCGGGCGGCACGATCAGCACAATCGCGGGCAGCATATGACCGAGAAACATCATTACGGGATCCGGGCTCTTGCGCCAGGATGCCGTCAGTTCACTGACGCCAGCGACCGGCAAGAGGGATATCGCGCGTCCCAGCACCTCGGACAGCGTATCGCGGCGTGCTTCCTTCGAAAATTGCGCCCAGAATTCATGTCGAATGATGCCGCAATGTTTGGACTTCAGCGCAGCGGCCAGACGTGCTTTTTCTGTGCGTCGCAAGGCCTTGGCGAGCTTTCTATGGGTGTCGTCGTTCGGCCCCTGGACCTCTGCATTGGCGATGGCTACCTGCAGATCGTTCTTCAGCGATTCCAGTGCCTCGGCTTCCAGCTTGAAAATTTCGCGGGTGGGTACCGGGCTGGCTTTGGCATTGTTTCGCTGGCTGCGGGCTTGCTGCTGAAAGAAGACGTATTCAGCCCCGGAGCACAAGCCGGCGAAACCATGCAGACCCGATTCCCATAATTTGCTATCGAAGCTGCCGCCCGCCAGGTAAGGAGCCATGGTGGCTGCCGCAGCCGCCTTGAAGAGGTAATTCAGCGTATAAAAATAATAGCTTGCCTCTTCGTCGACGTAACGCGCGCCAAGCAATGAACAGAAAGACGCCTCTTCGGCCATTCTTTCCTTTATGGTGAGCAATTGTTTATTGTCGGGGTTGATGCTGTCGTATTTTTTTACACTCTCTTGCCCGGTCCACCAATCTCTCCATGCCGCACCGCGCAGCTTGAAATTGTGGTTCAACGCGGCCAGCGATGGGCTGGACCAGGTCTGGGTCATCACTTGCTTGACCACGGGGGTGGCGGCGATCACATGCAGCGTCCCGGCAACCAGCGGCGGTCCGATGACCCTCAGCCATTGCTCCGACTCCAGTGGCAGCAAGCGGGATGCGGTATTGGAAATCAAGAACGACGCCATGAAGCCGGATGCGCCAGCAGCCAGATTCCAGAGCATGTTCGAATAGGCAGAAGATTCGCGCTCGGGGCCTAGCTTGGCCAATGCATCCTGATGTTTTTTCTCCCGTGCCAGTGTTTCTTCTGACTTGAAGCGGAGGATGAAGGCCTGAAATTCATTTTCGTTATGCTTATGCAATTCGGCGATCGGATGCGGCAATACCTTGGCTTCCACAGCCTGGCGGCGCTCAATGAGTTTCCCAATGGCGACCCATTCTGCGGCAGCTGCCTTGATGTCCTTGTTTCTTAAGGTGTGCAGCTTCTTCGGTGTCTCGCCGCCTACTTCTTCGGATTCGTCCACTTTCTTGAGCAAGCGGCGGGCGCTGTCCTGCAGTTCATCGGCGCGGGCGATTCGGCTTTCTATTTCCCTGTCGATGACCTGAATCTCTTCCAGCGCAGTCTCGCTGAAATACTGCCTCAGATCTTCATTCAAAAGCAAAGAGCTGTTGCGCAGACTGTTGCGTTCGCTGTTGCGCGCATTTTCGTGCATGTCGGCCAGTTTCGATGGCGTCTTCGCGACCGTCGTGGTCGTCGTGGTCGTTGTCTTCAGTGTCGGATCCAGCGTCGACCGGTAAAGTGATTTCGCACTGTCGGGACTCACGCCGCTTTCATCGATCCTGGATACCAGCAGTTGCATCACCCCATCGAGACATTGGAGTTCCGTCTGTAATTCGGCCAGTTCTTGACGGGCCTTGTCGATGTCAGTCGTATCGCCATCGACCTTGGCCGTCTCTTCCAGCGCCAGAATGGTTTGCGTCAATGCGGAGACCTTGTCACGACGCTCGATGATCAGCTCGCATAGCTTGTTCAGATCATCCGATGTGGCAGGTATCGACGGGCTCGCCTGGGGCGGCACAGGCGACACTGCTTTGACAATGGGCTTCTTGCCGCGACTGCCGCGCTGTCCGATAGGCATTTGATTCAGTTGCGTTTTAAGCTTGTCGATCTCGGACTGCAGCTTTTGTGCGGCCTTTTCCCTGCCCCGTGCCTCTTCAGCCTCACATCGTCGCTGCAGTTTGCGAATCTTGCGTCTGACGACGTCAGGTGTCATGACGGAGGAGGATTCCTCGGCGCTGCTGCTATCGGATTGACTATCGCTTACCGTGACTTCGATCGAATCGGAATCGCGACGCTTATTTTTGGCGACTGACCTGGTGCCGGGATAGGTCGACCTGCCTTGTGTCGCTTGCTGATGCAAGGCTCGCAGATTGGCGGTGGTGGGCGAGTCCTGATGATCGGGCAGATCGTGACTGCTCTGCCCTGTATCCGTTTCTTCGTCGTGGACCGGCGTGTTATTGCGCAGCTGCTCCCGCAATGCGGGGCGTGACGTCGCAGGAATGTGAATCGACATCATGCACCCCTCAGGCAAGCATCGGTGTGCCGGGGTTCAGAGAATCGGCGAGGATCTCCGGTACCGGGCGCAGATTGGACGGATCGAGCAGGTTCTGCCTCAGGCTGCCTGCATGCTCGCTGTAGCCTTGCAGGATACCGGCCAGGTCGTCGCCGCTCATCAGCTCCGGGTAGATGAAGTGCTGCACGAAGATGAGGCTGTCCGTGCCCTGATCCAGACCATAGATGCCGGCGGTCTTGGTGGCAGTCAGCAGGTTCAACGCTAGGATGCGTTCCAGGATCGCTTCGCGGCCGGTGGCCGGAAGTTGGCCGACGTCGATGTAGCAGAAGATGCGATCGGGCGTCATGTCTTCATCGAAGAACAGCCCGATTTGGGTGCCGGCCAGATCAATGGTGTTGGTGCTGCCCAGCGCGTCGGGATCCGCGCAGCCAAGTGCGACGCTGGCCGCGCGGCACAGGTTCCGAAAGCCAGTCTGGTCCATGATGTCACCTCCGTTATGCGTGTCGTATCAGCAGATACCGGAGGTGCGGGGGTCGCCACGCCTGACCGGTGCCGGTCGGATGGGTAACCCGCGGAAATTGATAGTTCAGCCCATATCGGCATCCAGCAAGCCACGAATATCGCCGTCAAGCGCAGCGGGCGATGTGGTGGGGGCAAAGCGCGCGACGACCTTGCCATCGCGGGCCACGAGGAATTTGGTGAAATTCCACTTGATGCCATCGGTGCCCAGAATGCCGGGGGCTTGCTGCTTCAGGTGAACAAACAGCGGATGCGCATTCGGGCCATTGACATCGACTTTGTCGAACAGGGGAAAGCTGACGCCATAGTTCTTCTCGCAGAACGCCCCGATATCATCGGCGGTGCCCGGCTCCTGTGCGCCAAACTGATTGCAGGGGAAGCCGAGCACGGCAAAGCCGCGGTCGCGGTATTGGTGATACAGCGCTTCCAGGCCCGCGTATTGCGGCGTGAAGCCGCAACGGCTGGCCGTGTTCACAATCAGCAGGACCTGGCCGCGCCATGCGGCTAGCGTGGTGTCATGGCCATCGAGGCGACGTACGGCGATGTCATGCAGGGCGCTCATGCCGGATTCCTTTTTCTGGGGGAGGGGGGATGGCGCAGCCTGTCGCCGCTGCCATTGCCCGGGTTGGTATGGATGCTAGCACCCGCCGCCAATTCCTGCCGCATGCCGGCGATGAGAGATAATGTTCCCATGTCCATTGCAGAAAACATCGATCACGTCACACGAGCTATCGCACAGGCCGCGACCGCAGCCGGCCGCGCTGCCGCTGAGGTGCAGTTACTGGCGGTATCGAAAACCTTTGGTGCCGATGCAGTGGTCGAAGCGGCGCAAGCCGGCCAGCGAGCTTTCGGTGAAAACTATCTGCAGGAGGCACTGGACAAGATGCAGGCGGTTCGCCGGTTGCGCCCGGACCTGACGCTGCGCTGGCATTTTATTGGCCCGATTCAAAGCAACAAGACACGGCTGATCGCCGAGCATTTCGACTGGGTCCATTCGGTGGATCGTGAAAAGATCGCGCAGCGTTTGTCAGACCAGCGGCCTGCGGGCTTGCCGCCATTGAACATCTGCCTGCAGGTAAACGTCAGCGGCGAGGACAGCAAGAGCGGCGTTGCGCCGGATCAGGTGCTGGCGCTGGCGCAGGCCATCGCTGTGCTGCCGCACATTCACCTGCGCGGACTGATGGCGATACCGGAGCCGGCGGAATCATTCGATCAGCAACGTCCGCCGTTCAGGGCATTGCGAGAAATTCAGGCGCAACTGAGCGCAAACGGAATACACACTGATACGCTGTCGATGGGCATGTCCGCCGACATGGCCGCAGCGATTGCTGAAGGCGCGACGATCGTACGCGTCGGCACAGCTATTTTTGGAAAAAGAGATTATGCAAACTGACGTGAAGATTGCTTTCATCGGCGGCGGCAACATGGCGCAGGCACTGATTGGCGGCCTGGCAGACAAGCTGACCGCGGCGGCCAACATCCATGTCATCGATATCAACGAGGTGGCACTGGCATCATTGCGCGACAAATTCGGCGTCACTACGGCGACGGCCGCCGGCGATGCGGTCGCGGCGGCCGATGTGATCGTGCTGGCGGTCAAGCCGCAGCAGATGCGCGAGGTGGTCGCCACGCTCAAGCCGCTGGTCGGCAAGCAACTGGTGCTGTCGATCGCGGCCGGCATCCGCGCGGCCGACCTGTCGCGCTGGTTGAATGGCCACACCGCGATCGTGCGCACGATGCCCAACACGCCCGCGCTGGTCGGCAAGGGTATTACCGGTGCGGTGGCGATGGGCGGCGTGTCCGAATCGCAGAAGCAGCTGGCTGACGCCATCCTGCGCGCGGTCGGCGACACGGTCTGGCTCGATGACGAAGGCAAGATCGATGCGGTAACGGCCTTGTCCGGCAGCGGCCCGGCGTATGTGTTTTATTTCATCGAGGCCATGCAGGCCGCCGCCGTCGAGCTGGGCCTGACCGAGGCGCAGGGCAGGGCGTTGGCGCAAGCGACGTTTGCCGGCGCATCCGAACTGGCGATCCGTTCCGATGAACCGGTGTCCTTGCTGCGCGAGCGGGTGACGTCGAAGGGTGGCACCACCTATGCCGCGTTGATGGCCATGGAAGCCAGCGGCGTGAAAGGTGCGATCGTCAGCGCACTGCATGCCGCGGCAGCGCGCGGCAAGGAGCTGGGCGACGAGTTCGGCAAGGATTGAGGGGGGCACGCTTAGGCTTGCCAGCCGAAGCACTTCGGTAGGCGCAACGCAAGCGTTGCGAAACCCCAGCCTCACCCCTGCTGCGCAAGCTGGCCGAGGTCCCACAAAGGCAGGAAGATGCCGAGCATGAGCACCAGCACCAGCCCGCCCATCACCGCCAGCAGGATGGGCTCGATCGCATCGCCCAGCCGGCTGACTTCGTACTGCAATTCTTCCTGATACATCTGCGCGACCTGTTCCATCATTTTTTCCATCTCGCCGGTCGCCTCGCCGACCGAGATCATCTGCAATTCCATCGGCTTGAAGATGTCGGCACTCTGTGCAATGCGCAGCATGGTCTCGCCGCGCGTGATGCCTTCGCGCATGCCGTGGATGCGGCGCTCGAAGAAGGCATTGTCGACCACCTTCGCGACCAGCGTGAACGCCTGGTCGATCGGCACGCCGCTCTTGCAGGCGATCGAGAAGGACAGGCAGAAGCGCGCGATGCCGGCCTTGTTGAAGATGCCGCCGACCAGCGGCAACCGCAATTTGAACTTGTCCCAGCGGTAGCGGCCTTCGGGCTGCTTCACCCACAGCCGGAAGCCGTAGAAGCAGGCGCCCATCACCAGCAGCACCGCCCACCACCAGTGCACGGCGAAATCGGATACGGCCAGCAGGATGCGCGTCAGCAGCGGTAGCTCGACCTTCATGCTGGCATACACCTTGGCAAATACCGGGATCACGAACATGGTCAGGATGGCGACCGCGATGGCGATGGCGATCACGACGAAGGTCGGATAGCGCAATGCGCCCTTGATCTTTTGCCGCATGTCGCGCTCGAATTCGAGCTGGGCGAACAGGCGTGCAAAGACTTCGTCCAGCCGACCCGCGCCTTCGCCGACACGGATCATGCTGACGTAGTAGTCGTCGAAAACTTTCGGATGGTGCGACATCGCCGTCGACAATTCCTGACCCTGGTCGAGGTCGTCGCGCAGGTCGCCCAGCAGGGTGGCCAGGCGCGGGTTGCCGGCCGACTTCTGCATGCCCGTCAGTGCCTGCATCAGCGGCAGGCCGGCCCGCACCATCGTTCCCAGCTGGCGCGTGAACAGCAGCAGGTCGGTCTGCGTCAGGTTGCCCTTGCCGGTCAGCCTGGCGAGCCAGGCCGGCGGCTGCGGCGGCGCTTCCTCCACTGCGATCTTGACCGGCACATTGCCCGCGGCCAGCATCCACTGTGCGACAGCCTGCGGATTGGGCGATTCGATCTTGCCCCGCACCAGTTCGCCGCGGTTGTTGCGCCCTTCGAAGAAGTAGGTCTGCATCAGGCATCTCCCCAGCTGATGATCTTCATCGCTTCCTCGACCGTGGTGCGTCCGGCCAGCACCAGGTCCAGCAAGTGGTCGGCCAGGGTGGCGCCGGCGAGCTGTTCGCGCGCGGCGGCTTCGAAGGGTTGCAGCGTGCCGCTTCGCAGCGCTTGTGCCAGTGCCGGCGTGATGCTCAGGATTTCATGGATACCGGTGCGGCCGAGGTAGCCAATGTCATTGCAGCGCTGGCATCCCTTGCCGCTGGCAAGCTGTGCCGATGCCAGCTTTTCTTCGCTGATGCCGGCCATCGTCAGCCATTGCCGCGCGGCGTCATCGAGCGGCACCGGTTCCGTGCAGTGCGGGCAGTTCAGGCGCACCAGCCGCTGCGACAGCACGGCCAGCAAGGTCGACGCGATCAGGTAAGCCGGTATGCCCATGTCGACCAGCCGTCCCGGTGTGCTGACGGCATCGTTGGTGTGCAGGGTCGACAGCACCAGGTGGCCTGTCATCGCCGCCCGGCTCGCGATCTGCGCGGTTTCCTGGTCGCGGATTTCTCCGATGAAGATCACGTCCGGATCCTGGCGCAGGAAGGAGCGCAGCACGCGCGCGAAGTCGAGGCCGATCTTGTCATTGGTCTGTACCTGCACGATGCCCTGCAGCCGGTACTCCACCGGGTCTTCGCAGGTCAGGATCTTCACGTCGGGCTGGTTGAGCA
>JBDKLN010000207.1:0-6593 GCA_039806045.1 Pseudomonadota bacterium
CAGTGCATCGTAAGCCTGCTCACGATTACGGAACGCCCCTGCGGATGGCGGGAGCGATGCAGCAGCGAGGTCGGACTGGCCATCCGGGCTGCGGCCGGCAGTGCCGTTTGGTGCTGCGCCAGCATCCACCGAAACGGCGCCGTCGCTGGCCAAGGGCGCATCATCAGCCGGGGACGGCACTGCGGCGACAACGGGCGCAGGCAGCTCCCGCAACAGGCTGTCGGCCGCCATCCGTACCGCTTCCAGCGTTGCCGCCAGCTTTGACAGCGAGGGCGACTCCTGCCCGAGCTTGTCATCGAGACAGAGCGTCAGCGCCTGCAGCGTGGCCAGTCCGAATGCGGCGCGTTGCGACAATGCGCGCAGGCCTTCGCCATCGGCCGGCTTCACGCTGTCGCGGATCTCGCGTCGGCTGCGCGGCTGGCCTTCGACGGATTTCGCATCGTCGGCGGTCGCTGCGCGCTCCCACTCGAGCAAGGTGACCGCGTCGGCGCGATGCAGTGCCGCCGGCAGCAGCTGCAGGTGCAGGCGCAAGGTCAGCGGCAGGTTGGTGTGCATCCACACGAAAGGCGCCACGCGGCGGTCGGCGTCGCCATCCACGATCGCCGGCCATGCGTCATCCCAGTAGCGTTCGGCCATGCCCGACACCAGTGCCAGTCCCGCGCACAGGCCATCCATGCGCGCCGTGCGTATCCATGCGTCGCACAGCCAGCCAGCGATCTGAAAATCTTTCGTATGCTCGCGCAGCAGCTGCACGCAGGCGTCGGCCACCTTGCGCCAGTCCGCCTTCACGATCGGCCTTTCCCATTCGCCCATGGGCAGCGAGGGGTCATCCTCTTCACGCAGTTTGGTGATGTCCATGAACTCGCGCTCATAGCGCATCCAGCGGCCGGTCGGGGACTCGCCGGCCAGTGGCTGCAGCAACTGCTGCGCGATATCGTCGTAGGGGGTGCCCATCATTTCTCCACCGTCGGTGCGCGTTCCGGGAAAGCAGCAGGCCAGGGAAGTGGCGCCGTCTTGCCCGGCTCAGACAGCGTGAGGGCCGCAAAAACCCGCACCGGCTTCGCCCGCAGCGCGTTGTCCTTCGCATCGGCTTGCACCGGAATATCCAGTTTCAGCAGCGATGCGCGCGCATCTGCGCCTTCGGTGCTCTTCAACAGCTGCACCATGTCCAGCAGCGCCCACGGTCCGTCGAAGCGGAACACCACGCTCTTGCGGCTGACTTCAAGGTAAGGATTGTCGAGGTCGGCGCGCGGCACCAGCGGCACGTCATTGGCGAATCGCAGCGTCAGCCGCACCGGGTCGCCGGACTTCCAGCGCAGCGCACGTGGCGTGTCGCGCAGCTTCAGCGTCTGGTCGCCGATGGTCAGCGCCCAGTCGATGATCTTGTTGCCGTCGATTTCGCCATTCACGTTCGCGCGGAAACGCACCGCCACATCCAGCGCCGCCGGTTGCGACGCGTCGGTCGGGAACAGCGGCGCCAGCAGCTGCCGCACCTGCGCCGCCTGTGCGGCAAAGTCGCGAATCGGCGCCATCGACCCTTCGGGCACATTGTTGCGCGCGAAGATCTCGGCCGATACCGGCGGCAGGCGATTCAGCAGGCTGCCCGCCTCGGACAAGTCGGCAGCCGTCAGGGCTGCGTATTCGCTGCCGCGCTGTATGCCCCGGTTGCCGATGAAGGGGCGCCGTCCTTTCAGCAGGCGATTGAAATCTGCCGCGAAGCTTGTCCATTGCTCGACGAAGGAGCGGCGGTCGAGCACCATGCAGCGACGCGTCACCGCACGGTGAATTTCCGCATGCCTGTCGGCGAAGTAATTGGTGGCCCGCTTTGGCGGCTCATTGGCCTTCAGCACCGCCAGACACGCAGGCGCATCGAGCTCGCGTGCGAGATCGGACAGGAAGCGCTCCAGACGGCCGAGGCTGCCTTTCGGATCTTTGGCCGCATGCAATTCCAGTTCACGTGCGATGCCTTGCCAGCGCGCCATCTCAGCGCCGCCCTGGCTGTCTGGCGGCAGCGAGCTGCGCAGTGTCTGTGCCTGTGCCGACAGCGCCTGCATCTTGGCCAGCTGCTGCGCGAGATAGTCGCTGGCATCGCCGGGACTGTTGGCGAACAGGTTCAGCGTGGTCCGCGGGTCGCCGCGCAAGTCATCCGATTCATCCAGCACCTGGTAAGCGCGTGCATCCTGCAGGTCGGCGTTGAGCATGCGCAGGCGCGCTGCCGCGTCATTGGCAAGGATGGCCTGCAGCGTGTGCGATTCGCCATCCTGTCCGAGCTCCTTGAGCATGGCCACCAGCTTCCTGACGTGACCGCTGGCCTGCTCGAACGCAGTCCATGACGGGCCCGACGCGCCGGACGCCTGATCCTGGTCGGCCGGCGAGTAGGCATGGCCGGCGAGGTCGACCAGTCGCAATGCATATTGGTAGTCGATCACGTCGCGCACCGCATCCTGCATGTCGGTCGGGAATTTCGGCAAGTCGTCGGTCAGGTACTTGCGACGGCCGTCGCCCAGTTTCACCGCACGCGCCAGCTGTTCATTGTCCCAATGGAGC
The DNA here is from genome assembly GCA_039806045.1 of Pseudomonadota bacterium. Lineage (GTDB taxonomy): Bacteria > Pseudomonadota > Gammaproteobacteria > Burkholderiales > Burkholderiaceae_D > Pernthalerella. The sequence continues at coordinate 2,548 of JBDKLN010000207.1, forward strand.
AGGGTGCCGCGCCGGGTCGCTTCCAAAGAATCGCCGACCGCCGGCAGCATGAACGGCTGGTTCAGCAAATGCTCGACGGCGGCCAGCAGGGCAAGGCGATCCTTCGACAGCGTGAGGCCGCCATCCTTGCCACCCTGGGTCACGGCCATATCGCTGCCCTGGCCGAACAGGGCGAGGAAGTGCTGGCGTGTGCGGGCGAAGTCTTCCTGTGCCTTGCCGCGCAGTTCAGCCACCATCGCAGGACCGACCAGCTTGTTGTCCGCGAATTGCTTCATCAGCTTGTCGTGCGATGCGCCCAGCCTGAGCTCACCCTGCATCAGCCAGCTGCCATGGCCATTCGCCAGCAGTGCCTTTTGCTCGTTGAGCGCGTCCAGCAGCTTGCGGTACGCAGCAATGACTTCCGTGCTGCTCGGCGATGCGGTGCCGCTGAACAGGTTCAGCACGGCATTCTTCGCGGCGGCGACGCGCTCTTCGCCCTGCACCAGCGCATTGTCCTCAAACAGCTTGCGGTTCATGGCCAGCGTCGCTTTGACGAAACCGCATCGCGCTGCCGCGCTGATGGCTTGCTGGTCAATCAGCGTGCCTTCGTTGGCTGCAGCTTCGGCAAACAGATGGATGCTGCCCGTGAGATCACCCGGCAGGTCGGCGCCCAGCATGTCCAGCACCAGCATGTGCAATTCCTGCGGGCTGTTCTTGTTCGGCGTCTTCAGGCGCTGCATGGCTGTGACGTTGGCATCGAGCGTTGCGAGCTTGTTCGCATAGCGCTGCAAGGTCACGAATTCGCCGAGATGCTCGATGGCCACCGTCTGGCGATTGGACACCGGCACCGAGCCATTGTCCGGGCTGGGTCCGTCGCAGTCGGCATTGCCGCCCGTAAGGCGATTGCTCACCGGGTTGAGCGGCGCGTTGGTCAGCTCCGCGGTCCGGCGGTAGATTGCCTGCTGCAGCGTTCGCATGCCCAGTTCCGCGAACGACTCCTTGATCCGGTCGCGTGCGCGTTCACGCAGGTCGTCGAACTCGGGCCACGAGCCAATCATGAAGGGGTTGTGAATGGACGGATCGTAAAGCGAAACCGCGCGCGAGATGCGACGCGATTGCAGGTCTTCCAGGCCAATCATCAATTGCAAGGCCGTCTTCCGATACCACTCGAAGTCCAGCCGATCTCCCTGGTTGATCGCCTGCGACCGGTATTCCGCATCGCGCTTCAAGCCTTCCAGTCCTTCGGCAAGTGTTGGCAACACGCGATTGAGCTGGATGACCGAGAAAACGAGGCCGATGGCGTACAACGTCGGAATGCCCACGGCCAGCCAGCGACCGACCCTGGTCATCAGGGGTCGCGCCAGTTGCTGCGAATGCGCGGCACGCGACAGGCCGAATTCGCCGAACACTTTGGCGTCGAGCACATCGTGCAGGAACATCGGGCGCGAACCATTGCCGCTGAAGTAGATCCCGCGCAGGAAGAAGGGCTCGTGATACGCGTTCGGGCGCATCAGTTCGTCGAGGTACTCGGTCATGCCGGCGCGCAGCGATGCCAGCCGCGACGGCAGCAGGAACAGGTCGGGTGCCGAGGCAACCGAGGCGTTCGATGCGAATAGCTCGGCGCCGGTATCGGCGATGTTTTGTTCGACCTGGTCGAAGGCCTGCGTCACCCAGCCGGACTGGTACAGCGCCGACGGCTGGTAAGGCGACGACCAGCCGAGCATGCTATTGCGCAGGCTCTCCGGCAACGCTAGCGCGAAGCTGGCGAAGCCTGGCAAGTCTTCGCAACCTGACACCACGACATAGACGGCAAAGCGCATCGCATAGCGGTTTTGTGCGATCCAGATGCGACGGCTGGCAGCGTCAGCTTTCAGCCGCAGGCGCTCGCGACCCTCGGGCGTGCGATCGGCCAGCAGTCCGGCCGGCACCGACACGATGACCGAATCCAGCGGACGCTGCGGACGGTAGCGGCCGCACAGCGCGATGAATTCTTCCCAGCGCTTTTCCTGCAGGTCGAGGCTGGCCGGGTCGTCGAGCTGTTCGGATTCGAGTTCGATCACGATGCCGCGATCGAAGAAATGCCAGCGTGGTGCATCGCGTTCCGGTTCGGCCACCACAGCAGCGTCGGCATCCAGCACCTGGGGCAGTCCGCACCTCTCGATTGCGGGACGGGTCGCTGCCGATCCGTCATGCAGCATCACGACCCACGGTATGTCGTAGCGCTTGCCGTGCTCGGCAATATTGCGCTCGATGCGCGTGACGGCAGCGCTGAACGATGCGCGCAATTTGCTGATGTCGAGCGTCGCGCGGCGCGCGCCCGCCTTGTCGTCGCCACGGTCGATGCCGAAGCGCAGTGCGACCAGCAGCACCGCCACGGCGGTGGCGAGCATGCCGGCGATCCAGACGATGGTCAGGGAGTTATCCACGTTCGGCCTCGCTGGGTGCGGCATGACGGGGCTTGGACGGTGCCGTCGTATCGAGTGCCTTGCGCACCGGCGCCGAGGACACGCGCCAGGCGACCTGCGACAGCGCCAGCAGCATGACCATGGCCGCGACGAAGGCGACCGCGCCACGGCTGAAGCGGAAGAAGCGCACCGGGGCGATGTCGGACAGCCGGTAGCGATAGGCTTGCTCGGACAGCACGCGCTCGGCTTGTTGCGGCTGGTTGGCCAGGCCCGGCGTCAGTGCCGGTTCGCGCCGGTAAATCTTGCGGAACAGCGCATCGCGCAGCGGCTGCAGCTCGGCTTCGGCCTGCGCGCCGCGATGGCGGCCTTCAAACCCGACCGAGATCGCGAACAGGTAAAGCGGGGCCATCTGCGAAGGCTGGCCGGCGGCATCGGCCAGCAAGGCATCGATGCGATCGAAAACTTCATCGCCGGCCACGCTGCTGCCGAACAGACGAGTCTCGACCAGGCATTCGGTATGGCGCGAACGGCCGGGCCAGTCGTGCGACAGCAGCAGCTCGTCGGCGATGGCCGCTTTCAGGTACCGCAGTTCATCGACGGCCGCGCGATCGGCCGGACTGCCGATACGGGAAATCTCCATCGTCTGCGCATCGATCTCGCGCGCCAGCGTGTCGCTGGCGTCAGCGGCCGCCTGGCGCGCTGCCTCGGGACGGTCTTCGCCGGTGAAACGTTCCTGCTCGAAGCTGCCGAGCACGCGCATCACTTCGGCGACGAACAGCCGGAACTGTCGCAACAGCAGGGTGTCGGTCGCCGATTGCGAAGACACGGGCGCGCGCGGCTCGGGCTCGCGCGGCTCGATCAGCGTCGTGATCTGCGGCAGCGCCGGTCGCAGCGTTCGGGTCGGTAAGGTCAGCTTGCCCATCGCGTCGCGTCCTCAATACCCCTGCGTGCGAATGAACAGGCCGATGGCGGCCGGGCGCGCCGCATTGCCGGCACGGCCGGAGGCGCCGATCACGAGCCTGCTGTCCGGACGCAGCAGCTCGGGGCCGGGCACGATCTCGTACAGCATCACGCCGGGCAGGCTGCGCAGCTGCATCTCCGGCGCACCGGCGATGCGCGAGCGGCGATAGCCCAGCACGCGCTTTTCGCGCAGCTCGCCGAACACGTGCGCCGGGCCGATCACGGCGGTGTCCATCCAGTCCTCGGCTTCACCGGCGGCGCCACCCTTGAGGCCGATCACCAGTCGCTGGCCGACCCATTCAGGGCGCAGCGCCAGCTCGAACGCGCCATCCACCCATTCCATCGTCACTTCGCGATAGTCCTGGCTGATCTCGGACAGGTTTTCGTCGAGTTCCTTCAGCAGCGGCAGGAAGCTCAGGTGCGGCTGTGCATGCTCATAGGCGGGCGGCGTGATCGGCAGCGCGCCCGGGCGCAGCAGCGACATCGGTCCCAGCAGGTTGCACAGCGCCAGATACAGCGGGTAGGGCGAGATCACCGGGCTTTGCAGGTGCGCCTCCAGCACCGGCAGTGCCGGCACCATGCAGGACAGGCGCTGCAGCAGAGCGAGCCGCTCGCCGCGCTGTTCGGCCTGCGGCACGCCGGCCGACTGGCGGGCGACGAAGGCCGCTTTGCTGCGCAGCGTGTGCACGAATTCGCGCAGCG
>JBDKLN010000208.1:0-3469 GCA_039806045.1 Pseudomonadota bacterium
GCGCGCGATGCCTGGCAGCGACTGGACCAGTTTCTTGTGTCAGCAGCCGATGGGCAAAGCGCGATGCCATTGCCAGCTCCCGAAGGACATTTGTCCGTCGAAGGGCTGGTCGCCACTGCACTGGGTGGCGAGCAACCCATCCTTCGTGGCGTGAGCTTCGCGCTGCAAGCCGGGGAAACGCTGATCGTGATCGGCCCCTCCGCCGCGGGCAAGACGACGCTTGCACGGGTGCTGATGGGCGTGTGGCCTGCACGCGCTGGCAAAGTACGCGTCGATGGCGCCGATGTCCATGCATGGAACAAGGAAGAGCTGGGGCCGCACCTGGGCTACCTGCCACAGTCGGTCGAGCTGTTTGACGGCACCCTTGCGGAGAACATCGCACGCTTCGGCGAGGTCGACATCAACAAGGTGCGCGCTGCGATCGACTTGGTCGGATTGGATGCCATGGTCGACGCATTGCCGGATGGCCTGCACACACGTATCGGCGACGATGGCGCGATCCTCTCCGGCGGCCAGCGGCAACGGGTCGGGCTGGCGCGTGCCATCTACGGCGACCCGAAATTCATCCTGCTCGACGAACCCAATGCCAGCCTTGACGAGGCAGGGGAGCAAGCCTTGTTGCGCGCCCTGATGGCCTTGAAAGCCCGCAAATGCACCACCATCGTCATCACGCATCGCACCAGCGTGCTGGCGGCCGCCGACAAGGTCATGGTCCTGAAGGATGGAAAGGCCGCAGCCTTCGGGCCGCGTGAAGAAGTGCTGGCCGCCCTCCGAAAGGCCAGTGCGCCGCCCAAGCCGGCCATTGCAACACCTGCCTTCGGAGAAGCCGCATGAGTACGCTGGCCGTCATGTTCCCCGGCAGCCCATCCGCTTCGCTGGCGAGGACTTTCCTTGCATTCCGCGATGAATTTCTCTGGATAGGCGCTTTCAGTCTGGTTGCCAACGTTCTGTCGCTGGCACCGACGCTGTACATGTTGCAGGTCTATGATCGCGTGATGCTCAGCCAGAGCGAATTGACGCTGGTGTCGCTGACGCTGTTCTTCACGGTGTTCGTCGTCGTCACGGCTATTGCCGAATGGGTGCGCGCCCGCTTGCTGATCCGGGCCGGGGTCCGGTTTGACGAACAGCTGAATACGCGGATTTTCTTCGCAAATTTCCAATCCCATCTGGAGCAGGGAAGGGCAGAGGGCGGGAATGCCTTTGCCGCACTGACCCGGCTGCGCCAGTTCCTCACCGGGAATGGCGTCGTCGCGCTCTTTGACTTGCCATGGACCCTGATTTATCTCGCGGTTCTGTTTGCCATGCATCCGCTGCTGGGTTGGTTCGGCATCGCGTTTTCCTTCGTGCTGGGCGTCCATGCCTACCTGACTCACCAGCTCAGCGCGAAACAGCTAGCCCATGCGGTCAGGGCCGAGGGTGACACCAGCGCTTACCTTGCCGGCAAGCTGCGCAATGCGGAAATCGTCGAAGCGCTAGGCATGCTCGGCAATCTCAAGCGACGCTGGTTGACACTGTACCTGCGCCATGCACGCGCCAGCTGGGATGCCCAGGAGCGAACCGGTGTGGCCTCGGCCTTTTCGAAATTCCTGCAGTACAGCCAGCAGTCGCTGATCCTCGCACTCGGCGCGTGGCTTGCGATCCGTGGCGAACTCAGCGCCGGCGCAATGGTGGCCTCGAATGTACTGATGGGTAACGCGCTGCGGCCGATCGGTGTCCTGATGTCCGCGTGCAAGGAGTTCGTCCAGGCGCGCCAGGCCTGCGAAGACATCGGCGCATTGCTTGAAGACTATCCCGAACAGCCGGCCAGGCATGCCGCCAATGCTGTTATAGGACAGGTTACCTTGCGTCAACTGGGCGCCAGCGGATCACAAGGCGGCCGAACCATACTCGAGGATATCGATATGCGCTTCGAGGCGGGCGAAGTGGTGGGTATCGTGGGCCCTTCCGGATCGGGCAAGTCGACGCTCGCGCGGTGCCTGGTCGGGATCTGGCCCCGGACATCGGGACAGGTACTGTTGGACGGTGTCGATATCCGCGACTGGTCGCAGGATGCGCTCGGCCCGCGCGTCGGTTACCTCCCGCAAGACATCGAGTTGTTCGACGGTACGGTCGCAGAAAACATCTGCCGCTTCAGCAAAACCGATTCGCCGGCCATCATCGAGGCTGCCAAACGCGCCGACATACACGACATGATCCTGCGTCTTCCGCAGGGCTACGACACGCCGGTCGGCCAGGCCGGCAAGCTGCTCTCCGGCGGCCAGCGGCAGCGACTGGCGCTGGCACGCGCCCTGTACGGACGGCCGGACTTGATCGTGCTGGACGAGCCCAATGCCAACCTCGACGAAGCGGGCGAGGCGGCGCTCGCCGCGGCAATCCGGCAGCTGAAGAAAGATGGCAAGACCGTATTCATGGTCGTGCACCAGCGCCAGATCCTTGCGCTGGCAGACCGTGTCGTCGTGATGGCCAATGGTCGCATCACCCAATCCGGCAGGACCGACGCCAGCGTGGCAGGCCAGGCATACGCGATCCACTGAATCCAATGAGGACTCCCATGATTCCCTTCCCGAATTCGAACCCGAGGGCGAACCCGAGCACGGCGCAACATGGCGGCGATGGCGCCAATGTCATCGACATTTCGTCCAGCCTGCCGACCGACACTCGCCCGACCATTCGGCTTGGCTTGTTCACGCTGGTCTTTGGTTTTGGCGGCTTCCTCCTTTGGTCTGCGCTGGCTCCGCTGGATGAGGGCGTTCCTGCTGCAGCAACCGTCACCATCGATACCAAGCGCAAGGCCATACAGCATCTGGCCGGCGGCCTGGTTCGTCGCGTCGCCGTGCGGGAAGGGCAGCATGTGAAGGCAGGGCAGCTGCTGGTCGAACTCGATGAAGGCACGACCCGGGCCAACTTCGAATCGACTCGGCAGAATTACATGTCACTGCGTGCATCGGAAAGCCGCTTGCTGGCAGAAATCGAGAACAAGCCGGTCATCAGCTTTCATCCTGACCTGATGGCTGCGGCGGGCGACCCTTTGGTGAGTCAGCATATCGCCACTCAGACGCGCCTGTTCGACTCGCGCCATGCGGCGCTGCAAAGTGAATTGGCTGCGATCGATGAGTCCATCGCAGCGCAAGAGTCGACGCTGGCCGGAATTGCGCTGCAACTGGAAAGCCGGAAGGTGCAATTGCAAAAGCTGGCAGAGCAGTTGAAGAGCATGTCGGAGCTGTCGGCCGACGGCTATGTGCCGCGCAATCAGGTGCTGCAGCTGGAGCAGTCGCAAGCGGAGCTCAAGGCCGTGCTGGCTGACTTGGCCGCCTCAAAGGGGCGAACGGAAAGGGCCATCGGCGAGCTGAAGCAACGCAAGATGCAACGGGTGATGGAGGCTTCAAGGGAGTCTGCAGCACAACTCGCAGAGGTGCGGCGTGAAGTACAGGCGGATCGGGAAAAGCTGGCAGCCAGCGCTGCCGAGTTG
>JBDKLN010000209.1:0-18417 GCA_039806045.1 Pseudomonadota bacterium
TGAACAAGGAAGATTTCCGTTTCTACCTCGCGTACAACATGTTCCGCATGGCCGGCATCCTGCAAGGCATCATGAAGCGCTATCAGGATGGCACTGCCGCCAGCGAGCAGGCGCTGCGCAACGGCCAGGCGGCACGCCCGATGGCCGAGATGGGCTGGGCCTACGCCTCGGGCGAGAAGTCCTGACCGACTCTGCAAGATGGGGGCGAACCGGCGCGCCGGGATGACATGCCAACGCAGATAGCCATTGATATGTCGTCCCGGCGCAGGCCGGGACCCAGTGGCGCAACGCCAGGATTTCGCGTGCTGAAGGGCAAGATTGCAAACGAAGTTGATTCCGCTTTGATTCGATAACAAGAAACACGACGAAGGAGACTCACGATGGATTTTGCCTATTCCCCTCGCTGCGAAGCGCTGCGCGCGAAACTGCTCAGGTTCATGGATGACTACATCTATCCGAACGAGCGCGCGTACAAAGACGAGGTCGATCGCAACGGACTGGAAAAAGGCAATCGCTGGCTGCCGACCAAGATCATCGAGGAACTGAAGCCGATCGCGCGTCAGCAAGGCTTGTGGAATTTGTTCCTGCCGCAATCAGAACGCGCACCGGAAGGCTTGTCCAACCTCGACTACGCACCGCTGTGCGAGATCATGGGCCGCATCCCGTGGGCGCCGGAGGTGTTCAACTGTTCGGCGCCGGACACCGGCAACATGGAGACCATCGAGCGCTACGGCAGCGAGGCACAGAAGCGCGAATGGCTGGAGCCGCTACTGCGCGGCGAGATCCGCTCGGCCTTCGCGATGACCGAGCCGGAAGTCGCCTCGTCGGATGCGACGAATATCAGCACCCGCATCGAGCGCGTCGGTGACGAGTACGTGATCAACGGCCGCAAATGGTGGACCTCGGGCGCCGGTGATCCGCGCTGCAAGATCTACATCGTGATGGGCAAGACCGATCCGGAAGGCCCGCGTCACTCGCAGCAATCGATGATCCTGGTGCCGTCCGACACGAAAGGCGTGACCGTCGTGCGCCCGCTGTCCGTATTCGGCTATGACGATGCGCCGCATGGCCATTGTGAAGTGATCTTCGACAATGTGCGTGTGCCGGCCTCGAACATGCTGCTCGGCGAAGGTCGCGGCTTCGAGATCGCGCAGGGCCGCCTCGGACCGGGCCGTATCCACCACTGCATGCGCGCCATCGGCACCGCCGAGCGCGCGCTGGAACTGATGTGCCGCCGCATCGACAGCCGTGTGGCCTTCGGCCGCAAGATTTCGGAGCAAGGCGTCTGGCGCGAGCGCATCGCGGAATCACGCATCATGATCGACAGCGCCCGCCTGCTGGTACTGAAGGCGGCCTACATGATGGACACGGTCGGCAACAAGGTCGCCAAGAGCGAGATCGCGATGATCAAGGTGCTGGCACCGGTGATGGCACAGCAGGTGATCGACTGGGCGATTCAGGCGCATGGCGGTGGCGGCGTGTCAGATGACTTCCCGCTGGCGCAACTGTGGGCGCATAACCGTACGCTGCGACTGGCCGATGGCCCTGACGAGGTACATCGCAATGCGATCGCCAAGCTGGAACTGGCAAAATACGTCAGCCTTCCGGGCGAGTCACTGGACTTGCCGGTGACGCGCTCGTAAACCACGGATCGCGAAGCGCACCGAAGGCTTGCCGAACGTTTAACAGGGCACAGGCGCCAGCCGCCTTGCCCGCCAGCGCCGGTCACACCGGGGCTGTTCATTTTGAGAACAACAATGATCGATCTGTACTCAATGGCCACACCGAATGGCCACAAGGTTCACATCATGCTCGAAGAATGCGGCCTGCCCTATCGCATCCATCACATCGATATCGGCAAGGGCGACCAGTTCAAGCCGGAATTCCTCAAGATATCGCCGAACAACAAGATTCCTGCCATCGTCGACCCTGATGGGCCCGATGGACAGCCCATGTCGCTGTTCGAATCGGGCGCGATCCTGGTCTACCTCGCCGGCAAGGTCAACAAGTTCCTTGGCGAGACTGATCGCGACAAGTTCACCGTGCTGCAATGGCTGATGTTCCAGATGGGCGGCCTAGGCCCCATGCTCGGACAGGCACATCACTTCCGCATCTACGCGCCGGAGAAGATCGATTACGCCTTCAATCGCTACACCAACGAAGCTAAGCGCCTGTACAGCGTGATGGACAAGCAGCTGGCCACGCATCGCTTCATGGCCGGCGATGAATACACGATTGCCGACATCGCCTGCTTCCCGTGGACGCGTTCATGGAAAAATCAGGGCATCGATTGGGCCGACTACCCGAACGCCAAGCGCTGGCATGACGAAGTCGCCGCGCGCCCTGCGGTGCAGCGCGGCGTGCAGGTGCTGGCCGACCTGCGCAAGCCGCTGCTGGATGACAAGTCGAAGGAGATGTTGTTCGGGTCGACGCAATACCAGAAGCACTGAGCGCCACCGCACTCCCGCCCCGGGCCTTGCCGAGCGGCAGCCCGGGGCCGGCGAAGGCAGCACGGACTTGCGTCCTGCTGCCTGTTTTTTTTCAGTAGTAACGCCTCAGAACCGATTCAGCCACGCAGATCGGCTTGTCGCTCCCCTCCTGCTCGACCGTCATCTTCCAGATGCTTTGTATGCAATCCGGATGGCGCTCGACGGCCAGCAGCGTGAAGCGGCCCCGTGCGCGGCCGCCGACTTTCATCGGCGACGGGAAACGCACCTTGTTGAGACCGTAGTTGATGCTCATGGAGCCGAATGGAAAATCGATCTGCTCTTCGAAGAAGCGTGGCAGCAGCGACAGGGTCAGGAAGCCGTGCGCGACGGTGCCGCCAAACGGCGACTCCCTCTTCGCGCGTTCAACATCGACATGGATCCATTGCGGATCATCGGTCGCCGTCGCAAACTGGTTCACGCGTGGCTGGTCGATTTCCACCCACGAGGACACCGAGACTTCCTTGCCGACTTCTGTCTCGAGCTCATCGGCACTGTGAAATTTCCTCATTCTCTGTTTCCCGTCATTCAGGCCGGCGCGAAGCCCGGCAACGATGCAAAGCGCATCAGGTGATGATCCGTATCGCCCAGCATCAGTTCAATGCCGGCCAGCCGTTTGAACAGGTGCGCGGCCGGCAGTTCATTGCTAACCCCCATGCCGCCGTGCAGCTGCACTGCCTGCTGGCCGATGAATTTCATGGCCTCGCCCACGCGTGCCTTTGCCGCAGCAGCGAAGCGACGGCGCTCATTCGGGTCAGCCGAAGCATCCTTGACGGCGACCAGCATCGCCATCGACCGCGCCTGCTCAAGCTGGATAAACATATCCGCCATTCGGTGCTGCAACGCCTGGAACTTGCCAATCGGGACGCCGAACTGCTGGCGCGTCTTCAGGTATTCCAGCGTGGCCTCGCACAAAGCCTCCATCACGCCCAGCGCTTCGGCACACAACAACGCAATGCCGTGATCGGCGGTCGCCTCCAGCAAAGGCCAGCCCTCGCCTTCTTTGCCGAGCAGCGCAGATGCCGGTACGCGCACCTGCCTGAATTCGATGGTGGCAATGCGCATGCCGTCGTTGCTGCGCATGTCGGTCAGGCGGACACCCGGCGCATCGGCCGGCAGCACGAACAAGGAAATGCCGTCGGTGCTGCGCTGACCGCCGGACGAGCGTGCCGACACGATCAGTTGCCCGGCCTGAGCGCCATGCAGGACGGCTGTCTTGATGCCGTCGATCAGGTAATGGTCGCCATCACGGCGCGCCTCGGTCGCCATATTGAACAATTCATGTCGCGCCTGCCGCTCGCCGAATGCGCAGGCCAGCACCAATGTTCCGGCCGCCACCTGTGACAGCAGGTCGCCCTGGCCTCCGGCAAGCGTCAGGCAGCGGGTCGCCATCGCGGTGGCCAGCACCGGCTCGATCACCAGTGCCCGGCCGAGCGCCTGCATCACGATCATCTGGTCGATGGCGCCGCCGTCAAAACCATCATGCGCGGACGGCACCGGCAACGCGGGCACGCCCAGCTCGGCCAGCGCCTGCCACGCGTTGGCAGATACACCTTCACGGGAGGCGATGACGGCCTGCCGCACATCGAAGCCGTAGTCCTTGTCGGCCCAGCGCCTGAGCGCATCGGCCAGTTGCTGCTGCTCGGGATTGAGTTCGAAGTCCATGGTCGCTCCCTTACAGCCCGAGGATCATCTGGGTGATGATGTTTTTCTGGATTTCGTTCGAACCACCGTAGATCGAGGTCTTGCGGTAATTGAAGTAGTAAGGCATCAGCGGCGCGGCATCGTCGTCGTCGCCGGCGCTGTGGGCATGTTTGCCCTCGAGATAGTCCGGGTCGAAGGCCAGTCCTGCCGGTCCGGCCGCCTCAACCATCAGCTCGGTCAGCCGCTGCTGTATCTCGGTACCCTTCACCTTCAGCATCGAGGCCTCGGGGCCGGGTGACTTGCGCTTCGCTTCCTGCGAAATCACGCGCAGCACCGTCACCTCCAGCGCCATCAGGTCAATCTCGAGTGCGGCGACCTTGGCCGCAAACAGCGCATCGTCGAGCAATGGCTTGCCGCCCTTCTGCATGCGGACGGCCAGACGCTTCACGAATGCCAGTTCGCGCTTGGAACGGCCAACGGCGGCGATGCCGGTGCGTTCATGCCCGAGCAGGTATTTCGCGTAGGTCCAGCCCTTGTTCTCGTCGCCGACGCGATTGGCCACCGGCACGCGCACATTGTCGAAAAAAACTTCATTGACTTCGTGGTCTTCATCGAGCGTGATGATGGGGCGCACCGTGATGCCGGGCGTCTTCATGTCGATCAGCAGGAAGGAAATGCCTTCCTGCTTGCGCGCCTCCGGATCGGTGCGCACCAGGCAGAACATCATGTCGGCATGCTGGCCCAGCGTGGTCCAGGTCTTCTGGCCATTGACGAGGTAGTGGTCGCCGTCGCCGGACTCACGCACGGCGCGTGTCTTCAGCGAGGCCAGGTCCGACCCGGACCCGGGTTCCGAGTACCCCTGGCACCACCAGTCTTCGCACGACAGGATGCGTGGCAGGTAGTAGCGCTTCTGCGCATCGTTGCCGAAGGCGATGATGACGGGCGCGACCATATTGACGCCGAACGGCAGGATGGGCGGTGTGCCGGCCTGCGCGCATTCTTCTTCCCAGATGTGCTGCTGCACCTTGGTCCAGCCCGTGCCACCATGCTCGACCGGCCAGTTCGGCGCGACCCAGCCTTGCGCGTGCACGATGCGATGCCAGCGCACGTAATCGTCGCGCTTGAGTCGCTTGTGGTTGAGTACCTTGTGCTGCAGGTCTGCCGGCAGGTTGGCTTGCAACCAGCCGCGCACCGTATCGCGGAAGGCGAGGTCCTCCGGCGCATCGTTCAAGTCCATGCTGTCTCCGACGGTCTGTTATTTTTAAGCACGACCGTTCGGATTCTACATGAAGCCTGACGCTTGCCAGGGGCCGCCGCCCTTGGCCTCACCCGGTAATCAATCGACGTAAGAGTGGAAGGCGTCAGGATGCTGCACCTGGCCAGACTGCGCAGACGGGCTCATCGGCAGGTTGCTGCAGGCAGACAACAGGAAGATGACCAACAGGCTTGCGAGTGCTTTCATCTGTTTCCTCTCGTTCAGTGGTCGTTAGTGGATTCGCAAATGCTTGCTGACATCCGGTGAAAGGCAACAAGCCTGCGATCTGAACGTGCCCGCCTGCGTTAGTTTCATTGCATCGCTGATCACCGATATACAGCTAGTAAATTTGTATATTTGGTCGGCTATCGCATCGAACACTGAAGATCAGACTAGCAGGACGCGGGAAGCTTTCCGAGATATTGGCCGGTTACAGCACCACTCGCGACCGCGCCTTGCGTATGCTCAGAGAAGGGGTTGAGTTTGCGCGAGATCAGCAGTGATTCATGCGTCAATGTCTTGCCGATGCTGGTAACTGTCGGCACGCCATTTCGCCAGTTCCAACTCTTCCGGCGTCAGCTTGGTGGCGATGTAATCCGCGTTCTGTTTCGCCAGCGCGTAACCGCTGGCCTCGCTGATTGCATACCACTCATAGGCTTTGACGTAATCCTGCTCGGCGCCCTGCCCGTGCGAGTGCAGGAAGCCCAGATTGAACTGGGCCTTTGCATGCCCGTGGGCGGCGGCCTTCAGGTACCACTGCAGTGCCTGTTCGAAGTCCTGTGGCGTGCCCAGTCCCTGCGCATGCATTTGCCCGAGTTCGTATTGGGCTTCCATGTGGTCATGCTGTGCTGCGCGCGCCAGCCATTCGACCGCCCTCACCAGATGCGGTGCATGGCGGCTCGCCACTTTGGCACCCGGTGCGACATCGGCCACATCGCCGCTGCGATACAACATGCCCAGCCGGTACATCGCCGCCAGATGCTCCTGCCTTGCCGCGGCCGAATAAAGCTGAACCGCACGCGCATGACTGGCAACGGCAGGCTGCTTCACCAACAGTTCGGCGAGGTCGTATTGCGCTTTGGCATGGCCACTGTTGGCGGCCAGCTGCAGCAGGCGCATGCCCTCTTCCAGATGGCGAACCGCGCCATGTCCGGTCGCATGGGCAAGCCCCAGCAGCCATTGCGCGCCAGGATGGCGGTTCGCAATGCCACGCTTGAGCCAGGCCACGGCCAGTTCGGGATCCGGGTCGATACCTGTGCCATGGGTCAGCAGATCGGCCATGTCGACGATGGCATCGTCTGTCTGGACTTTCCGAACACGATGGAACGCCGCTTCCGCTCGGCCGAAGTCTTCCGCCATCCGGTAGCCGCGTTTGATGTCGGCGCGGGACAAGTCTTCCGCCACCATCGACAGGTTGCCGGAGGCCCTGGGCTCGTCGCGCGCGACCGCCAGCTTGAACCACATCAACGCACGCAACTTGTCCTTGGGCCTACCCTCGCCGCGCAGGTTCATCACACCCAACTGGTATTTGGCCGACGATTTTCCCAGCAACGCAGAAAAGGTGAACAAGCGATGGGCGCGGATAAAGCGCTCGGGACTTCCGTTCGGCGCCATACGGCAATCAAGACCTTCGTCGTGCCAACCTTGGGCATCGGCCAATGGAAGTTGATCCAGCAGTATTTCGACAGGCGTCATCCTGCAGCGGTATGGAAAAATTGATTTTTGACAATTAGGAGTATATCCCTGTATTCGGTCATCGATCAGAACTTGTATCACTTCGATGGTGCAGGCGCAGTCGCTGTCCGCGGATGCCGCCCTGTCGAAGTGCAATTTGCCATCGCTTCTGCCGTTTTCCGGCTGGCACATCGCTTGCAATTTGAAACGTGCGCCAAGGGTGGCGCACAGGAGCGTGGCTCCTGCTGATCCAATGACGGAGTACTCGATTGAAATTCACCGCCCTGCTGGGTGCCGTGGCGTTCGCCTGCGCCGCTGCTTCCCCCACCGATTCCCTCGCTGACGCCTTGCCCTCGGAGGCGGATGGCAATCGTTCAACCAGCACGCTTGTCGATGCCATTACCAGCGGAAAGTCCATGAGCAGTTTCCGTTTGCGTGATGAACGCGTAGCGCAGGATGGCAAGCAACTTGATGCCGACGCGCTCACGCTGCGCACCCTGCTCGGCTGGCAGACGCGCCCGCTGCACGGTTTCTCGCTCGGCGCTCAGCTCATCAATGTCGCCGTGCTGAACGACGACTATGAGAATTTCAACAATGGCGTTGTCCAAGCCGGAAAATCGAATTATCCGCGCGTGGTCGACCCGGACTACAGCGGCATCAATCAGCTCTATCTGGACTGGACCGGCATCGAGGGCACGCGCCTGCGCGCCGGGCGTCAATCAGTCAAGCTGGATAACGTGCGCTTCATCGGCAATGTGGAATTCCGCCAGGTGATGCAGGTCTTCGATGGCATTTCTGTCGAAAACAAGCGCCTGCTGCCGGCCACCACACTGTTCGCCGCGCAGTTCAACAAAGTCATGCAGATCACCACGCTCCAGCAAGACGCGACTGTCAGCATCGTCAATGCGCGCCATGCGTTGTCACCGACCGAAAACCTGGTGGGCTATGGCTACTTCGTGGACTGGAATTCGGCTGCCCTGTCGGCCACATCAACGCAGACCCTCGGCCTGCGGCTGGATGGCGCGCGCCCGCTGCCGAGCGACTGGAAACTGCAGTACACCGCCGAATACGCGAAGCAGACGCCGTATGCGGATGGCGCCAGCGGCATCGGCAGTCACTACGCACGCCTCGGCGCTGGCGCACAGTACGGCCACTGGTTCGCCCGGCTCGATCAGGAAGTGTTGTCGTCGAATGGCAGCAAGGCTTTCCAGACACCCTTGGGCACCAACCACCTGTTCCAGGGCTGGGCGGACCTGTTCCTGACCACGCCGACCGAGGGCATCCGCGACACCTACGTCACCGCCGGCAGCAAGCACGGCGAGTTCGCGCTGCTGGGCGAATACCACTGGTTCCAGGCCGACCGTGCCTTCGCGCTGGCGACCGGTGGCACCGGCACCCACTACGGCCAGGAATGGGATGTGTCGGCCAGCTGGACCCGCGGCCCTTGGATGGCGAAGCTGGAATATGCGCGCTTCCGCGAAGGTGACCCCTACAACGGCGCCCGCAAGCGCGACACGGACAAGGTCTGGGTTACCGGGGTGTATAGCTTCTGAGCTTGCCAATCCGAAAAGAAAATGCGTCGTGACGCGGCCGGATGCCGGAATTCTGGCATCCGGACTCCGGATGGGGCTCGGGATTTGACTGATACTTAAGTATAATCAGGCGCATGTCGACAACGATACGCGCCCAGGATGGGGAACACTTCTCCATCGTCCGGGATTCCCTGGCGATCGATGGCCTGCACGTGGCCATGGTCGGGCGCGACCGTCGCCGCCTGCAAGACTATGCCGGCGCGCTCGCGCGCACGCTGGCCATGGACAGCGGCCTGAAGGTCGAAGCCTATCAGGCCAGCCGGCTCGAATCGCTGGTGGTCGACCTGATGCTGCATCGCTTCGATGCCGCGCTGGCCGGCATCGCCGGGTCGACGCGCTCGCGCACCAATGGCTTTGCCACCGCGACCATGCAGCCGGGCTGCGTGCTGTTCGTGCCCGATGCGCAGGCTTTGCCTGACGGCGAATTCCGCCAGCTGCTCCGAATCACCGCCGGCATCCGCAATCAGGGTCTGCGGCTGGTGGCACTGTTCAACGAATCACGCCACGGCGATTGTGACGGTCGCATTGCGGCACTCGGCCACGAGGTCGCACGTTGGGACCTCGACGATGATCATCAGGCCGCCGACCCTTCGGTCGCCCTGCACGCGATCCGTCATCGCGACCGCGCCATGCCTATGCTGCGGCGTTTCGCTGCACGCGGGCTTGCGTCAGCCGGCAGCGCCGCCGCTCAATCACATCCACCACACGGCGGGCGTCATGTGCCGCCCTGGGTGACTGCGGCCGCCATCGCGGTCGTGCTCGCAGTCCTGCCTGCGACGCTGCCGCCATCGCTGTCACCTGCGCCGCCCGAGTCGCTGCCAGGCTCGTCGGCGAACGCCGGCGACAACGCCGACCCGGCTTCCGCGCACGTGCTGACACGCAGCGGCAGCGTCGAACTGGCAGGTGAGCCGCATCCGGACTACGTGCGCGTGCAGCCCGGTTCGATGCAAGAAGACGGGCTGCCTCCGGCACCGCTGCCGATGGAAGGCCGCGGCGCCATCGACGGCAGCCGCGCCATCGATGCCAGCGAGCACACGCGACTTGACCGTCGCGAGGGTGAGTTGCGATGAGCTTCGACAGTGGCGCCATCATCGTCTTCCTGCTGGTCAGCGCCGGACTGGTGGTGCTCGATCTGGCGCGCCGGCCACAGGCATTCGCGAGCGCTTCCGAACGCTATGGCTGGCTGGCGATACTCGCCGGCCTCGGGCATCCGCTCGCCTGTTGGCTGGCCGATGCCTGCCGTGTTGCGGGTGACCTGACGCCCTTCCTCGCCTTCGACCTGGTCGCAGCCGGCGGCATCGCCGCCGCAAGCGCGTTGCGCACGCCGGGCGGCAAGCCTTTCGTGCCCCTGGTGCTGCTGGCTTCGGCGGCACTGTCCACCGTCGTGCAACTGGTGCCGGCCCGCAGTGCCGGCATCAACGCACCACTCGCCGCCGCCGTGCTGCTGGGCACGGCCTTCATCGGCGCCGCAGCCGAATGCGCGCGCCATGCGCGACTCGAGCGTGTGGTGCGACGCCCGGCAACCCAACTGGCGCTGCTGTGCAGCGCCGCCGCCATCGTGCAGATCGCCGTGGCGCTGGTATCGGCCACGCGCCAGTCGGGCGCACCGCATGCCGAGTTGCTGCTGGCCGGCGCCGGTATCGCGTGGCTGGCGCTCAAACTGCTGATGACCAGCACGCTGTTGCGACTGTTCGCCGCCCGCCGCACCGACGCCATGGATCGCGTGTCGCGCCAACTGGTCCTGCAAGCCAACGTTGCCGTCAATGACCTGCGCGTCGTTACCCAAGCGTTTTACCAGCTGCCGGGCAAGGCACTGGTCACCGATGCCGCAGGCCGCATCCTGTTTGCCAACGCCGACGCACGGCGACTGCTCGCACATCCGGATACCACTGAGCGCACGCTGGAAGATTTGTTCATCGCCGTGCAGCCGACCGGCCAGCAGCAGGTGCGCGCCCTGTTCGAGCGTGCCGACCATCAGGCCGAGCTGGTGCACATCCGCATGACCAACGTCGATTGCGGCGGCCAGTCCTACCACCTGATGCAGCTCGAGGCTTTGCCTTTCGACTTCGCGGTACTGCGCGCCCTGCTGGTCGATTCGCGCGACGATGCACCGCATGAAGCGACCGGCCTGCTCGACCATCATTTTGCGATTGCCGCCATGGCCGACGGCTGGTTCCGCTTGCTCGATCCGGTCGATCGCTACGCAGCCTCCGGCCTGTTCTGGGACAAGCTGCGGATACTCTCGGGCAGCGACGCCGAAATCAGTCACCTCGAGAACAGCCTCACCAGCGCCGGCGAAGCGCGCGGCTGGCTACGCATGCGCGATGGCGGCGGGCTGTCGGTGACGCTGCACAAATTGCAGACACCCGACCGCCAGCTGTTCTATCGGGTCGAGCTGCACCTGGTCGACGACGCACAGCAGGCGCGAGCCGGCGCGCCCTGCGCCCGTCCGCAGGAGGGACGACAATGAGCGGCGCACCGCAAGCCAGCGTGCTCGGCAAGGACATTGAACGCGCGCGCCGCGAGCACAAGTTGTCGACCACCGTGCTGGCGATGCTGTCCGGCCTGACCGACGCCCAGGTGCAAGCGATCGAGGAAGGCAGCTCGGCCGCCTTCGTGGACGAAGAGCACCGCATCGACTGTGCGCGGCGCATTGCGGTGGCGATGGGCTTTGCGGCCGACCATTTCCTGCAATACGATGCACCGCCGGTGACACCCCGGCGCATCGTGCGCCAGGCATCGGGCGAACGCCTGCCGCGCGATGCATGGGAGCACCTGCCCGTTGCCGGCCTCGATGTGCTGTCCCCATTGCAAGGCACCGATCTCCCGCCGGAGCCGCACGACCAGCGCCGTGGTTCACCGATGGTCATCGCACTGACCGTGTCGCTGGTACTGGCCGCGCTGATGGCGGCGCTCGCCACGCTGCACTGAGATCCTGCGCACGCGATCCGGCCGCGAGAGTCCGTTACAATCGTCGCTGATGAGTACTGCACCCTCCCTGCTGATCGTTGACGATCACCCGATGATTCGCGCCGCGCTGGCCGATGCTTTGCGCGCGCGCTTCCCCAAGCTCAGGCTGGAAACGGCCGGTGATGCCGAGTCCGGCATCGCCTTGCTGAAGGCTGAGCTGAAAAAGAAAAAAGACCACCCGTGGTGGGTGTTGATCGACCTCGGCCTGCCGGGCATGAGCGGGCTGGAAGCCATACGCTGCCTGCTGGATCTGGGGCCGTCGGTGCGCACCATCACGGTGTCCGGCAATGACGATGAACTGCAGGTCGGCGCCTGCTTCGGCGCCGGCGCATCGGCCTTCATCAGCAAGGCCGCGCCCATCGACGATACGGTGACCATCGTCGCGCAAGCGCTGGATGGCACGATGTTGAAAGGCACCTGGCTGTCGGCGCGCGGGCTGGCCGACAGTTCATCATTGAACCGCATCTCGCTGACAGACCGCCAGGTTCAGGTGCTGTCCATGATTTGCGAAGGCAAAAGCAATCGCGAGATCGCCGACAGCCTCGGCATCTCCGAGATCACCGCCAAATCCCATGTGGGCGGCATCTTCCGTGAGCTGCACGTGGCGAGTCGCACCCAGGCGGTGCTGGTCGCGCAGAAACTCGGCCTGTTCGTCAACAATCACTGACGCGGGCCGTACGTCGCCGGCCCTCACTGAAGGGCTGACAGCGAGCGGTTGATCGCCTCGCGCAAGGTCTCCGCGCTGAAGGGCCGGCGCAGCGGCGTCACGCGCGACCCGCCCAGCCGGTCGACGCCGGCCAGCGATGGCTCGTCGCTGCACAAGATCACCGGCAGCTCGCTATTGAATTCGTCATTGACGCGCGCGATGGCTTGCGCCGCCGGCTCGGCCGGCAGCTGCGCGTCCACCATCAACAGGCCCGGCACGCGATTGGCCTCGGCCAGTTGCCGTATCGCGTCGGTGCTCGACACCACGGTCATCACATCCACGCCAAGTCCGGGCGCCAGCAGGCGCAGGGCATTCCCGACATCCGGATCGCCATCGATGCAAAGCATCAGCGTGTGCGGCGGCGCTTCGACCACCACATGCGACAGCAGCTCCTGAAGGATGCGCGCATCACGCATCGCGGTACGTTCGGCGTCTGACAGCGGCGCCATCGACATCGGCAATTCGATCGCAAATACCGAACCGAAACCGACATGGCTGCGCAACAGGATGCGCGCGCCGATGCGGCCGGCCAGCCGGCGCGCGATCGACAAGCCCAGGCCGACGCCCTGCGTGGCCATGGATGCCGCATCACCGCGGGTGAATTCGTCGAAAATTTTCTTGCGCATGGTGGCCGCAATGCCGGCGCCGCTGTCGACGACTGCGATGCGACATCGCGGGCCGCGGCGCGCGATGCGCAGGCGCAGGCCACCTTCTTTCGTATAGCGCATCGCATTGCTGATCAGGTTGCGCAGGATGCGCTCCAGCAGCCGCGGGTCGGTCTGCAGGAAAATGTCATCCATGCCGGCGGCGCGCAATTCAAGGCGCAAGCCAAGGTCGTCAGCCATGCGCTGGTGCTGGCGCAGCACGCGTTCGCAGAAAGTCAGCGCGTGAACCTTTTCATTGCCGACTTCGAGCGCGCCGCTATCCAGCCGGCTGACGTCGAGCATGCTGTCGAACACGTCATTCATGTAAGCCACACCCTGCTTCAGGCGCAGCAGGCTTTCACTGGTCCGCGCGCGATCGGCATCATCAAGCTGCGCACGCGACAGGCTGCCTTCCATGCTGCCCAGATAAAGATTGATCGCCTGCATGGGCTGCTTCAGGTCATGGCTGAAAGCCGCGAGAAAGCGCGAGCGCTCGGCTTCGATCTCGCGCAGTTCGGTGCGGCGCTGCGCGAGTTCGCGCAACAGTTCATCGATACGCATGCGCGACTGCAGCGCGCGATGGCGACGCGGCAGCCACCAGCCGAGCAGCAGCGCGCACAGCAGCAGGCCGCCGACTGCCAGCGCCGCTGGCCAGCCGACCGCCAGTGGCGACCAGCCACCGGAGAACACCGACATTCCTGCAGTTCCTAGCAAGCTCAGGCCTCCCGGGACACGCCTCGGCGTGTGTCCGAAGAAAAATATGGCATCGGGATGTTTCTTTGGAGATACACCGTGTATTATACTTTAGTGTGATACAAGGGTGTAGCCAAAGGAGCAATCAAACCCATGCAGAAGCCGCCGCAGCCACCGCAACAGCCGTTGGGTACGCACAGCGACCCATGGCCGGGCGAGCCGTCCGACGGCCTGCATGCCAGCCGCGTGGCGGGCAATCCTTTTGGCCGCGCCTTCCACGGACCGGCATCGACCGCGCACGGTTCGATACCTTCGCCGCGCGCGGCCACACCCAGCAGTTCGCGCGTCGACTATGACGCCGGCATCGCCGACGATGAGATGCCCGGCCGCCTGCCGCCCGGCTTCGGCGACCTCGCCCGCCGCGTCGCTGAAACCAACCTGCTGGTCGACCGCGCGATCTCGTCGATCGCGTCCGAGCATGGCCAGTCCCACTCTGCGGAATCACTGGCCGAGCTGGGCGACAACCTGAACCTGCTGTTCTCCCAACTCTATGAAGGCGCGGCCGATGGCGGCGCCAGCCCCTGGCACAACATCACCGATTCCCTGCGCGACCTGTCGGAAAAGATCGATCGCCGCGAGCAGCTGCGCGCCGAGCTGCAAATGACCCAGCACTCGATCGACAAGGCCAAGACCCGGCTGATCGACCAGATCCAGGATGCCGCCCGCGTCGAGCAGGAACGACTGTCGCTGACTCGCATGCGCAGCCGGCTGGCCGCCGTGATGGCCGACAAACTGTTGAACAAGCTGCGCTGAATCGCCGCAGTTGCCAGTGGCCATAAAAAAGTTTCTATCAGTACAGTTTTTTGCTTGCACTCATACTAAAGTATGATTAGTATTGCCACGAAGAACTAAATTTGCGGACCTGCACCTGCAGGTCTTGTGCAACCCAAGACGCTTACCGGAGGTAGCTAGCCATGGCTGAAAGCTTGCAGAAATGGATGGGGCGCAATCGCCCGCCACGCGTCCAGATCACTTATGACGTCGAGATCGGCGACGCTGTCGAGAAGCGCGAGCTGCCGCTGGTGGTGGGCGTGCTGGCCGACCTCGCGGGCAAGCCGGCCTCGGCGCCGCCGAAGATGAAGGATCGCCGCTTCGTCGAGATCGACCGCGACAACTTTGACGAGATCATGGCCAAGATCGCGCCGCGCCTCGACATGAGCGTGCCGGACACGATGAAAGGCGACGGCAACCTGAAGGTCGAGCTGAACTTCAAGCAGTTCTCCGACTTCCATCCGGAAGCGATCGTGCAGCAAGTGCCGCGCCTGCAGAAGCTGCTGCAGGCCCGCCTCGAACTGCGCGACCTGCTGGCCAAGCTGGACGGCAACGACGACCTCGACGGGCTGCTCGCCAATGTCGTCAAGAACACCGACGGCCTCAAGGAAATCCGCGCCGCCACTGCCGATGCAGGCGCGCCTGCCGCGGCAGCGGAAGCCAAGAAGCCCGAGGCTGACAAAAAAGACGACAAGAAGGCCGACGACGCTCCGGCCGCCGAATGACCACCGACGGACCTAAGCTTCACTCCGCCCCCTGACACTCACAGGTACTGACATGGCAGATACGAAATCCTCCGCTTCCGGCTCCGGCGCTGCAGGCTCCGGCAGCCTGCTCGACCAGATCGTCCAGAACGGCAAGATGGCCAATGAGCCTTCGCAGGAGCCGTACGCGAAAAAACTGATCGGACAGTTCGCTGCGCAGATCCTCGACCAGGACATGAAATTCAGCCCCGACAAGGGCATGGTCGCAATGATCAACGAGCGCATCGCCGAAATCGATGACCTGCTGACCAAGCAAGTCAACGCGATCATGCACCAGCCGGAATTCCAGGCGCTGGAAGGTTCCTGGCGTGGCCTGCACGAGTTCGTGTTCGGCACCGAGACCAGCTCACGCCTGAAGATCCGCCTGATGAGCGTCAGCAAGAAGGAATTGCTGAACGACCTCGAGACTGCCGTCGACTATGACGTCAGCGTGCTGTTCAAGAAAGTGTACGAAGAAGAGTACGGCACCTTCGGTGGCAACCCGTATTCGGTGCTGATCGGCGACTATTACTTCGGCCGCCATCCGCAGGATGTCGCGCTGCTCGAGCGCATCTCGAAAGTCGCCGCTGCCGCGCATGCGCCGTTCATCGCGGCCGCCGCACCGGCGCTGTTCGACATGAAGAGCTTCACCGAACTGGGTGGCCCGCGCGACCTGTCAAAGATCTTCGACAGCGCCGAACTGGTCAGCTGGAAGTCCTTCCGCGAAGGCGAAGATTCGCGCTATGTCGCGCTGACCCTGCCGCGCTATCTGGCGCGCCTGCCCTATGGCGCCAAGAACGTGCCGGTCGAACAGTTCGCGTTCGAAGAGGATGTGGATGGCAAGGACCATGACAAGTACCTGTGGGCCAACGCCGGCTACCAGCTCGGCCTGCGCATCACCGGTGCATTCGCCAAGCATGGCTGGACCACCGCGATCCGCGGCGTCGAAGGCGGTGGCAAGGTCGAGGGCATGACGGCCCACACCTTCAAGACCGACGAAGGCGACGTCGCGCTCAAGTGCCCGACCGAGGTGCTGATCACGGATCGCCGCGAAAAGGAACTCAACGACCTCGGCTTCATCGCCGTCGTCAACTCCAAGGGCTCGAATTTCGCGGCCTTCTTTGGCGGCCAGACGGTCAACAAGCCCAAGGTCTACAACAAGGACAACGCGAATGCCAACGCACAGCTGTCGGCGCGCCTGCCCTATATGCTGGCCGCGTCGCGCTTCGCGCACTACGTCAAAGTGATCGTGCGCGACAAGATCGGCAGCTTCCAGACCCGTTCGACGCTGCAGAACTATCTGAATGCGTGGATCGCCGACTATGTCTGCCTCGACGAAGCGGCGCCGCAGGAGACCAAGGCACGTCTGCCGCTGGCCTCGGCGCGCATCGACGTCAGCGAAGTGGCCGGCAAGCCGGGCGCTTATTCGGCAGTCGTGTTCGTCCGCCCGCACTTCCAGATGGAAGAACTGACCGCGTCGATCCGCATGGTGGCCGAACTGCCGGCACCGGCGGCCTGAGCCTGAGGGCATGACAGCCTGAACGCCGACTGAATCGCGCATCTACGACCAGCTTATCCGAGACAACTCCGCGGAGTGACCCAAGGTGACTACAGTGAACATTCCCAACATGCCACGGACGAACACGTTCAACAATGAACTGTCGTCCTCGCCGGTCGCCGGCGACATCTACACGCTGACGTTGAAGAACGTCAAAGGCGAAAACCTGCTCACCGGCCCTGACGCCGATGCGATGATGATCGCCACCTGGAATTTTGCGGTCGATCTTCCGCTGGACATGAACGTGGCCAACGTCAAGCGTACGACTGGCCGTGCCCGCTTCCAGGAAATGTCCTTCACCAAAATGGTCGATGCATCGACCCCGGTGCTGTACGCCAACTGCGCGAAAGGCACCAGCCTGTCCGAAGCCAAGCTGCAAGTCGGCCGCGTGTCCGATGGCACCTATGCATCGGTGCTCACGATCACCTTGTCGGAGCCGATCATTTCGCAGATCTCGACCGGTGGCTATGGCGAAGGCCAGTCCCCGATGGACACCTTCACCATCAACTTCACGAAAGTGAAGATGGAATACACCGCACAGAAGGTGGACGGCACTGCCGGCGGCAAGACCGACTTCGGCTGGGATCTCACCGCAAACGTCGCCGCCTGATCGCCCGGCGCGATACCAGGCTGGCCGTAAGGTGAACCGCGATGTCGCGCCTCATTCCCGGTGGGCCCATCCCGCTGTTCGACAAGCTCGACCAGCGCTTCGACGCCGCGCACGGCACGGAACAAGTGCTGGACATCGACGGTGTCGAAGCCTCGGTGGTGCGCGAGCTGCAGCGCCTGCTGAACTCGCGCTCGCCCGTCCCGCTGTCGGCGTACGAAGACGCCGCGTTGACGGTGCTCGACTACGGCATTCCCGACTACGGCGCCCAGTCGGCGCAGAGCGAGGCTGACCGCCGCCGCGTGGCTGCTGCCATCCATCGATCGATCGCGGCATTCGAGCCACGCCTGTCCGACGTCAGCGTCAGCCTCATTGAAGGCGCGACCGGCAAGACCATTGCCTTGTTCTGCATAGCGGCCACGCTGCGCGTCGCCAACACCGTGCGCCGGATCAATTTCACGCTCAATACCGGCGAATACCTTGCCGCCGCAACCATCGCGGAGCCCGCCTGATGGACGGCCGCGCCTCCGACAACGAGCTGCTGGACTACTACCTGCGCGAGCTGTCCTGGCTGCGCGAGCAGGGACGTGACTTCTCGCACCGCTATCCCAAGGTCGGCGGCCGGCTCGACCTGCACGGCGGCGAATCGCAAGACCCGCACACCGAGCGCCTGATCGAATCCGTGGCCTTCCTGTCCGCGCGCCTGCGCCGCGACATCGACGCCGATTTCCCGCAAGTGGCCACCGCGCTGCTGGAAAACCTCTGCCCTTCCCTGCTGACGCCAGTACCGTCGATGACGGTGGTGCAGATGGCGCTCAATGACACGCAGGGCAAAGTGACCGCCGGCCTCACGGTGCCGCGCCATACCGCGCTGGTGGCCGCCGCCGACAGCGGCGAAGAAGTGCGTTTCCGCACCGCGTGGGACACCACCCTGTGGCCGCTCGAGATTGTCGATGCGCAGCTGGACGACGAAGGCCGCATTGCATTGCGCATCGCGGCCACCGGCGGCATCGA
>JBDKLN010000210.1:0-5353 GCA_039806045.1 Pseudomonadota bacterium
CTCTAGGTCCGGAATTTTGTTCGCATGGAGTATCCGGGCACCGTCTACACCAAGGGCCGCAGAAACTTCCAGAAAACCGGCCGTGTTGGCGGACCACCCATGGAAATCCGTATCCTGACCCTGCATTGCTGGCTCCCGGTACCGTCGAACTGCATTATGGTGGCCTGCAAGTTTCGACAAGCTGGGCAAGTAAAAGGGGATGCGGGACGACGTCCCGCATCCAGCCCCTATGTCCCTAGAAACGGACCGTCGCAGTGACCCCATAGCTGCGCGGCTCCGCCCGCTGCGCACGCACTGCGGTCGATCCGGGGAACACACCGTTGTTCAGGCCCAGCGCGGCGTTGAGCGTCTGGTAGAACTTGTTAACGTCATAGGCCTTGTTCATGAGATTGCGGCCATAGAATGCTATCGACCAACGATCTTCCGGCCCTTCGATTGCGATCCGTCCGCCCAACAGCGAGTAGCCGTCTTGAATTGTCTGCGGGTTGTTGTCAGTTACCCCGCCAATGAACTGGTCGGAAACGAAATTGATGTTGCCATTGGTCACCAGTTGCATGCCCGATGCGCCCAGCGGCACACGCCATTCAACACCTACATTACCAGTCCAAGCCGGAGCGAAATGGGCCCGTCCCCCAGTTAGGTTCTGGACTGCGCCAGCACCAAGCCCGGGCAGCGCCGAAGCGCCGGCATAGGATGTGAACTTCGAATCAAGATAAGCGACCCCGGCAGAGACCTTAAAGTTGCGCGAGGGCCGCGCGACCATATCGAATTCAAATCCCTGGTGCCGGAGATTGCCTGCGTTGCGGACGATGAAGCTGGTCCCGTCAAAGGCGCGGTCCTGATAACCCGCGATGTCCATCCGGTAGAGCGTGAGGTTCGCGGTCAGCGAACGATCAAGCCATTCGCTCTTGATCCCGGCTTCATAGTTCTTGACCGTTTCACGCGCAAACAGACGTCGCTGCCCAAGAGCCGGGGTGCCGCCACCTGAATTGAATCCGCCCGACTTGTACCCAGTCGAAAAGCTGGCGAAGGCCAGGATATCGGCGCTCGGTTTGAAGTTCGCACCAATCCGGTAGGTAAAGCGGTTGTCGTCCAGCGACATTGGCGTATTTTCAGGCGCGCGAGAGGTGTTGAAGGTATTGTTGACCACCTGCAGGAACAGGCCATCCTTCTTTTCCTTGGTCCAGCGTCCGCCCAGCACCAGGGTCAACTGGTCCGACAGGTTGACATTGGTCTGGCCATAGATCGCGAAGCTGTCGAGGTTCTGGTTGAAGCTTAGCACTGCTGCGTTCTGGCCAGCACCGTTGGCCAGCGTCGTGTTGCAAGCTGCGCGCTGGACAAGGTTGGCCACTAACACGTTGCAGTACTGGCCTACCAGATGGAGCCGTTCTCCAATCGAGAACTTTTCGCCAAAGTAATAGCCCCCGGCAACAAAATCGAGCAGGCCGCCAGCGATGGCACCCTGCGGCGAGATCAGTTGCACTTCGTGGTTGTTGCTCTTCGAGCGATAGTCCCCCGTGCGATTGCTAAGAGGGACAGGCAGGAACAGCACATCGCCGTCGGTCTGGGTGCTCTTCCAATCGCGGTAGGAGTTGATCAGCTTGACGGTGTAGCCGCCACCTAAATCAGCCTCGAGCGTGCTTGACAAGCCCCATTGCCGGTCAACCAGATCGCCGAACAACACGTGGTTGGCGTTCAGATCCTTGACATCGGTATCTGGCAGCAGTCCACCCAGCCGGGTGCTGAGCGCCGCCAGCTGCGTGGCAGAGACAGTGTTCGGATCGAAATCGTTGTTGGTCAGACCGTCGCCTTTTGTCCGGGCATAATCGGCCCGACCGATCCAGGTGATTGCGCCAAGTCCAGCCTTGATGCTGAACCGACCAGCCACTTCATCGGACTTGCCAAAGCGTTTGCCATCGAGACGGTTGTGAAAATAGCCGTTGAACCAGCGGGCCTGCCCGGCAGCGCGGACCGCCAGGTTCTCACCGATCGGCAGATTGACCACGCCGCTCACCGCAGAACGGTCGGCGCTCTCATATTCGCCGGTAAACTTGCCCGAAAATTCGCTCTTCGGCAAAGCTGAATGCAGTGACAGGGCACCGACGCTGGCATTGCGGCCGAACAGTGTGCCTTGAGGGCCGCGCAGGATTTCGACACCCTCGATGTCGAGGAAGCCGTTGATAACCGAGCCGGTACGCGGAATGTAAATCCCATCGAGGAATGTTGCCACGCTGGGTTCGGTCGCGCTGTTACCCGGTGCGCCGATCCCGCGGATCGACACGCGCACATTCGCGGCCTGGGCAGCACGCACTACGCTAAAGTTCGGTGTGACCCGGGCGAGATCAAGCGCGCTCACGATGTTGGTCTTTGACAGCGTTTCGGCGCTGAGCGCGGTGATCGAAATAGGCACATCCTGAACGTTTTCCGCGCGCTTCTGCGCTACAACGAGGATCTCGTCCGGATTTTTAACGTCAGCGTCCTGCGCCATGACCGGCGATGCAAGCGCCGCCGCCGCGACCGACGTCAGTAGAATGCCGAATTTCCGCATGTTACACTCCCCACGATTGCATCGGAACCCATCAACGGATGTGGATCGACCTTAAATGCAAGGCATAAGGATAGCGCTCATTCGACTGGGGTTCTTGACTTATTACGACAATGCCGGCGAGCCGGATGCTGCAAGTGGAGCTTTTTGGATTCGGAACATCTCGGAACATCAATGCAGATTGCAGGAATGTCTGCAATGTTTCGAGCAGCCGGCCTCACCGCTTTGATCTTATGACACTGTTGAGCCAACATTGGCATCGTATCGAAGCCAAAGTCCGTTTTCGTAAATTGCATGCGAACAGCGGACATTCTGGAACGTCCAACAAAGCTGCCGCGGTGGAACTCGGTCTGAGGCACAAGCCTAGCCAGAACAGACGCTGACGCCCCAAGAAAGCCAAGGCTTAACGGTGAAAAGCACGCCTGCTCGGTCACACCATTTCAAACTGAGCCCGCTGCTCGCTCCACGTCAGGGGCAGTTCTTCTGCCTTCAAACGCTGCACCGTCAGCGCTGCAGACTGCTTGCCGGCCATGATCGCGCTGACGATATCCGGCGCAAGGCAGGAGAGCTCAACCAGCTTGGCCATATGCTTGCGGCACTTGCCCTGCTGATTAGCAAGGTCAGCAAGCGAAGTATCGGGATTATCGAGCACCAACTGCCTTGCCGCATGAGCCTCGGCGATTAGCGCCACGAGCTTGTCGTCGCGTTGGGCTTGCGGTTTTGGAGCTGGTGTCATTGGCTGCCCTTCCCCCTCGATCACAAGCCGGATTTGATGGCCTCGCCGCTGGCGTAGCGCAGGCACGCTGAGCGAGATCGGCGCTGATGATTTCTGAAGTGGAGTCGCAAGTGCCCGCTCTAAGCCATTGATGGATAGTTCTAGTCTAACCGCATTCTCGTGCAGGATTGCCTGACTGAGCACCTGGGTGATGATCTGGTGCTTGGCCTGGGCGGTGCCACTGCGCAGCGTAGCCGCTGCAAGATCAGCCTTCACGAGCGCCTGCTGCAAAGCATGTGCTTCGATCTCGGGATGGGTGATCGCAGCAATGTTGCTGGGTGCCGCAAAGTAGGCAGCGAGCTTAGCCGCCACGATCTGCTCAAGGTCATGCGCTGAGACGCGGTAGGCCGGTTGATTGGTCTTCTGATCTGGCCTGGTGACATAGTAGCGATAGCGCTGAGCTTTGCCCTTGCTGGCATGGCTGGGGGTCATGGCGCGACCTTCGCTATCGACCAGTAGACCGGTCAGCAGACTGGGCTGCTGGCCCCTCAGCCGCCTCGAGGTACCTGAGGCATTGGCCTTGAGCTTATCTTGGGCAGCCTGCCACAGGCCCTCCGGCACGATGGCTTCGTGCTCACCCGGATAGACCTCGCCCTTGTGCACAATCTGCCCGCGGTAGATTGAATTGGCGAGGAGATGGTAGAGCGTGCCCCTGCGGAAGGCGCAGCCCCCGCGATGGGGCCCACTAGCGCGGATTTGAACCTTGGTCTTGTGCCCGTCGGCGTTGAGTTGCTCGGCTAATTCCACCACTGAACCTAAAGTTAGGTAGAGGTTGTAGATGTACCGAACGAGCTCCGCTTCCTTGGGATTTATGATGAGGCGCCGGTTTTCGACATCGTAGCCCAGCGGCAGCGGCCCGCCCATCCACATGCCCTTGCG
Organism: Pseudomonadota bacterium; assembly: GCA_039806045.1. Classification (GTDB taxonomy): domain Bacteria; phylum Pseudomonadota; class Gammaproteobacteria; order Burkholderiales; family Burkholderiaceae_D; genus Pernthalerella. The sequence goes on from JBDKLN010000210.1 coordinate 4,200, forward strand.
TTTGGATGCGGCGATCTTGTCGCGGATGCGCTCTCCGGTGACCTCGCGTTCGAACTGGGCGAAGGAGAGCAGCATATTGAGCGTGAGGCGCCCCATGCTGGTGGTGGTATTGAACGCCTGGGTGATCGAGACAAAGCTCGCCTTGGCGTTATCCAGCACTTCCACGATCTTGGCGAAGTCAGCCAAGCTGCGGGTGAGCCGGTCGATCTTGTAGACGAGGATGATATCGACCTTGCCTGAGGCGACATCGGCGAGCAGGCGTTTGAGGCCTGGGCGCTCCATATTGCCGCCGGAGAAGCCGCCATCGTCATAGCGGTCGGGCAGAAGGAGCCAGCCTTCGTGCTTTTGGCTAAGCGCATAGGCAGCGCAGGCTTCGTACTGCGCATCGAGGCTGTTGAACTCTTGTTCCAGTCCGTCTTCTGTGGACTTGCGAGTATAGACTGCGCAGCGGAAGATCCTCTCAGCCACGACGGTTGATCCCGAAGAACCTTGGCCCGGACCAGTGCGCCCCAGTTACCGCCCGCGCGATTTCACTCAATGAGCCGTAAAGCTGGTCAGCGTAGAGATAGCCTGCTTCTCTAACCTCAACGCTAATAGTCTTGCCATTCCATTCTCGAACCAGACGAGTTCCGACAGATAAAGTGCGGCGAACAGCATCGACGCGCGGTGCAGGCTTAGGCCCGCGTTTTTCTGCAAGGATACGGTCAAACTCTGCGCGCACCCAATCAGGGATCCCTCCCAATGCACGCTCGCCAGCCCGCTGGGCATAGAGTTTGCGCAGTAGAGTAAGTGGCACCTTTGGGGCCTGCGCGCCCTCAAGTTCCTTCCAGCGATTATGTAGCTCTTCAAAGCCAATAGTGTTGGGCTGCATTGGGCGGTCTCCAGCGCGAAGAGGCTCAGTTGCCTGCTTCCACCGCCCAGAGCCCCGCGGAGATGGCCCGCCGGGGCAAGCTGCGTAGATCAGCGCCGCGATACCGCTTTATAGTGCTCTCGTTTTGTGTGAAGTCCAGTGGAATTGAGAGCAGCTAGTTTGCACCCGAGCCTAGAGTTCGAATCCCTTTCGCTCCGCCATTTGCCGAAAGCGACCGGCATCGAAACTTCTCCCTAGGGGCTACTCAAACCACCTATTTTTCCGTGTAGAGTCGGCGCAGCTG
>JBDKLN010000211.1:0-3451 GCA_039806045.1 Pseudomonadota bacterium
CCGCGCTTGTCCGACAGGATGGCCGACACCGGAATGAACGCGGCGAAGAACAGCACCGAGATCAGCTGCAGCTTCAGGAAGTCCGGACGCGCATAGCCGAGCTTGGACGTGGCCCAGCCGAGCGTGAAGACCGTGATCAGGTAGAACAGCACGAACTGGCCCATCGCCGACAGCGTTCCCAGGATCAGCGGCTGCGGATGCTTGAACACCACGTCGATCATGGGCGCCTTCACGCGCTCATGTTTTTCGAGCACGTGCTGGAATTCCGGCGTCTCGGTGATGTTCAGTCGCACATACAAGCCGACGAACACCAGCAGCGCGCTGGAGACGAACGGAATGCGCCAGCCCCAGTCGAGGAAGTCGGCTTCGGGCAGCTGCGTGGTCAGGTACAGGAAGACACTGCCGGACAGGAAGAAGCCAATCGGGCCGCCCAGCTGCGGGAACATGCCATACCAGGTCCGTTTGCCCGGCGGTGCATTCTCGGTCGCCAGCAGCACGGCACCGCCCCACTCGCCGCCCAGGCCCAGGCCCTGGCCGAAGCGCAGGAAGGCCAGCAGGATGGGCGCGGCAATGCCGATCGATGCGTACGACGGCAGCAAGCCGATGAAGACCGTCGACAGGCCCATGGTCAGCAGCGACGCCACCAGCGTGGCCTTGCGGCCGATGCGGTCGCCGAAGTGGCCGAACAGGGCCGAGCCCACCGGGCGCGCGACGAAGGCCAGACCAAAGGTCGCCAGTGACTGCAGCACGGCGATGGTCGGATCGGCTTCACCAAAGAAGAGCTTAGGGAAAACCAATACCGCCGCCGTACCGAAAATGTAAAAATCGAAGTACTCGATCGTGGTACCGATCAGGCTGGCAAACAGAACCTTCAGGGCCGAGTTGCCCGATGGTCTGGCAGCATCGCCGGCCTGGACCTCGTGGGCCGCGCCGGCTTGAGTGACCTTGTCTTGCATGTGTCTCGCTCGCTTGTTGTAGATTTATTCCAGGTCGCCGCAAGCGCCCGCGGGTAAGCATGGCGCTGACAAGCGCGTGCCATCTTGCCAGCGGCACCCATGCGGGTCAACGGAAGGATTTTCATCTGACGCAGCCGGGTGCAGGACTGGCGGCGCCATCGGGGCCGCGATCAACGATAATTCGTGACTGAAATCACAGGCAGACAGCGCACACAGAGAGTACGAGCGGGCACCGGCAGGCAGAACCGGCAACGCAGTGGCTGAACGCCGACTTTGCGAATTCCATAGGCCCGGCCACCCGCCGGGCGGACAAGAACTCACGAATCCCATACCAATAAAGGAGAAAACACCATGTCCTTCTTCCCCGGCTTCACGCAAAAAAACATCCGCACCAGCGGCGGCGTCACCATCAACACCGTCATGAAGGGTGAAGGCGAACCGGTGCTGCTGCTGCATGGCTATCCGCAGACCATGGTCTGCTGGCACGACATCGCACCGAAACTGGCGAAGCACTACACCGTGGTCGTCGCCGACCTGCGCGGCTATGGCGATTCATCCAAGCCGAAAGGCCTGCCGGACCATTCAAACTATTCGAAGCGCGCCATGGCGCAGGACATGGTCGACGTGATGACGAAGCTGGGCTTCGACAAATTCCACCTGGTCGGCCATGACCGCGGCGGCCGTGTCGCGCATCGCCTCGCCAAGGACCATGGCGATCGCGTGCAGACCCTGACCGTGCTCGACATCTCGCCGACGCTGAAAATGTTCGAAAGCACCAACCTGCAATTCGCGACCGCGTACTACCACTGGTTCCAGATGCTGCAGCCGGCACCGCTGCCGGAGAAGATGCTGCAGGGGATCGTGCCCTTCAACATTCTCGGCCGTGTCGGTCGCGACGAACTCGACCTGTCGGCCTTCGACCCGAAAGCCGTCAAGGAATACGTACGCGCGTTCAAGGACCCGAAGGCCATCCATGCCAGTTGCGAAGACTATCGCGCCGCCGGCACCATCGACCTCGTGCATGATCGCGCAGATCGCCGCCGCAAGATCAAGATGCCGATGCTGACGCTGTGGGGAAAACAAGGCGTGGTCAACCGCCTGTTCGACTGCCTCAACGACTGGAAGGAAGTCGCGTCGAACGTGCGCGGCAAGGCGCTGAACTGCGGCCACTTTGTCCCGGAAGAAAAGCCGGCCGAGACGCTGAAGGAAATCCGCGCCTTCATCGCGGAGCACCCGATCAAGGTCAGAAAGGCCAAATAAGAAGCAAGGCAGCGTGGCGCTGCCCTGTCGTATCAACCAACCCGCAACAAGGAAACACCGATGAAACCGAACGCCGTCAAACGCCTGGGCATGGTTCGCCGCCGCGAGGACATGACCTACGAAGCATTCACCCACCACTGGCTCAATGTGCACGCTGAGTTGTGCAAGAAGCTGCCGAACATGCGCCGCTACGCGGTGAACCTGCTGCCGCCGGAATCGGCCAAGCTGCTGGGCTTCGACGGCTTCTCGGAACTGTGGTTCGACGATGAAGAAGCGCTGAAGGCCTCGCTGGCCAGCCCGGAAGGCGTGACCCTGCTGGCTGACCTGCCGAACTTCACCTCGGCCATCCAGCCCATCCTGTCGCACGAGTACCTGATGCTGGGCGTGTAATCGCCTGACGCAGGCTGCGCGGCGAAAGCTGGCGCGGCTCGCGAACGCATTAAAAAAACGCCGGACCTGCGAAAGCAGTCCGGCGTTTTTCATTTGCCAAATCAGATGCAAAGACACTGGGTCCCGGCTTGCGCCGGAACGACATATCATAGATCTGCAGCACTCTAAGCGTCATCCCGGCGCAGGCCGGGATCCGGTGACTGACAAGCCAGCCTTCAAGCCGCGTTCGGCACCTGCGGCTGGCCGCTGACGTAACGCTGCATGGCCTTGTCGACGTTCGCGCGGTAACGCTCCACCGCCGCTTCCTTCACATGGCCGAAGCCGCGCACTTCCATCGGCATCGCGGCGATCTCGGTCGCCAGGGCCAGCTTGTCGGCATCCAGCGTCGCCAGCAGCGACTTCACCAGCGCACGGTAGTCGACGATCAGCTGGCGCTCCATCTTGCGCTCGGCGGTGAAGCCGAACGGATCGAAGCGGGTACCGCGCAGGCCCTTGAACTTCGCCAGCACGGCGAAGGCCTTGAACATCCATGAACCATACTCGGCCTTGACCAAATGGCCCTTGCCATCCTTCTTCGACAGCAGCGGCGGCGCGAGGTTGAACTTCAACGTCAGCTTGCCTTCGAATTGCTGCGCAAGCTTTTCGGTGAACTTGCGGTCGCTGTACAGGCGAGCGACTTCATACTCATCCTTATAAGCCATCAACTTGAACAGCGCATGGGCAACGGCTTTGGACAGCTTGTCGGTCTTGCCCAGCTTCGTTTCCGCCGCCTTCACCTCATCCACCAGTGCGGCATATTGCGCTGCATACGCTGCGTTCTGATAGCCGGTCAGGAATTCGACGCG
>JBDKLN010000212.1:0-8238 GCA_039806045.1 Pseudomonadota bacterium
TCGACATGGGGGAAACCCGGGGGGTGGCATTGAAGCGGCGATTATAGCCGATGGAAACAAGCGTGAAACCACACAGCAAGACAGCCGGGCGCGATCCCGCTATCCCGGACGACCTGCAGCCCGACGCCGTGGATGACTTTGACGATCAAGACGATCTCGAGGGCATGCCAGCGCCCGCAGTGGCCGCATCCGATTTTTCGCCGATGACCCTGCGACTGGGCGAAGACAGCCGTGGCCAGCGGCTGGACAAGGCCTTGTCGGGGTTGTTGCCGCAGTTTTCACGCGCGCGGCTGCAGCAGTGGATCGATGACGGCCTCGTGACCGTCGACGGCAAGCCCGCCCGGGGCAAGGCCATCATGCTGGGCGACGAGGCCATCGTCGTGCAGCCCAAGCCGGCCGAATCCGATCACGCCTACCAGCCGGAAGCCGTGCCGCTGGAAGTCGTGCATGAGGACGAAGACCTGATCGTGATCGCCAAGCCGGTCGGCCTGGTCGTGCATCCGGCCGCCGGCAACTGGAGCGGCACCTTGCTCAACGGTTTGCTGCATCGCTGGCCGCACTTGTCCGGCGTGCCACGCGCGGGCATCGTGCACCGTCTGGACAAGGACACCAGCGGACTGATGGTGGTGGCCAAGACCCTGATGGCGCAGACCGATCTCGTGCGACAGCTGCAAGACCGCAGCGTCGGGCGCGAATACCTGGCCCTGGTCTGGGGCCAGCCGGTCTCCAACGGACGCATCGAAGCGGCGATTGGCCGCCACCCGCGAGATCGCACGAAGATGGCGGTCAGCAAATCACCGCTGGCCAAGACGGCCATCACGCATTACCAAAAAGTCGCCGCCGGCAACCTCGATGGCAAGCCGGTCACGCTACTGCGCTGCAAGCTCGAAACGGGTCGCACGCACCAGATTCGCGTCCACCTTGCATCGATTGGCTTCCCCATCGTCGGCGATGCCGTCTATGGCAAGCATCACCTGATCAGCGTGTTCCCGCGCCAGGCACTGCATGCGGAAAAGCTGGAACTGGTTCACCCGACCCATGGCGATGCTGTCGAATGGCAGCAGCCGGTGCCGGCCGACATGGCGGCGTTGCTGCAGCAAGCCGGCATCACGGCCTGAATGCCCACGACTGCGGCACCACGCGCTCCCGAATGCTGAGATGTCCGCGCCGGTGAATTCCACAACTCCCGACTCGTCCTTCACCGGCAGTCTTGCCGGCCATGTGCTTGTGCCGCACTGGCCGGGCCTGCCGGCCTCGGTGCGCGCGCTTTCCACGCTGCGCAGCGGTGGTGTCAGCGTCGCGCCGTATGACGACGGGAACGGTGGGGGGGGACTGAACCTGGGTGTCCATGTCGATGACACGCCCGAAGCCGTCGCGCTCAACCGCGCGCGCTTGCGCGCACTGCTGCCGTCGGAACCGGCATGGCTGACGCAAGTCCATGGCACGGCGGTGGTCGATGCCGCCCGGGTGCAGGGTGCGCCGCCGGCCGATGCCAGCATCGCGACGGAAGCCGGTGTGGTCTGCGTGATCATGACGGCCGATTGCATGCCCGTGCTGCTGGCTGACCTGAATGGCAAAGTGGTAGGCGCGGCTCACGCCGGCTGGCGCGGGCTGGCGGGCGGCGTGCTGGAGGCGACGGTGGCTGCCATGCGCGCTGCCGGGGCCGGTGAGCTGACCGCCTGGCTGGGGCCCGGCATCGGGCCCGCGCAGTTCGAGGTCGGGCCAGAAGTACCGCCTGTTTTTGCCCGGCTCGGCAGCGGCGCCACTGACGCGTTTGCACCGGTGGCAGGCAAGCCCGGAAAATTCCTCGGCGATTTGCCGCAGCTGGCGCGCCTCGCATTGGCGCGCGCCGGGGTGGCCACCATCCATGGTGGCACGGACTGCACGGTGTCCGATGCGTCGCGCTTCTATTCGTTCCGCCGCGACCGGGTCACAGGGCGCATGGCGTCACTGATCTGGATTTGCCCGGTCTGAGGTCGCGCTTGTTGTCGCGGCCGGTGCTGGCGACTGCTTCGCCTGCATGTCAGCCAGCCTTTGCTGCGTTTCCAATGCGCGCCGGCGCCTGCGCTGGCCCGACCCTCCGATGTACAAAATAATCAGCGTCGGTAGCACACCGTAGAGGAAAAACGTCATAATGCCGGCGACCACCGATTCTTCGGTGATCGCCATCATCAGCGTCACGTAAAGCCATCCTACCGCTGCTATGTGCATCGACTGCCCGTCCAAGAACCAGAATAACGAGGGATCGTAGCATCCGAGGCCGAATCGCGCCGACCCGTCGTCGGGCAGCGCTGTCATGACCTTCAGCGGAAACAGAACAATACCGGGCCAGACCGGGGGAGAAGCGAGATGAAGCAAGCCGACAGCACGAACAAGCCGCAAGCGTCTGCAGCCGACTGGATGGCGCAGATGGCTGATCCCAAGGGTTGGCAATCAATGTTCAGCCCGATGCAAGCCGGCTTGCCGGGCATGGGCTCGGTTCCCGGCATGCCCTCGATGTCCGGACTGCCCGGCTTGTCGGTGCCCCCCGCACTCGGGGCGATGATACCGCCGGAGAAGCTGCAGCAAATCCAGAAGGATTACCTGGAAGAGATGTCCACTTTGTGGACCGCGCTGATCGCGCAGCGCTCGCCGGATATCCGTGATCGCCGTTTTGCTGATCCCGCATGGAAGTCCAATCCGCTGCATGCGTTCAATGCGGCAGCGTACCTGTTGAATGCGAAGTTCCTCAACGATCTGGCCGACGCTGTCGAGGCGGATGAAAAGACGCGCCGCAAGCTCCGTTTCGCGACCCAGCAGGCGATCGATGCGATGTCGCCGAAAAACTTCCTGGCGACCAATCCGGAAGCGCAGCAGAAGCTGGTCGACACGCGCGGCGAAAGTCTCACGCGCGGCATCCAGCACATGCTGGAAGATTTGAAAAAAGGTCACATCTCGCACACCGACGAAAATGCGTTCGAGGTCGGCAAGAATGTCGCCACCACCGAAGGCGCCGTGGTGTTCGAGAACGATGTGATGCAGTTGCTGCAGTATCGCCCGCTGACCAAGCAGGTTTATGAGCGACCGTTGCTGATCGTGCCGCCCTGCATCAACAAGTTTTACATCCTTGACCTGCAGCCGGAGAACTCGCTGATACGCCATGCGGTGGCGCAGGGGCATACCGTGTTTGTCGTGTCGTGGGTGAATGCCGATGCATCGCTCGGCCACCTCGGCTGGGATGATTACATCGAGCAGGGCCCGATCAAGGCGATTGAGGTCGCGCTCGACATTGCCGGCGAAGATCAGCTCAATACCCTGGGCTTCTGCGTCGGCGGCACCATTCTGTCGACCGCGCTGGCCGTGCTGGCCGCGCGCGGCAAGAAGCCGGCCGCGAGCCTGACGCTGCTGACGACGATGCTCGATTTCAGCGATGTCGGCGCGATTGAAGTTTATGTGGACGAAGCGCAGGTGCAGCAGCGCGAGACAGCCATCGGCAGGGGCGGCCTGATGCCGGGGCGCGATTTCGCGACGGCGTTTTCCAGCCTGCGTCCGAACGACCTGGTGTGGAATTACGTGGAATCGAACTACCTGAAGGGCGAAGACCCGCCGCCGTTCGATCTGCTGTACTGGAACTCCGACAGCACCAACCTGCCGGGCCCGATGTTTTGCTACTACCTGCGCAACATGTATCTCGAGAACCGGCTTCGCGAGCCGGGGGCGCTATCCGTCCGCGGTGACCCGATCGACCTTGGCAAGGTACAAGTGCCGGCCTTCATCTATGCATCGCGCGAAGACCACATCGTGCCGTGGAATACGGCTTACCTGTCGTCCGGGCTGCTGAACAAGGGCAGGCGTGGCAACAACCGGTTCGTGCTGGGGGCATCGGGCCATATTGCCGGTGTGATCAATCCGCCGGCCAAGAAAAAGCGCAGCTACTGGACCAATGACAAGCTGCCGGCTACTGCTGATGAATGGATGGCGGGTGCCGCAGAACATCCGGGCAGCTGGTGGACTGAGTGGACCGCCTTCCTTGCCGAGCATGCGGGCAAGCAGCAGGCGGCGCCGGCCAAGTATGGCAATACCCGCCACAAACCGATCGAGCCTGCACCGGGACGTTACGTCCAGGTCAAGGCTTGACAAGGGATGGCACCGGCAGCTGCCGCATCGTTGTTGGCGACACGGGGACTCGGCGAATTGCCAGCGCCTTGCGCCAACCGGCCGCGCTGGTTCGCCATGCAATCCGGTGTTATTCCGGCGATTTCCCGTGTCGCATGAAGTGTTTACTATCCGCAATAGTCCTGAATTCGCTGTGCGCCGCACCAATTCCCTGCCAGACAAGGGAGGCATTTGGACAAGCGTTTGTTTTTCAGGACTATAATGATTCAGGGGACTCGGAAAACCTTCCGGATTTTTTTCCAAGATCGCAAGCCTTCATTGCGACGCAATAGACTGGACTTCTTTAATGACTACCGCTAAAAAGACCGGCGAACGACTGATCAAGAAATACCCGAACCGCCGTCTGTATGACACCCAGACCAGTTCCTACATCACGCTTGCGGACGTCAAGCAACTGGTTCTCGGCAATGAAGAATTCATGGTGGTCGATGCGAAGACCGACGACGACCTGACCCGCAGCATTCTGCTGCAGATCATCCTCGAAGAAGAAGCCAACGGCCAGCCGATGTTCTCCAGCGGCGCGCTGTCGCAGATCATTCGCTACTATGGCCATGCAATGCAGGGCATGATGGGCAGCTACCTCGAAAAGAACATTCAGGTGTTCATCGACATCCAGAACAAGATGGCCGAGAACTCGAAGGGCATGATCGACGAAAAGACCTTCAGTCCCGAGATGTGGACTCAGTTCATGAGCGTGCAGGCGCCGATGATGCAGGGCATGATGAGCAACTACATCGAGCAGTCGAAGAGCCTGTTCATGCAGATGCAGGAACAGATGCAAAGCCAGGCCAAAAATGTGTTTGGCGCGTTCCCGTTCCCGGGTGTGAATCCGGCGCGGGCGCCTGAAAAGGCCGAGAGCAAGTAAATTCCGGCTGCCGCAAGGCGGCAGCGGCAACAGGTAAAATGGCGGCCACGCCCAGCGTGGTCGCCATTTGCTTTTCCGTCATCCCGACTTCGTTATTTCGATCTCCAAGGTTTCATGTCCCGTTCCACCACCACCCCGCCCAAAGTCGGTTTTGTGTCACTCGGTTGCCCGAAGGCGCTGGTCGATTCCGAACAGATCCTCACCCAGCTTCGTGCCGAAGGCTACGAAACCGCCAAGTCCTATGACGGCGCGGATCTGGTGATCGTCAATACCTGCGGCTTCATCGATGCCGCCGTCCAGGAATCACTGGATGCGATTGGCGAAGCCTTGAATGAAAACGGCAAGGTGATCGTCACCGGCTGCCTCGGACACAAGAAGGATGCGTCCGGCGACGAGATCGTGCAAAAGGTGCACCCGAAGGTGCTGGCCGTCACGGGACCGCATGCGCTGGGCGAGGTGATGGACGCGGTGCATGTGCACCTGCCCAAGCCGCATGAACCCTTCATCGACCTGGTGCCGGCGGCTGGCGTCAAGCTCACGCCCAGGCACTATGCTTACCTGAAGATTTCCGAAGGCTGCAACCACCGCTGCAGCTTTTGCATCATCCCTTCGCTGCGCGGCGACCTCGTGTCGCGCCCGATCGCCGACGTCATGCTGGAGGCCGAGAACCTGTTCAAGGCCGGCGTCAGGGAGCTGCTGGTGATCTCGCAGGACACCAGTGCCTATGGCGTAGACATCAAGTTCCGGACCGGATTCTGGAATGGCAAGCCGATGCGCACCCACATGACGGACCTCGTCATCGCGCTGGGTGAATTGGCCAAACAATACGACGCCTGGGTGCGCCTGCATTACGTGTATCCCTATCCGCATGTCGACGAAGTCATCCCGCTGATGAACGGCGGCCATGTGTTGCCTTACCTCGACGTGCCGCTGCAGCACGCGCACCCTGAAGTGCTGCGGCGCATGAAGCGCCCGGCCAACGGAGAAAAGAACATCGAGCGCATCCGCGCCTGGCGCGCAGCCTGCCCGGACATCACGATCCGTTCGACCTTCATTGCCGGGTTCCCCGGTGAGACCGAAGAAGAATTCCAGTACCTGCTCGACTTCCTGCAGGAAGCGCAGATCGACCGCCTCGGCTGCTTTGCCTATTCCCCGATCGATGGCGCGGCTGCCAATGACATCGCCGGCGCGGTGCCGGATGAAGTCAGGGAAGAGCGCCGCGCCCGCGTGATGCAGCTGCAGGAAGCCATCTCGCGCCAGCGCCTGCAGGCCAAGGTCGGCAAGACCCTGCGCGTGCTGGTCGACAAGGTCGATCGCAATGGCGCCACCGCGCGTTCGGCCGCCGATGCGCCCGAGATCGATGGCGTGGTCTATGTGAAGCTGCCGTACGAGCCGGGCCGCACGCTGAAGGTCGGTGAGTTCGTCGATGTGCGCATCACGGCTGCCGACGCGCACGACATGTGGGCCAGCGTTGACTGACAAGGACAAATCCCTGCAGACGCTGCTGACGACGACGGACTATCGTCCGCCCGAAGGCTTCGGCGCGTTCCCGGCCGCGATCCATCATGCGTCGACGGTCTTGTTCAAGGACGTGGCCGCGCTGCGCGCGCGCAACTGGCAGGACAAGACTTCCTACACTTACGGCCTGCACGGCACGCCGACCACCTTCACGCTGGAAGCCCGACTGGCCGAGATCGAAGGCGGCAGCGATTGCCTGCTGGCGCCGAGCGGACTGGCGGCGATCGCGATGGTCGACCTCGCGTTGCTGAAGGCGGGCGACGATTTCCTGATTCCCGACAACGTCTACAACCCGAACCGCGAACTGGCGAGCTGGTTGCAGCGGGATTTCGGCATCACCGCGCGGTTCTACGACCCGTTGGTCGGCGAAGGCATCGCGGCGCTGATACAGCCGAACACGACATTGATCTGGACCGAAGCACCGGGCTCGGTGTCGATGGAAATGCCCGATATTCCCGCGATCTGCCGCGCCGCCAAAGCGAAAGGCGTGACCGTCGCGCTCGACAATACCTGGTCAGCCGGGATTGCCTTCCGCGCGTTCGAGCATGGCGTCGATATCGTGATGCAGGCGTTGACCAAGTACCACTCGGGTGGCTCCGACGTCCTGATGGGCGCGGTGATCACGCGCGAAGACAAGTCACAGGGCAAGCCCTTGCTGCGCAAGCTGGAGATGGCGCATATGCGCCTAGGCATGGGCGTGTCGGCCGACGATACCTATCTGGTGCTGCGTGGCCTGCCGACGATGAAGCTGCGCTTCGATGCGCATGATGCGGCGGCGCGCAAGATTGCCGGCTGGCTGAAGGCGCGGCCCGAAATCGCGAAGGTGCTGCATCCGGCCTTTGCCGATTGCCCCGGCCATGCAACCTGGCGGCGCGACTTCACGGGTGCCGGTGGCTTGTTCTCGGTGCTGTTCGACCCGAAGTACACGGAGGAACAGACCGACCGTTTCATCGACAGCCTGACCTTGTTCAAGATCGGCTACAGCTGGGGCGGCGCCAACAGCCTGGCCGTGCCTTACCGCATCGCGCAGATGCGCCGCGACTGGCAGGGTGCCGGCCAGCTGGTGCGCTTCAACATCGGGCTGGAAGAGCCGCAAGACCTCATTGCGGATATTGCTCAGGCTCTTCAGGCATTGGCATAGCCTTGCCATCATCGAGGTCGAGGAAACCCTTGATCAGGCGATAAGCCTTCCAGATGAAGGCGCCGGCAAAGATCAGGATTGCCAGCGGTATGCCGATGACGGTGACGAAGACCGTCCATCCCACGCAGACCCAGAACAAATACCACCAGAACGAACGTATTTGCCAGCTGTGGTGGGTGCGCAGCCAGGTGCCATTGGTCTCGTCGCGCTTGATGTAGTTGAAGACCAGCGGGATGAACGAGAACATGCCCAGCGACAGGAACAGCGATGCGCCATGCATCAGGTACAGCCACCAGAGCAGGGTCTTGCGGGCTTCGGTGGCTTCGTCGTAAACGGTCTGCTCGTCCATCGTTCGGTCTCCCGGACTGGTCAGTAGAACAGGTTCAACAGGCCATCCAGGCCTGAGTAGTTAAGGGCGACGCTGGCTTGCGCCTGCACCACCGGCTTGGCGCGGTAGGCCACGGACAGGCCGGCCACCGACATCATCTTCAAATCGTTTGCGCCGTCGCCCATCACGATTGCGGCCGTGGTTGGCACGCCCAGCATCGCGCTTTCCGCT
>JBDKLN010000213.1:0-6083 GCA_039806045.1 Pseudomonadota bacterium
AAGGAGCGCTACGGCAAGGATGCGGTGTCGCAGATTGCGACCTTCGGCACCATGGCTGCCAAGGGCGCGGTGCGCGACGTGGGCCGCGTGCTCGACATGAGCTACAACTTCTGCGACGGCATTTCCAAGCTGATCCCGTTCAAGCCGGGCAAGCTGGTGACCATTGCCGATGCGCTGGTCGAAGAGCCGCTGCTGAAAGAGCGGTTCGACAACGAAGAAGAAGTCAAGCAGCTGCTTGAACTGGCGCAGCAAGTCGAGGGCATTGCGCGTAACGTCGGCATGCACGCCGGCGGCGTGCTGATCGCACCCGGCAAGCTGACCGATTTCTGCCCGCTATACACGCAAGGCGCCGACAGCGGCGTGGTGTCGCAGTACGACAAGGATGACGTCGAAGCGATGGGGCTGGTGAAGTTCGACTTTCTGGGCCTGACCACGCTGACCATCCTCGATCGCGCGGAGAAGTACATTCGCGCACTCGACCCGGCGATGGCCGATTTCAGCCTCGACAAGCTGCCGCTGAATGACCGGGCGACTTACCAGTTGCTGACGCAGGCGCGCACCGTCGCCGTGTTCCAGCTTGAAAGCCGCGGCATGCAGGGCATGCTCAAGGATGCGCGCCCCGACCGTTTCGAGGACATCATCGCGCTGGTGGCGCTGTACCGCCCGGGCCCGATGGACCTGATCCCGGACTTCTGCCGACGCAAGCATGGTGAAAAGTTCGACTATCCTGATCCGCGTACCGAGGGCATCCTGTCCGAGACCTACGGCATCATGGTCTACCAGGAACAGGTGATGCAGATGGCGCAGGTCATCGGCGGCTATTCGCTCGGCGGCGCGGACTTGCTGCGTCGTGCAATGGGCAAGAAGAAGCCCGAGGAAATGGCGGAGCATCGCCTGATCTTCCGCGACGGCGCGGCGAAGAACGGCTTGTCCGAGCAGAAAGCCGACGAGATCTTCGACTTGATGGAGAAGTTCGCCGGCTATGGCTTCAACAAGTCGCACGCGGCCGCGTATGCGCTGCTGTCGTACTACACCGCCTACCTGAAGGAACACCATCCGGCCGCATTCATGGCGGCCAACTTGTCGCTGGCGATGGACGACACCGACAAGGTCAAGATCCTGGTCGAGGATGCACTCGATACCTGCAAGCTGACGCTGCTGCCGCCGGACATCAACCTGTCGGTGTACCGATTCACTCCGGTGGCCGACGAAGGCAAAAAAGCCGATCGCATTCGCTACGGCCTCGGTGCCGTGAAGGGCACCGGCCAGAATGCGATCGAGGCCATCATCGCCGCGCGGCAGGATGGTCCGTTTACGGACTTGTTCGACTTTACCAAGCGCGTCGACAAGCGCCAGATCAATCGTCGCACCATCGAATCCCTGATCAAGGCCGGCGCCTTCGATGGTTTCGGCGTTGACCGCGGCATCCTGATGGCATCGGTGGGCCTGGCGATGGACAGCGCCGAACAGGCTGAAGCATCGGCCAACCAGGTCAGCCTGTTCGAGATGGATGACAGCGGCTTTGACGACAGTCCCGAATACGTGAACGTGTCGCCGTGGAGCGAGAAACAGCGCCTGACCGAAGAGAAGACCGCGCTCGGCTTCTACCTGTCCGGCCATTTGTTCAATGCATACGCGCCGGAGGCACGCAAGTTCGTCAAAGGAAAGCTGGCGGACCTGCAACCGGCACGCGATCCGAGGCTGATGGCCGGCATCATCTCCGGCCTGCGCGTGCAAATGACGCAGCGCGGCCGCATGGTGATCGCCACGCTCGACGACGGCACCGCGCAAGTCGAGGTCACGGTGTACAACGAGGTCTACGACGCGAACCGCGCGCTGTTCAAGGAAGATGAATTCCTGGCCGTGCAGGGCAAGGTTTCCGAGGATCGTTTCTCCGGCGGTTTGCGCATCACCGCCGAGAAGGTGATGGACATTGCCGGCGCGCGTGCCAGCTTCGTGAAGGCGTTGCGACTGTCGATGAACGGGCAGGCCGATGCGGCCAAGCTACGCGAACTGATACAGCCGTTCCAGCAGCGTGAAGGCTCATGCCCGATCGTCGTGCAGTACACCAAGAATGGTGCGCTCGGCGAGCTGCGCCTGTCCGACGACTGGCGCGTGCGTGCCGACGACAATTTGCGCAGCAAGCTGTCCGAATGGCTGAGCGCGGACAATGTCTGGTTTGAATATTAATCACCCCAAGCGCCGTTGCGACGGCCCCATCAAGAGAAAGCACCGGTGAGCCTGTCCCGCACCTTCGCGCGTATCCTCGCGCTGTTAGCCCCGTACAAAGCGCGCCTCGCGCTCGGCATCGCCGGCATGCTGGTGACAGCCGCGACCGAACCGGCCGTGGCCGGCCTGATGAAGCTGCTGCTGGACGAGGGCTTCTCCAAAGCGGGCACTTTCCCGCTGTGGTGGGTGCCGCTGATCGTGGTGGGCATCTTCGTGATCCGCGGCCTGTCGACCTTCACGACCAACTACATGATGGCCTGGGTCAGCGGGCGCATGATGACGCAGCTGCGCCAGCAGATGTTCACCAGGCTGCTGGACGTGCCGCTGGGCTTCTACGACAAGCAGTCGACCGGGCAGGTGATCAACACCATGATGGTCGAGGTGCAGCAAATCCTCGACATGATGCGCGGCGTGATCGTGGTGCTGGTGCGCGATTCGCTGACCATCGTCGGCCTGCTTGGCTATTTGTTCTGGCTGAACTGGAAGCTGACCATCATCACGCTGGTGATGGTGCCGGTAATGGCCGTCGTCGTTCGCCTGACTGCGAAGCGCCTGAAGCGTTTGATTTCGCAGAACCAGTTGCTGAACGGCGAGATCACGCAGACGATTGAAGAAACCACGCGCGCGCGGCAAGTGATCAAGATCTTTGGCGGCCAGGCGTATGAGGGGCGCCGCTTTGAACAACGTTCAATGCGACTGCGTGGGTTCATGATCCGTATGGCCGCGACGATGGCGACCACCGAGCCGATCACGCAGTTCATCAATTCATTCTCGGTGTCGGTCATCATCATGATCGCGCTGGCGCAGGCCGGTGACGGCCACATGACCGTCGGCGGTTTTGCATCGTTCATCACGGCGATGCTGATGACGCTGACGCCGCTGAAGCACCTGGCCGGCGTCAATGGCCCGCTGCAGCGCGGCCTCGCGGCGGGCGAGCTGGTGTTTGGCCTGATCGATGCCGAGCCCGAGCGTACCGGTGGCGCCAGGCTCGCGCAGCGTGCCAGGGGCAGCCTCGCGTTCGTGGACGTCAGCTTCCATTATCCGGACCAGGCGCAGCCGGCGCTGTCCGGTGTCAATCTCGCGATTGCGCCAGGCGAAACGATTGCGCTGGTGGGCATGTCGGGCGGCGGCAAGTCGACGCTGGTGAACCTCGTGCCCGAGTTCTATCCGCTGACGCAGGGACAGATCCTGCTCGATGGCATGGCGATCGCCGATATCGACCTGTCCAGTCTGCGCTCGCAGATGGCCATGGTCAGCCAGAACGTGGTGCTGTTCGATGATACGGTCGCCGCCAATATTGCGTATGGCGACGAGCATCCGGATCGGGTGCGGATCGAGGCGGCAGCGAAGGCTGCGCACCTGACCGATGTGATCGCGACGCTGCCGGAAGGCCTGGAGACCAACATCGGCGACAACGGCATGCGGCTGTCCGGTGGCCAGCGCCAGCGCCTTGCGATTGCGCGTGCGATTTACAAGGACGCGCCCATCCTGATCCTGGATGAAGCGACGTCGGCACTGGATACCGAATCCGAGCGCGCAGTGCAGGATGCACTGGATGAATTGATGAAAGGCCGCACCACGCTGGTCATTGCGCACCGGCTGTCCACGATCGAGCATGCGGACCGCATCGTCGTGCTGGAGCAAGGCAAGATTGCCGAAGTCGGCAGCCACGCCGAACTGCTGGCGCATGGCGGCGTCTATGCTCACCTGTACCACCTTCAGTTTGCAAAGGAGTCCTGATGGCTGAGCAAAAAGCGATTTCGCGTTTCCCTGTGCCGGAACTGAGAGACTTGCCGGATGATGTACGCGAGAAGATCCTTGGGGTGCAGGAGAAGGCCGGCTTTGTGCCGAATGTCTTCCTGACACTGGCGCATCGTCCCGATGAATTCCGCGCATTCTTCCTGTACCACGATGCGCTGATGCTGAAGGAGACGGGCAACCTGTCCAAGGCAGACCGCGAGATGATCGTCACGGCGACCAGCGCAAAGAACGACTGCCTGTATTGCGTGGTGGCGCACGGCGCGCTGCTGCGCATCTATGCGAAGAACCCGCTGGTGGCGGATCAGGTGGCGGTGAACCACCTGAAAGCCGACATCACGCCGCGCCAGCGCGCGATGCTCGACTTTGCGGTGAAGGTTTGCCTGAACTCGGGCGCAGTCGGCGATGCCGACTATGCAGCCCTGCACGCGCATGGCTTTGATGACGAGGATATCTGGGACATCGCGGCCATCACGGCCTTCTTCGGCATGTCGAACCGCATCGCGAATGCCATCGGGATGCGGCCGAACGACGAGTTCTACCTGATGGGGCGCCTGCCGAAAAAATAATCAGGCGCGGCCGTACAGGTCTTCCAGCCTGACGATGTCGTCTTCGCCGAGGTAGCTGCCCGACTGCACCTCGATCAATTCCAGCGGGATCGTGCCGGGGTTTTCCAGGCAGTGGGTCTCGCCGATCGGGATGAAGACGGACTGGTTTTCAGCGACCAGCTTCGTCGACTGGCCTATCGTGACCTTCGCACAGCCGCTGACCACGATCCAGTGCTCGGCGCGGTGATGGTGGTACTGCAGCGACAGCTTGCTGCCTGGGTTCACCGTGATGCGCTTGACCTGATATTTGTCGCCGCGTCCGATCGAGTCGAACGATCCCCATGGGCGGAATACTTCGCGGTGCAGCTCGGTCTCGCTGCGGCCTTCCTTGTTCAGGTGTTCGACGATCTTCTTGACGTCTTGCGCGTGGTCCTTGTGGCCGACCATCACGGCATCCGCAGTCTCGATCACGAACAGATCGCTGACACCGAGCAGGCTCACCAGCCGGCTGTCGGCGTGCACATAGCAATCCTTCGCATTCTCGAAGATCACGTCGCCGCGTCCGGCATTGCCGTTCGCATCCTTGTCCTGCGATTGCCAGACCGACGGCCAGGCGCCGACATCGTTCCAGCCGGCGTCCAGCGGTACCATCGCCGCCTGCGCGGTTTTCTCCATCACCGCATAGTCGACCGAATCCGACGGGCAGGTCTGGAAGTGGCCTTCGTCGAGGCGAATGAAGTCGAGGTCGCGTCTTGCTGCTTTCCACGCGAGCTGGCAATGCTCGAGGATATCGGGCCGATGCCGTCCCAGTTCTTCGAGGTAGACCGAAGCGCGGAACATGAACATGCCGCTGTTCCAGAAATATTTGCCTGAGGCCAGATATTCAGCGGCAGTCTCAGCGTCCGGCTTCTCGACGAATTGCGCGACCCGTTGCACGCCCGTCAGGCCCGGCACCGCGTCGCCGGCCTTCAGGTAGCCGTATCCGGTCTCGGCGCGATCGGGCACGATGCCGAAGGTGACCAGCATGCCGTCGGCGGCGGCTTTGCCGCCGAGCGCGACGGCGGCATGGAAGGCCTGCGCATTCATGAAGATGTGGTCCGAGGGCAGCACCAGCAGCACCGGGTCAGCGCCATCTTCGCGTGCTTGCAAGGCTGCCGCTGCAATCGCGGGGGCGGTATTGCGCCCGAAGGGCTCGAGCAGGATGGCCGCAGGTACTGCATTTGCTGCGCGCGCCTGTTCCGCCGCCAGGAAGCGATGCTCCTGGTTGGACACGATGATGGGCGCCTGAATGCCGTCTATCCCTTGCAGCCGCTCCAGCGTCAGCTGGAACAGCGAACGCTCTTCGGTAATGCCGAGGAACTGCTTCGGGCGCATCGAGCGCGACAGGGGCCACAGGCGTGAACCGGAACCGCCGGAAAGGATGACTGGGATCATGGAGCTATCGTCTGGTTTTCAAGATGGCAAGCAATGCGGCGTCCGATGCCGGGCGAACGGATACGGATACTAATCGAATCCATTCGCGTCTAGCCTGATTTTGCCAAAAGCGGC
>JBDKLN010000214.1:0-5703 GCA_039806045.1 Pseudomonadota bacterium
CAACCTTGGCGTGGTTGTTGGCCATGTGTCCGCTCTTGGGCATCAGTTGCGCGACCTGGATCGCGTCACCTATCACGAACACATCCTTCGCGACGGCCGATTCGAAGGTCTGGTAATTGACGCCGCACCAGCGGCTGTTGGCCATGTTGGCCAAGCCGGTTTGCTGAGCGATCTTCCCGGCGCGCATCGCGGGCAAGGCATTGATGACATCGGCTTTGACGTCGCCCTGTACGTCGAACCGGATCAGGCCGTCCTTCGGCGACACCGCGATCGCCTTGTGCTGATTGCGGTACTCGATGATGCCTGCGTACTGGTCGGCCCAGGCCTTTTTGAACAGGCCGGGCTTGGACACCACGTCCTGGTTCGCATCCAGCACCAGCACCTTGCTCCTGGGCTTGAAGTTCTTGAAGTACCACGCGACCTGGCAGGCGCGCTCGTAGGGTCCGGGCGGGCAGCGGAAGGGCGCTTCGGGAATCGTGATCGCGTACACGCCGCCGTCGGGCATCGATTCGAGCTGCTTGCGCAGCGCGACCGTCTCGGCGCCGGCTTTCCACGCCTGCAGCACGCTGCCGTCGGCATGCGCCTGTTCCAGGCCTTCGATGCTGGCGAAATTCAGGTCGATGCCGGGCGACAGCACCAGCTTGTCATAGTTGAGCGTGGCGCCGCCGGCCAGCTTGACCGTGCGTGCCGTGGTGTCGATGCTGGCAGCCATGTCGTGCACGACGCTGATGCCGTAGTTGCGCGCCAGGTTCGCGTATGGACGGCTGATGTCGGCCAGCTTGCGGCTGCCACCGACCACCAGGTTGGACAGCGGGCAGGAGATGAACTCCTTGTTCGGCTCGACCAGCGTGACGTCGATGGCCTTGTCCGACAGCAGGCGGATGTACTTGGCCGCCGTTGCGCCGCCGTAGCCGCCGCCGATCACGACCACTTTCGCGCCACGCATCGCATGCGCGGAGACGCCGGTACCGAGCAGCGCGAGCGCCGCGCCGGCCTGCAGGAATGTTCTGCGGTCCATGTTCATCCCCTCATTTCTGGCCGGCGAAGTAATCCGCCAGCTGCTTGACCTGTTCATCATTAAAGCCCTTGGCGATCTGGTGCATGATCGTTGCCGCGCGCGTGCCGCTCTTGAAGGCCTGCATCTGTTCGACGATGTAGTCGGCCTTCAGGCCGGCCAGGCCGGGAACGCTGGCGTCTTTCTGGGCCTTGCCTTGGGTACCGTGGCAGTTGGCGCAGGTCGCAGCCAGCCCTTGCACATACAGTGCCTGCGCATCGGCTGCGCGGGAGGGGATTGGCGCGAGGGCCAGCAGGCTGATCGTGGCGGCCATGGCCAATGCAAGACGGAAGCCAAGTCCGGCGGCGGGTGCCTTGAGCGCTGCCAGCGCGGGGCGCGGGTATGTGGGTCGCATGGGTGTCTCCTGCGGCTCAGGCCGCAAGCGGTTTGTGAATTGTTCTGTTTTTCTGGGGCAGCGCATGTCGCACCGGTCCGCGCGGTCGATTGTACCCGCAAACATTTACGAACAACTATCAGCGGCTGATGCATTCATGGACGCGCTGATATACTGCCCCGGCGCATCATCGCCTGCATTGTTCAGCGCGCAGGCACTCCGGAGAACCCTCGCACAATGAAGAAGATCCTTGCCACACTGTCCCTTGCCTTGCTTGCGACCCAAGCGCACGCGGACTGGACCCGCATCGACTATCCGTCGGATCAGTTTGCCACCTACATCGACCGCGACTCGCTGAAAAAAACCGGCGTCGGCATATTCCAGATGTGGCACCTGCATGACTACAAGTCCGCGCAGGACTTGAGCGGTCAGGCTTACCTGTCGGTCAAGGGCCAGGAAGAGTATGAATGCGACAAAGGTGCGCATCGTCACATGCTGAGCTTCTATCACACGGACGCCATGGGCAATAACAAGATGGTGCAGGCCGTTTACAGGCCGGGGCCCTGGGTTGTGCCGGAGGCCGGCAGCGTCGGCGAGGCGCTGGTTCGTATCGCCTGTGCCAGATAAGGGCCTCTGGAGACCGCAATGAGCAAGTCGAGGTTCGGTCGCCTGCAGCCGGCACCCGAGAATTTTGTGCCGGACGCGCTGGCCGAGGAAATCGCCGGCAAGGGACTCGACGCTGCGCGGCGAGACTTCCTGCGCAAGAGCTTCATGACGGCCAGCGCCGCGCTGGCCAGCGGCAGCGCGCTGGCGCTCGATCACCCGACGCCGGACGGCGACCTCGCGATCCTGCAGCCGCAAAAGGCCGCGACCACCCTCGGCAATCCGGTCGTGCAGGCGCCGTATGGCATGCCGTCGAAGCACGAAGCCAACCTGCAGCGCCGCGAATCACCCGGCCTGACCCGCCGTCGCGAGAGCAGCATTTCATTTACGCCTTTGCAGGGGCTGTTCGGCATCATCACGCCCAGCGGCCTGCATTTCGAGCGACACCACGCGGGCTGGCATGACCTTGATCCCGCTTCGCATCGCCTGATGGTCAACGGCCTCGTGTCCACGGCCAAGGTCTACACGATGGCTGACTTGCTGCGACTGCCGTCGGTGTCGCGCATGCATTTCATCGAGTGCGGGGCCAACACGGCGATGGACTGGGGCAGTCCGGCAGTACCGTCGGTGCAATACACGCACGGCATGCTGTCGTGCTGCGAATTCACCGGCGTGCCGCTGTCGCTGCTGCTGGAAGATTGTGGCATCGATAAATCGACAGCGAAATTCATCCTCGCCGAAGGCGCCGACGGTGCCAGCCTGACGCGCTCAATTCCGATCGAACGCGCGCTTGACGACGCCATTGTTGCCTGGGGCATGAATGGCGAGATGCTGCGCCCCGAGAACGGTTACCCGCTGCGACTGGTGGTGCCGGGCGCGCAGGGTGTGTGCTGGGTGAAGTGGCTGCGCCGGCTCGAGGTCGGCGATGCACCGTTCGCGACGCGCGAAGAATCGACCCAGTACCTCGATTTCATGCCCGATGGCCTGCATCGGCAGTACGCGCTGATCCAGGAATGCAAGTCCGTGATCACCTCGCCGTCGGGCGGGCAGCGCTTGCTGGACAAGGGCTTCTTCAATATCAGCGGCCTGGCCTGGTCGGGCCGCGGCACGATCAAACGCGTCGACGTGTCCGTCGACGGCGGTCGCAACTGGAAGACAGCGCGGCTGGAGTCGCCGGTGCTCCCGAAATGCCTGACCCGTTTCAATATCGATTGGGATTGGGATGGCAAGCCTTGCATCCTGCAGTCGCGTGCGATCGACGAGACCGGTTACGTGCAGCCGAGGATCGGGGAGCTGCGCGGCGTGCGCGGCACGCGCTCGGTGTATCACAACAATGCGATACAGTCGTGGCGGGTCGAGTCATCGGGGGAGGTCGTGAATGTCCAGATCTCCTGAAAAACATCGTATGCACACGTCCGCAGGCGCAGCGCCGATGATGCCCAAGGCCGTGGCAAGCGTCATGTTGTGTGCGGCATTCTTTGCGTCATTGCCGGCGATCGCCGCCGATAACTACGCACGCATCGGCCGCAGGGCGACGCCTTCCGAAATCGCCGCATGGGACATCGACGTGCGTCCCGACTTCGCGGGACTACCGGCCGGCGCCGGTTCGGTGGCGCAGGGCGAAAAGCTGTGGGAATCCAAATGCGCGAGCTGCCATGGCGCATTCGGTGAATCGCCGGCGGTATTCCCGCCGCTGATTGGCGGCACCACCAAGGCTGACATCGAGCGTGGCCGCGTCACCGGGCTGACTGCGATCACCGAGAACGCGAAGACGACTTTCATGAAGGTGGCAAATGTCTCGACGCTGTGGGATTACATCCGCCGCGCGATGCCTTTCGACAAGCCCAAGAGCCTGACGGTGGACGAGGTCTATGCCGCCACCGCTTACCTGCTGCACCTCGCCGACATCGTGCCGCGCGATTTCACGCTGTCGGACAAGACGATCGCGCAGGCGCAGGCGCGCATGCCCAACCGCGACGGCATGTCGACCGCGCACGGTATGTTCGATGTGAATGGCAAGCCCGACGTCCGGAGTGAAGCCTGCATGAACAACTGCCGTGTCAACGAATCGTCGCTGGTTGTTTTGCCGCCGACGGTCAATGGATTGAACGGCAACCTCGCTGACCAGAACCGCAATTGGGGTCCGGTGCGCGGCGTCGATACCGGTCGCCGCAAATAGACCATTCCTGCAGGCCTGACTGGCGCGCCGCCGATGCGTTGACGAAAACGGTGGCACAATCCTGTCCGGCAGCGCTGCCAGTGCTTGCCTGATGTTTATCCCTGAACTTCCACAAGCGGAGATACCTTTGGACCAGAACCGGCGAGACCTGATGCGCGTGGCTTCGGCCTTCGCGATCGCATTCGGCTCGGGGCTGCTGAAGCCATCGGATGTGTTCGCCGAGGCTGCCTGGGGTAGCGACTGGAATGGCGCCGTCTATTCGGCCAAGAGTCTCGAAGCTTTCGTGATTGCGATGAGCGGAGACACCACGACACCGAATACCTCGCGCACCGTGGTCGATCGGGGCAATGCGCCCAACCTTAGCCGCGCCAAGGATAACGAGCTGCTGCTCGATGCGCCTGAGCTGGCCGAGAACGGCACCAATGTGCCGGTGACGATTCGCAGCAACATGCCTGACACCGACTTCATTGCGCTGATTGCGGATCACAACCCGATGCCCGTCTGCGTCGGCTTCAATGTGCTGCCAGAGAACGATCCCGAATTCTCGGTTCGCATCAAGGTCGCCGAGACCTCGACCCTGGTGGCCGCCGCGCGTGCCGGCGGCAAATGGTATTTCACGCTGCGCGACATCACGGTGATGATCGGAGGGTGCCTCGGATGACGACGCCCGCCGAACCGATGCGCGTGCGCGCCGTGATGAACGGCGACTGGGTCGAAGTGAAGATCCTGATGAAGCACCGGATGCTGTCGCGCCTGACCTGGGACGTGGCCGGTCATCTGGTGCTGCCGCATTACATACAGACCGTACGCGGTGACTGCAATGGCAAGCCGGTGCTGCATGTGCACTTCGGCATGTCGGTTGCGCGCGATCCGTATTTCGCTTTCCGCTTCCGCGGCGGCAAGCCGGGTGACAAGGTGACCATCACCTGGGTCGACACCGAAAAAGTTACCCGCACCGACGACACCATCGTGACCTGATTCCTCCCCCGACGCAGGCCGGCTCAGGCCGTCATTGTGCTGCGATGCAGCAGACGCTTGTCCCTGCATGGCACCGTTACAGGGCAAACGGCGAGCGTTTTTGCCAGCGTAAAACCGCTGCTTTAAATCATAAGAATGCCTGCAAAATATTTCGTTTTCCTTGTTGGCAAAGTTGGTTTTCTTACGAAAAGCTTATGTACAATCGCCTCGCTGACTGGCAAGGCAACACAATTGCGTGACCGGTCTAGACAGGGATGCATTGTTTTTCCGGCAGTGCGATCTTTTTTATAACAATGGGAGACATCATGAAGATGACGAGCAAGGTGCTGGGCCTCGCCCTGGCGACCACGCTGGGCGCCGCCGTGTCGGCACCTGCAATGGCAATGGGTCCGTCGGCTGCGGACCTGATCAACGATACCAAGACCCCGGGTGACATCACCACCTACGGCATGGGCTATGGCCAGCAGCGTTTCTCGAAGCTGACCCAGATCAACCGCGCCAACGTCAAGAAGCTGGCACCGGTCTGGAACCTGTCGCTGGATTCGAACCAGCCGC
>JBDKLN010000215.1:0-10465 GCA_039806045.1 Pseudomonadota bacterium
CACGATGGCTTCGGTCGGCTGCTGGAAGTTCGATTCACGGTCGTCGTGGTGGCTGTTGCGGCGTCCGCGCGGACCCGAGCGCCAGCCGTCGCGGCCGCCGGTCGGCGCGCCACGGGTCTTGAGGCCACCGGCCGGACCACGCTTCTTCTCGTCTTGCCAGGTCGACGACACATTGGCCGACTTGATCGATTTCTTTTCACCCGGCTTCGCGTCTTTCTTGTCTGCGGGCTTTTTGTCGCCGGTGGTCGCCGGGCGGTGCAGCGTGCCCTCGGCACGGGCGGCAGGCGCCGGCTCCGGTGCCTTGATCACCTTGCGCGGCGAATTCATCATCGCCTTGATCTGCGCGACTTCGTCAGCGACGGCCTTGCGCGCCTGCTCGGCAGCCGCCGCGCGGGCAGCAGCAGCGGCGGCGGCAGCGGCAGCAGCCGCTGCCGCTTCCTGTTCAGCAGCCGACGGGCCTGCCGGTGCGGCAGCCTCGGCGCCGGCCGCAGCTGCGGGCTTGGCCGCTGCGGCGGCGGCCGCCTCGGCCGCTTCCTTGGCGCGCGCAGCTTCGCGCTCGGCCTCGGCGGCACGCTCGGCTTCCAGCTGGGCCAGGCGCTCCTGCTTCTCACGCAGGTCGGCTTCCTGACGGGCGATCAGCTCGGCCTGGCGACGCGCCTCTTCATCGCGACGCGCTTGCTCGGCTTCGTCGATGATCTGTGCCGCGACCTTCGGTGCTTCGGGCTCGGCAACCTGCGCGTCGTCACGCTTGACGAAGGTGCGCTTCTTGCGGACCTCGACCTGGATGGTGCGCGACTTGCCGCTGGCATCCGCCTGCTTGATCTCGGTGGTTTCCTTGCGCGTCAGCGTGATCTTCTTCTTCTCGCCGTCCGCAGCCACACCGTGCGCCTTGCGCAAATGCCCGAGCAGCTGGTCCTTATCCTCTTTAGACAAGGCGTCCTCGGCCGAGCTCTTGTTGACGCCGGCGTCGCGCAGCTGCTTGAGCAGCACGTCGGCCGGCATCTTCAGCTCGGCGGCAAATTGGGCTACGTTGTTACTCGCCATTCAGTCCTCTTTTCTTGTGACGCTCTGCACTCAGATGATGTTCGTCGGTTCGTTCACTTGCTCTCGGCGAGGTTCCACACGTGCGCCTGCAATGCCTTGGCGCGGTCGTCGTACTTCGCATCGATCAGACGCATCTCATCGTCGGTCACATCCTTGAATTCGCTGTCGATCAGTTCACGCGCACGGTCAGCCGGCAGAGCAAGGATCGCACCGAACTCGTCATAGGCGAGGTTGCCGAACTGCTCCAGCGTCTTCACGCCGGCCAGGCCGAGCTTGCCGGCGGTGACGCGATCCATACCTTCGAGGTTGATCAGTCCATCGTCCATGCCTTCCAGGCCTTCTTCGGAGGCGATCGCCTCGGTCACCAGCGCATCGCGCGCGCGGTTGCGCAGCTCGTTGACGGTGTCTTCGTCGAAGGCTTCGATTTCCAGCATTTCCTGGATCGGCACGTAGGCAATCTCTTCCAGCGTCGAGAAGCCTTCCTGCGCGAGGATGTCGGCGACTTCCTCGTCCACGTCCAGTTTTTCCATGAACAGGCCGCGGATCACGGCCGTCTCGGAAGCGGCCTTGTCGGCCGATTCCTCGGCGGTCATGATGTTGATCTGCCAGCCGGTCAGCTCGGACGCGAGACGCACGTTCTGGCCGCCGCGGCCGATGGCGATCGCTAGGTTTTCTTCGTCGACCACCACATCCATCGCGTGCTTGTCTTCGTCGACCACGATCGACGACACATTGGCCGGCGCCAGCGCGCCGATCACGAATTGCGCCGGATCGTCGGACCACAACACGATGTCGACGCGCTCACCGCCGAGTTCGCCGGTCACGCTCTGCACGCGCGAGCCGCGCATGCCGACGCAGGTACCGATCGGGTCGATGCGCTTGTCATTGGTATAGACGGCGATCTTCGCGCGCACGCCCGGGTCACGGGCAGCCGATTTGATCTGCAGCAGGCCCTGCTCGATCTCGGGCACTTCGAGCTCAAACAGTTTCATGATGAATTCAGGCGCGGTACGCGACAGGATCACCTGCGGGCCACGCGCGTTGCGGTCGATGCGCAGGATGAACGCGCGGGCGCGGTCGCCGATGCGCAGGTTCTCCTTCGGGATCATCTGGTCGCGCGGCAAGCGCGCTTCAATCTTGCCGGATTCGATGATGGCATCGCCGCGCTCCATGCGCTTGATGGTGCCGGTCACCAGGGCGTCGCCGCGCTCGAGGAAGTCGGCCAAGATCTGCTCGCGCTCGGCGTCGCGGATGCGCTGCAGGACGACTTGCTTGGTGTCCTGCGCGAAGCGGCGGCCGAACTCGACCGACTCGATCGGCTCCTCGATGTGGTCGTCGACTTCGATGTCTTCGATTTGTTCCTTGGCTTCGAACAGCAGGATTTCCTGATCAGGCAGCTGCAGGCCGGCCTCGTCGGGCACCACATGCCAGCGGCGGAAAGACTCGAACTCGCCGGTCTCGCGATCGATCGAAACGCGAACGTCGACGTCGCCCTCGTAGCGCTTCTTGGTAGCTTGTGCGAGCGCGTGCTCGAGCGCGCCAAAGACGACTTCCTTATCGACGTTCTTTTCACGCGCCAGCGCATCGACCAGCAACAAAATTTCGCGACTCATTTGCGACTCCTGAAATCCACTTTCGGCACCAAGCGTGCCTTGTCCACTTCCGCCAGCGAAAACTCCAGCATCGCCGGCCCTTCATTGCCTTCAAATTCCAATTTCAGCGTCTCGCCTTCGGGTGCATGCAGCACGCCCTGGAAGGTCTTGCGGTTCTGCGCGCCCGGCATCGCCATGCGCAGCTTCACCACGGCCTCGAAACCGGCAAAGCGCGCGTAATCGGCGAGCTTCTTCAGCGGTCGGTCCAGACCCGGCGAGGACACTTCGAGTCGCTCATAGTTCGCGTTCTCGACTGTCAGCACGTGCAGCAGCTGGTGCGTGACTTTTTCGCAGTCTTCAACGGTGACGGCACGGTCTTCTTCCGGCGGCACGTCGATGTACACGCGCACCAGGCCGCGTGCGGCCTGCTCGAAGTCGACCAGTTCATAGCCCATGCCGGTCACGGTTTTTTCAATCAGCGCGGATAGCACCAGCCGACACCTCATCAAACTTTTTAAGAAAAAAAAAATGGGCATCTGCCCATCTTTTTTATGTTGCCGCCGCTGGCGAGGACGCCGGCGGCTTTTGTTAAGTGCCTGATTATAGGCGATTTGACACCGCACTGCAATGCACAAAGCGCAGTCCGGCCTTATCAAAACCAGAACGACTGCAGGGGCATGACGCGGGCCGCCGCAGGGCAGCCGGCACCGGGCCTGTCATCAGCCGCGCGAACGACGGCGGCCCGAGCCTCCGCCCATGCCACCCGTGCCGCCAGTGGCGCCGTAACGATCGCCGGTCCAGACACCGACGCTGGCTGCTGCGCCTGCGGCGCCGCGGCGTTGGCCACCGCGGTTGCGGTTGCCGCCATTGCCGGCGCCCGGGAAACCGAGCGCCGTTTGCAGCGGATCCGGCTGGCGCGGCTTGCCCTGGCGCTTGCCGCCGCGAGCCACGTTGCCATTCACATTGCCGTTGGCCTGGCCCATCACGTTGCCATGGACGTTACCGTTCACATTGCCATTGACGTTGCCGTGGCGGGGGCCGCCTTTTTGCCCGCCTTTACCCTTGGCTTGCGGTTTCTGGCCGCCGCCGGCCTTGCTTCCGAGGCCGCTGGCCGCCATCAGGTTGCGCACGGCATGCTCGTCGAGCTCTTCCCAACGGCCGCGCTTGAGGTTGCTGGGCAAGGTCAGCGCGCCGTAGCGGGTACGAATCAGGCGCGACACGGTCAGGCCGACGGCCTCGAACATGCGGCGCACTTCACGATTGCGGCCCTCGGAAATGGTCACGCGATACCACTTGTTGACGCCTTCTCCGCCACCATCGACGATCTTGTTGAAATTGGCCGGGCCGTCATCGAGGTCGACGCCCGACAGCAGCTTCTGGCGCATGCCTTCTTCGAGCACGCCCAGCGTACGCACCGCATATTCACGCTCGATGCCGTAGCGCGGGTGCATCAGCCGGTTCGCAAGGTCGCCGGAGGTCGTGAACAGCAGCAGGCCCTCGGTATTGAAATCAAGGCGGCCAACGGCCAGCCACTTGCCTGTCTTCATGTTCGGCACGCGATCGAAAACGGTGGCACGGCCTTCGGGGTCGCTGGTGCTGACAATTTCGCCCGCCTGCTTGTGATAGATCAGCACGCGCGGCGGCTTGGTGCTGACTTTACGCTGCAGCAGCTTGCCATTGATGCGAACCTGATCGGTCGGCAAGATGCGCTGGCCGATATGGGCAGGCTCGCCGTTCACCGACACGCGGCCGGCGATGATCAGTTCTTCCATATCGCGTCGCGACCCCAGTCCGGCCTCGGCCAGCACTTTGTGCAGCTTGGGGGCGTCATCGTCGGCCGTGAGGTCACGCCTCACCGCCTTCGGTTTGCCCGGATTCGCGCCATCGTCGGTCGCGAGATGATCAAAATCGTCCGAGGTCACGTAGCTGAAGACAGCGTCGGCATCATTACCGCCCTTGCGCTGTTGCCCTCGCTGGCCCGAGCGACTGTGCTGATCCTGGCGGCCTTTGCCGCGCGGGCTGCCTTGATTGCCCTGATTGCCCTGGGGTTTGTCGGCGCGGTTGCGATCGCCGTTCTGCTTGCCACGGCGCGGCTGGCCCTGACGTTGCGGCCGGCCTTCGGCCTGCTCGCCGGCGGCGTTTTCGCCCCGGGCCTGCTCGGCGCCATCAGCGTCGCCACGTTCGGCAGTTTTCTCGGGATTGCGCGAGCGGCGCAGCGAACGCGGCCCGCGAACGCCGCGACGCGGCTGTTTCTTGTCTTGCGACTGCCCGGCTTCGGCACCCTGCGCGTTATCAGCGGTATCGGGCGCTGCTTGTTGCGGGTCAGTGGAATGTTGACTGGTCATCTTTCGGTTCTGGCGTAGGTTCGTCGTGTTCCGCGCCTGAGACAGCCTCAGGCTCTGCTACGGAAGCGTCGTCGTCCGTTCCTGCCGGATCTTCTTGCTCTGTATCTGCTTGTGCTGCGTCGTCGGCCCTGTCATCGGTGCCAGCCTGACCATCAGCGTCATCGGCTTGCGCAACGCTGACGACATGGACATCGGCTTCCGGCGCACCCGTTTCAAAATCGATGCTAGCCTGGTCCAGCGTCGCCTGCAGGTTCTGCTCCATCGCCTGCATCGCGTTTTCCGGCCCGCCGGGCATATGCTCCTGGCCGACTGCCTGCAGCGGCGGCAATTCTTCCAGCGACGACAGGCCGAGGTCATCGAGGAATTGCTTGGTGGTCGCCAGCAGTGCCGGACGGCCGGGCACGTCGCGATGGCCGATCACGTCGACCCAGCCACGATCTTCCAGCATCTTGATCGTTTGCGAGTTGACGGCAACGCCGCGAATGTCTTCGATATCGCCACGCGTCACTGGCTGGCGGTACGCAATGATCGCCAGTGTTTCCAGCGTCGCGCGCGTGTACTTCGGCGGCTTCTCCGGATTCAGGCGATCAAGGAAAACCTTCATCTCGGCCCGGCTCTGGAAGCGCCAGCCATTGGTCAGCTTCACCAGCTCGACGCCACGGCCTGCCCATTCTTCCTGCAGCTCGGCCAGCATCTGCTTGATCGCATCGGCATCAATCAGGACCTCCTGCTCGACGGCGTCCGCATCTTCGGCGGCGCCTTCGCCCCCCGTAATGCCTTCGGCGACATCCGCAGCATTGGCATTTTCGGCAAACCCTGCATGCGGTGCTTCACCGTCAGCATCGGCATCCAAAGCCAAAGCCAGATCCGCATCGGATTCATCGCGGCCTGCTGCTTCATCCGTCGCCTGTGCGCCCGGGACTTCGGTGGCTGGCTTCGCCGCCGTGGCAGGCTTCGGTGCCGCAATGACTTCGTGACCGGTAATGAACAGTTTCTTCAAGTCGTTGACCGACAGGGCCTCATGCGTGCACAGCAGCGCGGTCTCGAGGACTTTTTTCGCCTCAGCGGTATTCATCTACGATTCTTGTCGTACGGGTTGGTTGCAGTGGGCAGATCAAATCACGGCCTGCATCAACGATGCCACAGGCTCAAACAGAAAGTGATGCTGGCGTACCAGGGCCGCGTTGTGGATTGTTGTTGGGGCCGCTGGCGTGTATGCGCCGGTAAGACTGGTGGTCCATCGGAGGCCGCCTGCTGCCTTGGGCGCGGGGCTGGGAACCACATTGCGCCGGATTATAGGGCAAACCCCTCGTGATGTCATTGCCCCGCGGTACAAAACCAGCAAGACCGGACATACAAACAACAAGGCCCGGATCTTGGATCCGGGCCTTGGGTATCTGGTTGCGGGGACAGGATTTGAACCTGTGACCTTCGGGTTATGAGCCCGACGAGCTGCCAGACTGCTCCACCCCGCGTCTGAAGAATGAGATCATACAACGTATTGCACCGCAATGCAAATCAGATGTGCGCCGCACTGCGAGTGTTACACTCGCCAACGCTTTCTGCCTCTGCGCCCACCCGTGTCCACACCCATGAATTTCTGCTCCGACTGCGGCCGACCCGTGTCCCTGCTTGTCCCGCCCGACGACAACCGCATGCGCCATGTTTGCGGTCATTGCGGAATCATTCATTACCAGAATCCCAAGATGGTCATTGGCAGCATTCCCGTCTGGGACCTGGCTGGTGATACGAAGATACTGCTGTGCCGGCGAGCGATCGAACCGCGTCACGGATACTGGACCCTGCCTGCAGGCTTCATGGAAAATGCCGAGACCACCGGCGAAGCAGCGCAACGCGAAACGGTGGAAGAGGCCGGCGCACGCATCGAACTGCAGGACTTGTTCAGCTTGCTGAACGTGCCACATGTACATCAGGTACACCTGTTCTACCTTGCGCGCCTGCTCGACCTGAACTTCGCACCCGGCACCGAAAGCCTGGAAGTGAAGCTCTTCGCCGAGCACGAGATCCCATGGGACGACCTCGCGTTCCCGACGGTCTCACACACGCTGAAACTTTTTTTTGCCGACCTCACCGCGCATCGCAGCGGCAGGGCGTTCGGCTTCCATACGCTGGACATCCGCAAGCGCCTGCATGACTGAAAAGCATGACAAGGGCAACAAAAAAGCGCGGCCAAGGCCGCGCTTTTTTTCATCCGAACAAAGCTGGCCGGGCTGTGCCGGCCACGCTGCCAAGTTTTACCAGCTCGACTCGCGTTCCGGCGTTGCCGTGATTTTGTGGATCGACAGGTCGGCGCCTTCATATTCTTGCTCCTGATCGAGGCGGATGCCGACGGTGCGCTTGAGCACGCCGTAGACGAGCAAGCCACCAACAACTGCAATCACGATGCCCATCGCGGTGCCGATCAGCTGCGACATGAAGCTGATGCCGCCAATGCCACCAAAGGCCTTCAAGCCGAAAATGCCGGCGGCAATGCCACCCCACGCGCCGCACAGGCCATGCAGCGGCCATACGCCGAGCACATCGTCGATCTTCCAGCGGTTCTGGGTCAACGTGAACATCCAGACAAAGATTGCACCAGCCACAGCGCCGACCACCAGCGCGCCCAGCGGATGCATCAGGTCCGAACCCGCGCACACGGCAACGAGGCCGGCCAGCGGGCCGTTATACGCAAAGCCCGGGTCATTCTTACCCAGCAGGACGGCCACCAGCGTGCCGCCGACCATGGCCATCAGCGAGTTCATCGCGACCAGGCCATTCATCTTGTCCAGCGTCTGCGCGCTCATCACGTTGAAGCCGAACCAGCCCACCGCGAGAATCCACGCGCCCAGTGCGAGGAAGGGAATGCTTGACGGCGGATGCGCGGCAGCGATGGCGCCATCCTTGTTGTAACGGCCATGGCGTGAACCGAGCAGGATCACGGCCGGCAGCGCTGCCCAGCCGCCAACAGCGTGCACGACCACCGAACCGGCAAAGTCATGGAAGGCTGCACCGAAGGTCGCTTCCAGCCACGGCTGGATACCGAAGCGGTTGTTCCAGGCGATGCCCTCGAAGAAGGGATAGACCAGGCCCACCAGCAATGCGGTGGCGATCAGTTGCGGATGGAAGCGCGCACGCTCGGCGATACCACCCGAGATAATGGCCGGAATGGCAGCGGCGAAGGTCAGCAGGAAGAAGAACTTCACCATCTCGAAGCCGCTCTTCTCGGCCAGCACGTCGGCGCTGGCGAAGAAATCCACGCCATAGGCGATGCCATAGCCGACGAAGAAGTAGGCAATCGTCGAAATTGCGAAATCGACTAATATCTTGACGAGGGCGTTCACCTGGTTTTTCTTGCGCACGGTGCCCAGTTCAAGAAATGCGAAACCGGCGTGCATGGCCAGAATCATGATGGCGCCCAGCAGAATAAACAGCGTGTCCGCGCCGGTGCGGAATGAATCCATGTAAGCCTCCCCCTTTGAGTGCAGGATTAATGTAAAACCCTGCACAAAAGCAATTTTCGTACCTTTTTGGTGCCTTTGGGCATGAATTGCAAAGCATTGAATTTGAATGGATTTTTTTCTTGTAAATTCGTCCACATTCCAGATTGCACTATTCAAGTGCGAAATGACGTTCCGAATTGGTGAGCATGCCCATCCACTGGCTCGAACCTGACTCTCCCTTCCCCGATCCGGCGCTGGCGTTGACGGAGCGTGATGGCGCGCCCGGCCTGCTGGCCGCCGGGGCCGACCTGTCGCCGGAACGGCTGTTGATGGCTTATCGTGACGGCATCTTCCCGTGGTTTTCGGAGCACCAGCCCATACTGTGGTGGAGTACCGACCCGCGCATGGTGCTGATGACGGACGATTTCCACGTGTCGCACAGCCTGAAGAAGCTGCTGAAGAAGGTTGACCGCAGCATGGCCAGCGGCGGCCGCTGGCAGGTACGGTTCGACACGGCATTCCACCAGGTGATCGAGGCCTGCGCCGACTGGCGACCGGGAAGCGGCGGCACCTGGATTTCGCCGCAAATCATTGAAGGCTATTGCGCGTTGCACCGGATGGGGCATGCGCACTCAGCGGAGTTGTGGGTAGACGGCGAACTGGCCGGCGGTGCCTACGGTGTCAGCATCGGCCGCATGTTTTTTGGCGAGTCAATGTTTGCGCGCCTACCCGATGCGTCCAAGGTCGCGCTGGCCTACCTTGTGCATTTCCTGCGCCGGCAGGGCGTGACCATGATCGATTGCCAACAGGAGACCAGCCACCTCGCGTCGCTGGGCGCAAAACCGATGCCACGCGAGCGCTTCCTGCGCTTGATGAAACCGGCACTGTCGCAACCACCGATTGTCGAATGGGCACCCATGCGGGTGTATGGTGACCCCGGTGACAGCCCGGCTTTGCACGCCGGCCCCCTATCGGTGTAAATTTATAGCAGGGCGCTGATTGACCAAAGCCCAAACCTGTCGCCGCTGACCAATGTGCCGAGGCTTGGTGTGGTTCGAAACACGCGGCGCACCGCTGCGCCGGCTCGGTATAAAACGCCCATTTATTGTGCACTTCCTTAGCCATGACCCATCTCAAGGACCTGCCCTTCTCGACGCTGCAGTTCTACGCAACGGCGCCGTACCCGTGCAGTTACCTTGACGACCGTCAGGCGCGCTCGCAGGTCGCGACGCCTTCCCACCTGATCAATGCCGATGTCTACTCGGAACTGGTCAAGAACGGCTTCCGTCGCAGCGGCATCTTCACTTACCGGCCTTACTGCGACGGCTGCCAGGCCTGTACGCCGGTGCGCGTGAATGCGGCGAAATTCGCGCCCACGCGCAGCCAGCGCCGCGCGTGGAAACAGCACCAGCACCTGAAGGCGTCGGTATCGCGGCTGGCCTATGCGCACGAGCACTACGAACTTTACCTGCGCTATCAGGCGGTGCGCCATGCAGGTGGCGGCATGGACCAGGACAGTCGTGACCAGTATGCGCAGTTCCTGTTGCAGAGCAAGGTCAACACGCGTCTGGTCGAATTCCGCGAACCCGACGGCACGCTGCGCATGGTCAGCATCATCGACGTGCTCGACGATGGCCTGTCGTCGGTCTATACCTTTTTCGATCCCGACCTTGAGAAGTCCAGCCTCGGCACCTATAACGTGCTGTGGCAGATCGAACAGGCTCGGCAGCTCGACATCCCGTATGTCTATCTCGGCTACTGGATCGCCGAGAGCGGCAAGATGAACTACAAGACCCATTTCCAGCCCATCGAGGCGCTGCGCCGGGGCCGCTGGGAACCGCTGCCCGGCTGAATTCCCGGCGATTGCTTTACTTGCCGCTCAAGGCGTGAAGCGCGCAGCCATCAACGACCTCAGTCGCGGACATGCTCGCGGGTAAAATGCGGATAACTTTCCATCAACCCGCATACCCGCCTGCGCCATCGTGTCCGACAAGCTCCTGTACGCCCTCGCCCGCCCGCTGCTGTTCTCGCTCGATCCCGAGAC
>JBDKLN010000216.1:0-13111 GCA_039806045.1 Pseudomonadota bacterium
CGCGCGGGTGGTGCTGCGCATGGATCTGCTTCAGGCGTTCGCGTGCGACGTGCGTGTAGATCTGCGTGGTCGAAATGTCTGCATGCCCGAGCAGCAGCTGAACCACGCGCAAGTCGGCGCCGTGGTTCAGCAAATGGGTCGCGAACGCATGTCGCAGCGTATGCGGTGACAGTGGCGCATTGATGCCCGCCCGCAGCGCGTATTTCTTGATCAGGGTCCAGAACATCTGGCGCGTCATCGGGCCGCCCAGGGCCGTCACGAACAAGGCGTCAGAGGATTTGTCGGCGAGGATAGTGGCGCGCGCCTCAGCGAGGTAGCGATCCAGCCAGCGCCGCGCTTCTTCACCAAACGGCACCAGCCGCGTCTTGCTGCCCTTGCCGGTAATGCGCAACACGCCTTCGTTCATGCCGACCTCGACGCCCTTGATCAGCACCAGCTCCGACACGCGCAGACCGCTCGCATACATCAGCTCCAGCATCGTGCGGTCGCGCAGGCCCAGCGACGTGTTCACATCCGGCGCAGCCAGCAGGGATTCAACATGCTGTTCGGACAAGGTCTTCGGGAAACGCGGCGGCTGCTTGGCCGATTTCAGTTTCAGGCAGGGATCGGCCGCAATCCGATGCAGGCGCAGCGCGTACTGATAGAAGCGCTTGAGGACCGCGAGCCGCCGGTTCGAAGTGCTGGCTTTGCTGGTCGCATGCTTGAATGCGAAATAGCCGTTCAGGTCGACGCCGGTGGCATCGTACAAAGTCTTGTGTCGCTCCTTGTGCAGCCACTCGGCAAACAGCATCAAGTCACGACGGTACGCATCGCGCGTGTTTTGCGACAGGCCATCCTCCAGCCACAGCAGGTCACAGAATTCGTCGACGATGGCCTGACCCGGCCGCTGCGCGTCGATGGGATGGCTTGTCGTCGCAGCCGTTTTTCCTTGCTTCGCTGCCATCAATAGCCTGGCACCTGCTCATGCTGCAGCAGCCAGCGCTTGACGTCGTGATGGAAGCCGCCGTCATGCAGCGCATAGCCACCGAAGCCGCCGATGCCACCCGCCGCCGTCACCCGATGGCAGGGGATCGCCACCGGAAACCAGTTTGCGCCGCAAGCCTGGCCGACGGCGCGCGGCGCGGAGCGGATCATCTTCGCCACCTGGCCATAGGTCAGCACCTCGCCGCGCGGAATGGCGCGGATCACCTTCCACACCTTGCGCTGGTGCGCGGTACCGACCTCGGGCAGGTCGAGCGTGAATGCAAAGTCGGGGTCTTTCAGGTAGGCGCGCAGTTGCGACGCCACTTCTTTGGACAGGGGGTCGCGCGCCGGCTTGGCCTCGTAGCTGCGCGGCAGGTAAGCGAGTTCTTTCAACTGCCCATCATCGACGCGAATGCCGACGCCGCCAAACGGTGCCGTGACGATTGCGGAAAACAGCGCATCAGTTTCCTTGTTCATGCGTCCTCCTGCCTGTGCGGTCGCTCTTGCATCAATGAATCAGCCAAATACCAGCCGCGGCAGCCAGAGCGAAATCTGCGGCAGATAAGTAATCATCAGCAGGAAGACGATCATCGTCAACAGCCAGGGCATCACCGCGACGGTCAATTCACTGATGCCCATGCGCGCGATGCCGGAAGCCACATACAGGTTCAGGCCCACCGGCGGATGGCACATGCCGATTTCCATGTTGACCACCATGATGATGCCGAAATGCACCGGGTCGACGCCGAGCGCGGTCGCGACCGGGAACAGGATGGGTGCCATGATCAGCACGATCGACGACGGCTCCATCACATTGCCGGCCAACAGCAGCAACAGGTTCACCACCAGCAGGAAGCTGACTTGCCCCAGGCCCTTGTCCATGATCCAGCCGGCCATCGCCTGCGGTATGCCTTCGCTGGTCATCAGGAAAGAGAACAGAACCGCGTTGGTAATGATGTAGAGCAGCATCGCCGACATCGATGCTGAATCCAGCAGCACTTTCGGCACTTGCCTGAAGCCGAGGTCCTTGTACACAAAGACCGCGATCACGAAGGCATACACGGCCGCCATTGCCGCCGCTTCGGTCGGCGTGAATGCGCCACTGTAGATGCCGCCGATCACGACCACGATCAACAGCAATCCCCACAGGCTGTCGCGCAACGCTTTCCAGCGTTCAGCCATGCTGGCACGCGGCAGGCGCGGGTAGTCCTTTTTCCTGGCCAGCACCGAGGTCGTCACGCCGAGCAGCAGCGCCAACAGCAGGCCGGGCACAACACCGGCCATGAACAATTTCCCAACCGAGGTATTGGTCGACACCGAATACATCACCATCACGATCGATGGCGGGATCAGGATGCCAAGCGCCCCCGAGGTCGTGATGACGCCCGCGCCGAAGCGCTTCGGATAGCCCTGCCTGACCATCGCCGGTAGCAGGATGGAACCAATCGCCACCACAGTCGCCGGCGACGAACCGGATACCGCGGCAAACAGCGCGCAAGCGACCACGCCGGACAAGGCAAGTCCGCCATGCCAGTGGCCCACCATCGAGGTTGCGAAATTGATCATCCGCCGCGCGACGCCGCCGTGGGTGAGGAAATTGCCCGCCAAAATGAAGAACGGGATCGCCATGATCTCGAACTTCTCGATGCCGGTGAACAGCTTCAGCGCGACTGCCTGCACCGGCACGTCGGTCATCGTGAACAGGAACGTGAGTACGGTGAGGCCGAGCGCGATCGAGATCGGCATACCGGTCAGCATCAGCACGACCAGCAAGCCAAAGATAAACAGGCTGTTCATTGGCGGCCCTCCGCTGCATCGGCGACCAGGCCCTCGACATGCGCATGGTCATGTACCGGCAGCTCGCCGCCGTGCGCGAAGCGCCACGCGACTTGCAGGAAGCGGAAGCACATCAATGACGAACCCAGCGGGATCGCCAGGTACACGATCCAGATCGGCACTTCCAGCACTTCGGACGTGCTGGAGGTGGATGACAGCTCGAACACGAAGTCCGCGCCGAACGCCGCGATCAGGCCGGTGAACAGCGCGCCGGCCAGCAGGCCGAACACTACCATCGCGCGCCGCTGGCCCTCCGGAAGCCGGTTCACCAGCACATCGACGCCGACGTGGATGCCGGTGCGCACCCCATACGCAGCGCCAAACTTGGCCATCCAGACGAACAGGTAGATCGTCAGCTCTTGCGCCCAGCTGGTATTGAGACGCAGCAGCCAGTCCTGCACCACCGGTATTGGCAAACTGGAGCTGTAGCGATGCAGCACAGCGATGAAAATGATGGCAGTCGCAACGCCCATCAGCGTCGCGATCAGCCACTCTTCAAGGTGATCCAGCACGCTTGCAATCATTTCGCCGCGACCGTCTTGTTGACCGCTTCGATCAGGTCCTTGCCGATGCGGCCTTCCATCGATTTCTGCACCGGTAGCAGGGTCTTGCGCCATTCAGCTTTCTCGGCATCGGTCGGTACATGGATAGTCGTCTTGCCCGATTTCTTTACCGCTTCCAGCGCCTTGTCATTTTCTTCCTGCGCGATCTTGTCGGCATAGACCGTTGCTTCCTTCAGCGCGCCCTCAAGCTGGGTACGAACGTCCGCCGGCAGCTTGTCCCAGAACTTCTTGTTCACGATGACGGCATAGCCGATGTAGCCATGGTTGGTGACGGTCAGGTGCTTCTGTACCTCGTGCATTTTTTGCGTGTACAGGTTGGACGGCGGATTCTCGGCGCCATCGACCACGCCGGTCTGCAGCGCCTGGTAGACCTCGGAGAAGGCCATCACCTGCGGGTTGGCGCCCAGCGTGCGCATTTCTTCGTCGAGCACCTTGGATGCCTGGATGCGCATCTTCAGGCCTTTCATGTCGGCCGGCACGTGCATCGGCCGGTTCGACGACATCACCTTGAAGCCATTGTCCCAGTACGCAAGACCGAGGATGCCCTTGCTCTCGAGCTTGTGCAGCAAGTCGCGGCCGATCGGGCCCTTGGTGATACGGTTGAGCGCCTGCTTGTCATTGAAGATGTAAGGCAGGTCGAACAGCTCGAACTCCTTCACGCCGAGCGGGCCGAACTTGGCCAGCGACGGCGCCAGCATCTGCACCGCGCCCAGCTGCAGGGCCTCGAGTTCTTCCTTGTCCTTGTACAGCGTGCTGTTCGGATAGAGCTCGACCTTCACCCGGCCTTTGGTCGCCGCTTCGGCCAGCTCGCGGAATTTTTCGGCGGCCTTGCCCTTGGGCGTGTCCTTGGCCACCACATGGCTGAACTTGATCACGATGGGCGCTTCCGCATGCGCGGGCAGCTGGAAGGCAGCGAGCGCGCAGGCGAGCAGCGCCGCGGCAGCCGCGGCAAATGGGAATCGGGGCTTCATAGGGTCTCCGGGAAAGGGGGTTTTATTGTTCTTGTCTCGCCGCGTATTGTGTCTGCTCACTGACAGGCTGACAACCTGTTGTCAGAAAGACGAGTCTTTGTCACGACGGAAGGCCATGCCGGGCCAATGCCCATTGCACGTGCTCGCGCACCATCGCCGACGGATGGCCGGCACGCGAGCGCAGCGCGGCAACCAGCGCCGGATCGCCGCATTTGCCTGAGGCTGCATTGCCGAGTGCGACGGCGATATTGCGCAGCCAGCGCTCATGGCCGATGCGGCGGATCGCGCTGCCCTCGAGGCGTGCATGGAAGTCTTGCTCGGACCACGCAAACAAGTCGACCAGCGAGGCCGAATCCAGCCCGTTGCGCACATCAAAGTCCGGCAACTCGCTGTGCTGCGCAAACTTGTTCCATGGGCAGGCTAGCTGGCAATCATCGCAGCCCAGCACGCGATTGCCAATCAACGGGCGCAAGTCTTCAGGAATGCTGTCTTTCAGCTCGATGGTCAGGTAAGAAATGCAACGCCGTGCGTCGAGACGATAAGGCCCGACGATGGCCTGTGTCGGACAGACATCGATGCAGGCGCGACACTCGCCGCAGTGCGCCGTCGTCGCTTCGTCCACTGGCAACGGCAAGTCGGTGTAGATCTCGCCGAGGAAGAACATCGACCCGGCATCGCGATTGAGCAGCAGCGTGTGCTTGCCGCACCAGCCGAGGCCCGAACGCTGAGCAAGCTCGACTTCCATCACCGGTGCCGAGTCGGTGAACACGCGATAGCCGAAGGGCCCGATCGCTTGCGCGATACGGTCGGCCAGCTGCTGCAGCCGCGCGCGCAGCACCTTGTGATAATCGCGGCCGCGCGCGTAGACCGAGATCACCGCCGCCGACGGATCCGCGTGACGGCTGTCTTCGGCCGCGCGCCAGTCGCGGCCATTGGCGGCCCCTGCATCCGCAGGTCGTGGCAGGTAAGGCATGCGCGCGCAGATCACACGCAGGGTTCCCGGCACCAGTTCTGCGGGGCGGGCGCGCTTGCTGCCGTGCGCCGCCATATAATCCATGTGCCCGTGATATCCGGCATCCAGCCACGATTGCAGCTGCGCGTCGGCATCGCCGAGGTCAATGTCGGCGACCCGCACATCGGCAAAGCCGAGTTCGCGCCCCCAGTCGCGCAGGGATTGCGACAGCGCGGCAAGTTGTTCTGGTGTGGCAGACACGGCGAGCGGCAGGTTATGCAGGAATTGAAGGAAAAACAAGCATCAGGCTGGCGGTTGGACAGGCCTGATCGAACCGGACGGACATTGTAGCAATGCGACACTGGCAGGATTTTCTCAAGGATGAAGCGGGCACCGCAGCGCTCGGCCACGCGCTGGCGCGCGTGCTCAGACCCGGCCTGTCGCTGCACCTGCACGGCGACCTCGGCGCCGGCAAGACCTTCGTCACGCGTGCGCTGCTGCATGCAGCCGGCTATGAAGGTCGGGTCAAGAGCCCGACCTATACGCTGGTCGAACCTTACCTCGTCACGCTGGCTGGCCGAACGGTGGAATTGATGCATTTCGACCTGTACCGGATGGGCAGCGCCGAAGAATTCATCGACGCCGGCTTTCGCGAGCATTTCGGTGCCGACAAGGTGTGCGTGGTCGAATGGCCGGAACGCGCGGCCGGGCTGATCCCGACCGCCGACATCGATCTCTTTCTTGCACCCAAAGGTGAAGGGCGTGCGGTAGAATTGCGCGCGAATACTGATCTGGGCGCAACATGTCTGGAAAACCTGCACCTGAGCCCCAACTTGTAGCATCCCGCACCCGCCGCACCGTCCTGAAGGCGGGCGCCACCCTGCTGCTCTCCCTCGTCTCCACCCGCATCGCCCACGCCGCGCAAATCGTCGCCGTTCGCGTGTGGCCGGCCGCCGATTACACGCGCGTGACGCTGGAGAGCGACAGCAAGCTCAAGGCCACCCATTTCCTCGTGCAAAACCCGAACCGGGTCGTGATCGACATCGACGGCCTGGACCTCGACCCCAAGCTGAAAAGCCTGGTCGCGAAGGTACAGGCGAACGACCCCTATATCGCGCAAGTGCGCGTCGGCCAGAACCGGCCCGGCGTGGTGCGCCTGGTGTTTGACTTGAAGGCAGACATCCAGCCGCAGGTATTCACGCTCGACCCGGTCGGCGAATACAAGCACCGGCTGGTGTTTGACCTGTACCCGGTGAAGGAAGTCGACCCGATCGCCGAGCTGCTGAACAAGGGCCCGGCAGCGCCCGCTACCCCGGGCACGCCGCCGGTCGCTGCGCGTCCGGCCGAATCCGTGGTCCCGAAAAACGCCGACGACGACAAGCTGCCGGAAATGACGCGCATGGTCACTATCGCGCTCGATCCGGGCCATGGCGGCGAAGATCCGGGCGCGGTGGGACGTGGCGGCAATTATGAAAAGAATGTGGTGCTGGCGATTGCGCACCGGCTGAAGGCCAAGCTCGAGCAGCAACCGAACGTGCGCGTGATGCTGACCCGCGACGGCGACTATTTCGTGCCACTGCATGTGCGCGTGCAGAAGGCGCGCAAGGTCCAGGCCGACCTGTTCGTGTCCATCCACGCCGACGCCTTCATCGAGCCGACCGCACGCGGATCGTCCGTGTTTGCGCTGTCGGAAAAAGGCGCCAGCTCGACGGCGGCACGCTGGCTGGCAAACAAGGAAAACGCGGCCGACCTCATCGGCGGCATCAATATCCGCAGCAAGAACCAGCAACTGGCCAGCGTGCTGCTCGACCTGTCGACCACGGCACAGATCAACGACAGCCTGAAGCTCGCGAAATCCGTGCTGGGAGAAATCGGATCAATCAACAAGCTGCACAAGGGGCAGGTCGAACAGGCCGGCTTTGCAGTGCTGAAGGCGCCGGACATTCCGAGCATCCTGGTCGAAACGGCCTTCATCTCCAACCCGGAGGAAGAAGCCAAGCTGACCGACGACAGCTATCAGGATCAGATGGCGGATGCGCTGATGCGCGGCATCCGCAAGTATGTGCAAAAACACCCGGTGCTGAACCGCGGACGCATGACCTGAGGTGCGCGGGCTCCGGCCGCCTCAGGCCGTCAGGCCGCGTCGTTGCCGGCGCGGGAGCGTGCGATGAGCTTCTTCGCGAAACGCCATGCCGCTGCCGCCGCCACCGGGCCGGCGGCCGCGGCAAAACCGACCAGCACGATCGTGTTCAGATGGTCGCGAATGAATGGCATGTTGCCGAAGAAGTAGCCGGCCATCACCAGTCCCACAACCCAGCCCAGCGCACCTGTGATGTTGTACAGCTGGAAGCGCGCCATGCCCATGTCGGACACGCCGGCGACAAACGGGGCAAAAGTACGGATCACCGGCAACCAGCGCGCCAGCACCACGGTCTTGCCGCCATGCTTTTCGAAGAAGGCATGCGTCTTTTCCAGCGCCGCCCGGTCCAGCCAGCGGTAGTTGTGCGTGAACGCGCGCACGCCGATCGCGCGCCCCACCAGATAGTTCACCGTATTGCCGGTCACGGCCGCCAGCACCAGCACGACCACCAGCAGCGGCGCGCTCATCCCGCCGTTCGCGCAGAATGCACCGCCCATGAACAGCAGCGTGTCGCCCGGCAGGAAGGGGAAAACGACCAGCCCTGTCTCGGCGAAAACGATGGCAAACAGCACGACATACACCAGCGAGCCATGCAGGGCCAGCAGGCTGTCGAGCGATTTGTCGACGTGGAGGATCAGGTCCAGCAATTGCGAGAAGTCCATGGTGACGGTCGGGTGGATGAACGTGATGCGGGCGTGGCAGCCGCAAAAGCCCGGATGATACACGCTGCCCCCGCCTGGCCTGCTGCGGAATTGATGGATATTCCGCTCGGTATAATCGCGTGATGAACACCGCGACCAGCGCCGAGCGCATCATCCGCCCGCTTCCCGACCAGCTGATCTCGCAGATCGCCGCTGGCGAAGTGATCGAACGGCCGTCTGCCGTCGTCAAGGAATTGCTTGAGAATGCGCTGGACGCTGGCGCGACGCAGCTGACGATACGGCTGGACGCCGGCGGCGTGAAGCGTATCGCGATCGCCGACAATGGCTGCGGGATACCGCCGGCGCAAATGCCGCTGGCGCTCGCGCGCCACGCGACCTCCAAGATCGCCAACCTGCATGATCTCGAAAACGTGACCACGCTGGGTTTTCGCGGCGAGGCGCTGGCCTCGATCGCATCGGTCGCGCAATTGACGCTGACCTCACGCACCGGCAGTGAACCACATGCGTGGCAAGTCGACGGCCAGCGACCGGACGCTGTCAGCCCCGCCTCCGGTGCCCAGGGCACGGTCGTCGATGTGCAGGACCTGTACTTCAACACGCCGGCACGCCGTAAATTCCTGAAGTCCGATCAGACTGAATACGGCCATTGCGTCGAAGTCGTCCGACGACTGGCGCTGGCCCGTCCCGACGTGCGTTTTACTGTCACCCACAACGGCAAGACCACCGAACACTGGCAGGAAGCGGCGCTCGAACAGCGCAGCGCGCAAATCCTCGGCGATGAATTCGCGCAGGCACGCCTGCCATTGCAAGAAGCTGCCGGCCCGCTGGTGATGCAGGGCTTCGTCGGCCTGCCGACCGCAGCGCGTGGCCGCGCCGATTCGCAGTACTTCTATGTCAACGGCCGCTTCGTGCGCGACAAATTGCTCACGCACGCAGTACGCGCGGCCTATCAGGACGTGCTGCATGGCGACCGCTTTCCGTCCTATGTGATCATGCTGGACCTCGACCCGGCGCTGGTCGACGTGAACGTGCATCCGTCGAAGATCGAAGTCCGTTTCCGCGACAGCCGTGCGGTGCACCAGTTCGTGTTCCATGCGG
Source organism: Pseudomonadota bacterium (assembly GCA_039806045.1). Classification (GTDB taxonomy): domain Bacteria; phylum Pseudomonadota; class Gammaproteobacteria; order Burkholderiales; family Burkholderiaceae_D; genus Pernthalerella. Next base: position 9,186 of record JBDKLN010000216.1, read on the forward strand.
TCAGCCGTGCACTGGCCAAGACTTCGGCCAGTGCGCACGGTGGGTCACCGGCGCAGTTGCCGGGCCCATCCTCCGCGCCCGCCGCCGCCGGCGGGCCATTGCCATGGATGGCGATGCCGCAGCGACAGGGCTCGCTGATGGTTGCGCAAGATCCGGTCTCGTACGGCAGGATGTTCGCCGACTCGTTGGGGCAATCGCGCGGCGATGCCGGTACAGGGTCCGGCGAGTTGTCGTCCCTTTTCGGGGTGACGGCGGGCATGAGCGGCCTGCCGGGCCCAGGCGCTCAAGCCCTGGCCAACTCTGGTAACGCGGCGCCCAGCGCCATGGATACCAACGAAGAATTCCCGCTCGGCTTCGCGCTCGCGCAGCTGCACGGCATCTACGTGCTCGCGCAAAACCGCATCGGATTGGTGCTGGTGGACATGCATGCGGCGCACGAGCGCATCTTGTATGAGCAATTCAAGCAGGCACTGGAATCGGAATCCGTCCAATTGCAGCCGCTGCTGATCCCGATCACCTTCCATGCGGACCCGGTCGACGTCGGCACCGCCGAAGAAAATGCATCGGTACTGGCGGCACTGGGCTTCGACATCGCGGTGATGTCGCCAACCACGCTGGCCGTGCGCGCGATCCCGGCGCTACTGAAGAACAGCGATGCGCAGGCACTGGCGCGCGACGTGCTGCGTGACGTGCGCGAATTCGGCGGCTCGCAGGTGCTGGTCGAGCGGCGCAACGAGATGCTGGGGACGCTGGCCTGCCACACCGCCGTGCGCGCCCATCGCCTGCTAACCCTGCCTGAAATGAATGCGCTGCTGCGCCAGATGGAAGCGACCGAGCGATCGGACCAGTGCAACCACGGCCGGCCAACCTGGGTGCAGCTGGCGCTGCCTGATCTCGACAAGCTGTTCCTGCGCGGCCAGTAAGCGACGGCCGCCTGCCCTGCAACTTACGACACCACCTCGCCCATGAGCCATCCTCCGCATCAGCAGTTCGGCCACGCGCCCATCCTGGTCCTGGTCACCGCGATGCTGATGATGCAGCCGCTATCGACCGACCTCTATCTTGCGTCGCTGCCTAGCCTGGCAACCGTGTTCAACGTGCCGGTTTCAACCGTGCAGCTGACGCTGACGCTGTTCGTGATCAGCTTCGGCAGTGCGCAATTGCTGGTCGGCCCCTTGTCCGATCGTTTCGGTCGCCGTCCGGTGCTGCTGACCGGGCTTGGGCTGTATGTGGCAGCCAGTGCCTTGTGCGCACTGTCGCAATCGATAGAACTGCTGATTGCGGCGCGTTTCCTGCAAGCGCTGGGCTGCTGTGCGGCGGTGATGATCGCGCGTGCTATCGTGCGCGATGCCTATGCGCCGGAACACAGCGCGCGCGTGATTGCCCGCGCCAGCACCTGGATTTCGCTGGCACCGATCATCGGGCCCATCCTTGGCTCCTGGTTGCAAGTCACATTCGGCTGGCGCTCGGCCTTCGTGGCGCTGGGCACCTTTGCCGCCTGCGTGATGGCGGCCTGCATCTTGCGTCTGCCCGAGACCAATGAGCACAAGAATCCGGAAGCGACCAACCTGCACGGCTTGCTCGACAACTACCGGCTGGTGCTGGGCTCGCGCGAATTCTGGCTGCATGTGATGCCCGCGTCGCTGTCGTATGGCGGCATCTTCCTGTTCATTTCCGGTTCGAGCTTCGTGCTGATCAAGGTACTGGGGGTGCCCACCCAATGGTTCGGCTTCTGCTTCGGGGCCGGCGTGTCGGGCTACATGACGGGCACGTTGGTTTGCCGCCGTCTGTTGAAGAGCGTCAGCGGCGAACAGGCACTACGCATCGGTACGGCCGTCTCGCTGGCAGCGGGCGTTTACTTCCTCGCCGCGACGCTGCTCGGCCTCTGGCATTGGGCAATGGTGGTGCTGGCCATGTTCTTGGCCATGGTCTCCCACGGCATCAATTTCCCGGTCACGCAATCCGGCGCCGTCGCGCCATTTGCGAAACAAGCCGGCACAGCGGCCGGACTGATGGGCGCCGTGATGATGGCATTCGCGTTCACCATCGGCAGCATCGTCGGCGCAACCCATAACGGCACGCTGTACCCGCTGGCCATCCTGTCCTGTGTGCTCGGCAGCCTGAACTTCCTGTCGGTGCGCCTGATTGCAAAGCAGGCTGAATTCGCCTGACGACCGCCACCTGAACACCGCATGAGCATCACCAAACCACTGGCAGTCGCCATCATGGGCCCGACTGCATCGGGCAAGACCGCTGCCGCGCTCGAGATTGCAAAGCGAGTGCCGTGTGAAATCATTTCCGTCGATTCCGCGCTTGTCTTTCGCGGCATGGACATCGGCAGTGCAAAGCCGACGCCGGAGGAACGGGCGGCCGTGCCGCATCACCTGATCGACACGCTGGACCCGACCGAATCGTACTCGGTGATGCAGTTCAGGGAAGATGCGATTCGCATCGCCGGCGAAATCGTCGCGCGCGGCAAACTGCCCTTGCTGGTCGGCGGTACCATGTTGTACTTCAAAGCTTTGCGGGACGGCCTGGATGATTTGCCGCAGGCAGATCCGGCATTGCGCGCCCAGATCGACAGGGAAATCGCTCGCCACGGCGTCCCTGCCCTGCACCAGCGACTGGCCGAAGTCGATGCGCCGACCGCGGCGCGACTGAAGCCGACCGACACACAGCGCATACAGCGCGCCATGGAAATCTACCTGCTGGCTGGCCAGCCGATGTCATCCCTGCTGGCCAAGGCACCGCCGCCGGAGCTGCCGTTTACCTTGTTGCCTATCGCGCTGGAACCATCGGATCGCAGCGTGCTCCATCGCCGGATCGAGCAGCGCTTCGACACGATGCTGACCGCGAGCCCCGGCCTGCTGGACGAAGTGCAGACCTTGCGCGCCCGGGGCGACCTGCACCCCGGGCTGCCTTCGATGCGCTGCGTCGGTTACCGTCAGGCCTGGGAGCATCTGGATGCTCAATACGATTTCACGACGATGCGCGACAAAGGCATCGCCGCTACGCGCCAGCTCGCCAAACGCCAGCTGACCTGGCTGCGCAGCATGGAAGACCGGATCGTGATCGATTGCCTGGCACCCGATGCGGCCGCGCAGGTGCTGGCAAAAGTGCAAGAAGGTGAGCGAAAGAAACTCGGTTGACAGCCATCACCGTGAACGTCATAATTTCGGGCTTCGTGGTGATATAGCTCAGTTGGTTAGAGCACAGCACTCATAATGCTGGGGTCGGTGGTTCAAATCCACCTATCACCACCAAAAATATTTCTAAGCCGTTGATTCCACAGGATTCAACGGCTTTTTTGTTTCAGGCCCCCATTTGTTCGGAAGACCCCAGCGCTCACAAATTTCGGATCGTTGACAGTCGATCCTCACCTTGGCGAATCCTCCCGCTTTCGTCGCCTACAGTGCCCGGGGGCCATGGGCTGACGTCTCAATAATTTCGTAGTAGCATTATTTCATTCTGCGCGTCATACCGGTTCCCATACCTGCCGGGCCAGCCAGGGAGTGGCATGGTACCCAGCCAACCCGACAGGACTTGGGATTATCGCCCGGGCAGGGCGATCGGTTCGGCGCCTATCCCCCCGTTGGAATTTTGCATGCTTTCCTGGCATGCGCCTTCTTCCTGCGGCTATTTCTCCCTACCACAAGCCTGGATTTCCCTGAGCGGCGCGAGCGTCGATAGCCCTTTGCTCGCCTGAATCACGCTCACGAGCTGGAGGGCCTGGTCGCGGGGATCCTTCCCGGCCCTCTCCCTTCTCTTATTTCAGCCTGGCCAGTCCCCAATAGACCAGGTAGCGCCGCCCCCCAACCAGCTTGGCTCAGTGTCCGTCCACGAGAATGCGGATTGCATGAGTTGACATGTGGAAATTATTTAACAATAATGCGAACCATTCTCATTAGCATTATCGATCTGTGATT
>JBDKLN010000217.1:0-3979 GCA_039806045.1 Pseudomonadota bacterium
GCGGCTGGTTCGAATCCAGCGACAGGTTCCAGACCGGTGCCAGCTTCTTGACGTTGGCGCGGTTGATCTGGGTCAGCTTCGAGAAACGCTGCTGGCCATAGCCCATGCCGTAGGTGGTGATATCACCCGGGGTCTTGGTATCGTTGATCAGGTCCGCAGCCGACGGACCCATTGCCATTGCAGGTGCCGACACGGCGGCGCCCAGCGTGGTCGCCAGGGCGAGGCCCAGCATATGCTTTTTCATGTAGATCTCCTCATATTGTTTGAACGAATGCTGTCAGTGCTTCCAATGGGCAGGTGATGGGCTCCTTTCGTCGGGCGGTAGGGGGACTGTGCTGGAATCATTCGGCATCGACCTGTCGCATCGGATGCGCTGCGGCGACCGCGGGCAGCGCTTCGCAAGCGTGATAGATCGCACGCAAGGTCGGGAAGGCGTCGGTATCGACCCCGAAGCGTGCGGCGCTGAACATCTGCGGCACCAGCGCGCAGTCGGCCATGGTCGGGCTGTCGCCGACGCAGAATCTGCCCCGTAGCGTGGAGCCGGAAAGATCGGCTTCCAGGGCTTCCAGTCCCAGCGCCAGCCAGTGGCGGATCCATTCAGTCTTGCCTTCTTCGGAAACGCCCAGCGTGCCGGTCAGGTATTTCAATACCCGCAGGTTTTGCAGCGGATGGATGTCGCATGAAATCGCCAGTGCGATCTGCCGTGCGCGGGCTCGTTGCCGGAGGTCTTGCGGAATCAGCCGAACCGCCGGGAATGTCTCATCGAGGTATTCGATGATGGCCAGCGACTGGCTCAGCTGGAAACCATCGTCGTCGAGCAGCGGCACCAGTTGCTGGGGATTGAGGGCTTTGTAGTCGTCCTTGAACTGCATGCCGCCGTCGCGCGTGAGATGGACCGACAGGTACTGGTAGTCCAGTCCCTTCAGATTCATTGCGATCCGTACGCGGTAAGCGGCCGAGCTGCGGAAGTAGTTATGCAGCACCAATGTCGGGGCATCTGTCATTCTGGCTCCGGGTCCGATGGGTCCGATGGGTCCGATGGGTCCGATGGGTCAGGCGGCGAAATCGACAAAGACCCGGCTGCCTTCGATCCTGACCGGATAGGTGCGGACATCCTCGGTCAGCGGCGCGCACATGGCCTTGCCATTGCGGATGTCGAACTTTCCCTGGTGAAGCGGGCATTCGATTTCATGCCCCTCGAGGAAGCCGTCACACAGGCGTGCATTGCCGTGGGTGCAGATATTGTCGGTCGCGTAGATCTCGCCTTCGACCTGATACAGCGCGAGGCTCTTGCCGGCGATATCGATGCCTATCACGTCGTCTTCGGGCACGGCCTCGGCAGCCGTCACATCAATCCAGTTTTCGCTCATGGATTCCTCTGGTCTTTCTTTGCTCAGATCGGATAGATGATCGAATTGGGGATCATCTCGCTGTCGTAGATGCACAGCCGCGAGACGAACTTCAGCTGGTCGCCCTCGCGCCTGATGCGGTCGAGATAGCGGCCCACGTTGAAGACCGTCGATTCGCCCGACAGCTTGGTGCGGAACACCGCGTAATTGGCTTCGGCGACGATGATCCCGTCCTTGTCTTCGCGGATGGTCGGCAGGCCGACCACATGGCGTTGGTAGTAGGGGTCGTGGTACAGGGTCTCGTGGATGCCGTAGACGCGGTCTTTCAGCATGTTCTTCGACAGCAGCGCCAGCGTGGCCAGCGGGAAGCCGCGCTCGTAATTCTCGCGCGGCTGTATCTTGTATTCGCACTCGTCGGCAAAGAATTCGACCCACGTATCCCATTGCGCGGCATCGACCGCCGCCGCATAGTCGCTGTAAAGCCGGATGAGGTCGAGCAAGGTCTGGCTGGAATGTTGTATGCCCATCGTCGTCAGACCTCCATCACTTTGCGCCAGTAGTTGTACATGCCCCGGATCAGGGTCTCGGTGACCATGTGGTCGGTGTTTTCGCAGTCGTAACCACCCAGCTCCGCGACCGCACGATGCGAAGGTTTTTGCTCGAAGCCGAACTGCGACAGCTCGATGACTTCGCCGTCATCCGCCGACACAAAGCCCGCCGGGCCAAACAGGTTGGCCTGGATCAGCCGGCGCTGCGTCATTTCCGGCGTGTCGTCTTCGAAGCCGAAATGGGTCCAGACGAAATCGAACGAGCCGTGGCCGTTGGGCTGGATATGGCGGGTCGATACGCTGTTGACCTGCTGCTGGATGATCACGCTCGGGAAAATCGTCATCATCACGGCCGTCGGGCCGTTCCACCAGGCTTCGGGCACGATGTCGATCAGGCGCTTGTCCAGCACCTCCATGTTTTCCTTGAAGCTGGTGACGCCCTGGGTGACTTCTTCTTTCTTGCCGCCGGTACCCCGGGTCGAGATCATCGCCGCATGACGGAAGTGCTCGTCCATCTTCAGTTCGGACTTGTTGTCTGCGCGCCAGAGCCCGTAGGTGACGAACCAGGTGTGCAACAGGCCCGGGTGGTACGGGTCCTTGATGTTCTCCTGCATCAGCTTCCAGTTGCCCGGTATGCGCTGGCGGTTGTAGCCAAGGATGGTCAGCTTGCGGCCGTTGAACAGTCGATCGAAGTAGGCGAGGATGGTCGGGCCCAGATAGTCTTCGAAGGGTTGGACGTCATGGTCGAATGATGCGAAGACGACGCCACCGCGGGTGGCAACCTTCAGCTTGGTCAAGCCGTGGTCTTCGGTCTTGAATTCCTTTGGCATGCCGCCGTTGACCTTGCCGTCCTGTTTCACGCCACGGCGGAAGGGCACGCCCTGCAGGTCGCCCTTGAGCGAGTAATTCCACTGGTGGTAGGGGCAGACCAGCTCTTTCTTGTTGCCGTGACGCTCGCGGCAGAACTGCATGCCCCGATGCGCGCAGACGTTCTCGACCACGTTAATCGCGCCATCCATGTCGCGCGTCATCACGACGGAGCGCTCGCCGATCACGGTGCGCTTGAAGTCGCCCGGATTCGGCACTTCGGCTTCGAGCCCGATATAGCACCAGTGGCCCTTGTAGAACAGTCGGTCGAGTTCTTTCTTGTAGAGGTCTTCGTCCGTGTAGGCCCAGAACGGGATGCGGCTTGATCCCTCGGCTTCCCAGACGTGCGGCTGCTTGAAGACTTCCGGCGTATTGCCCATGGCGTTCTCCTGGCGAGAAAATTATCTGATCACTTGGCGACGCGTACGACGATGTCGCCCAGTCCGTCGATGTGGCCACGCATCACGTCGCCCGGCACGACGGCATTCACGCCTTCGGGCGTGCCGGTCATGATCACGTCGCCCGGCTCCAGCGTTTCATAGCGTGACAGATAGGCGATCGATTCGGCCACGGACCAGATCAGTTTGGCGATATCGGACGACTGGCGCGGCTGGTCATTGACATCCAGCGAGATGGTCGCCGCCGCCGGGTGTCCAATGATGGCGGCGAGATAGACCGGGCCAATGGGTGCGGAACCGGCGAAGGATTTGCCGAATTCCCAGGGACGCCCCTTGTCGCGCGCTTCCAGTTGCAAGTCGCGGCGCGTCATGTCCAGGCCAACGGCATAGCCATGGACGTGGTTCAGCGCATCGGCTTCGGCGATGTCTTTGCCGCCCTTGGCGATGGTCACCACCAGTTCGATCTCGTGATGGAAGTTGGACGTCATCGGCGGGTATGGAATCTCGATCGGCTGTTCGCCTGCCTGCACCACGGCGCAAGCCGGCTTCATGAAGAAGAACGGCGGATCGCGGTCCGGGTCCTTGCCCATCTCGCGGGCGTGCGCCGCATAGTTGCGGCCGACGCAGAACACGCGATTGACCGGAAAGAGTTCATCGCTGCCGGCGATGGCCAGCGTATAGGTCGGCGGTACGGGGACGGCGTATTTCATCGGGCTTCCTGTCATTTGAATGAGTTGAATGGATGTCACAGACGGGCTTCGCGCCACAGTCCCAGCGCTTGCAGTGCAGGGCGGTCGGAATAGCTGAACAGCGTGGT
>JBDKLN010000218.1:0-12680 GCA_039806045.1 Pseudomonadota bacterium
GACAGCTGGGCGCCGTGGCCGACCCAGTGGTCGACGCGGTCGAAGGCGATGCGCAGACCCTCTTCGCCTTCGGCGGCGACCGGGTTGTAGAAGCCCACGCGCTCCAGGAAGCGGCCGTCACGGCGGTTCTGGCTGTTGGCGGCCACGATGTTGTAGAACGGGCGCTTCTTGGCGCCGCCACGGGAAAGGCGAATGACGACCATGATCTTCTCGAAAAAAAGGGGTACGGACGGGGAAAAGTCCGCGATTATACCGGTTTTCCCCTACCGGCAACAAGCACCGGCTTGGGCCGGGCTGGCGGTTTGCGCAGACTGCGGCACTGCGGCACACTGGCGGCTACGGAAAAATTGCCCGCAAGGTACAAAATCGGCAATTTTTCCACCCTGTTTTCTGATAATTGCCTGAATTTCCGGGCTTTTTCCCCAGCCGCCCTGCCCGCCTCTGCCGATGAATTCCCCGCACAAGAACAAGACCTTCACCGCCCTGTTGTCATTTTTGCTAGGCATGCTCGGCGTCCACCGCTTCTACCTGCAAGGCCTGGGCGACCGCTGGGGCTGGCTGCACGCCGCCAGCCTGCCGGCCACGGCTGCCGTGATGGCCACCGATCCGAGCCGGCCGCTGCTGATCAATGCGGTGCCGCTGGTGATATCGATGCTCGTCGCCAGTGTCGAAACTTTCGTGATCGGCCTGATGCCGGACGAGAAATGGGATGCGACCTACAACCCGGAGTCCGGCAAGCAATCGGACAGCCAGTGGTATGTCGCTGCGCTGATGGTCGCCAACCTGTTCTATGGCGCTACGCTGCTGCTGACCGTCATCGCGCGCGCCTTCGACCTGTGGCTGACGGGCGGCGCCTACGGCTGAACACGATATTCAACGCCCAAAAAAAACGGCCGGGTCTCCCCGGCCGTTTTGCTTTGCGCGACACGAACGGCGCGCAGGTTCAGGACGATCAGAACTGGTCTTCCGCCAGCGCCAGCACGCCGGCGCTGCCTTCGACGATCGCCGTCTTGGCTGCGACTGCCTGCGGCAGGTGGTGATCGGCGAAGAAGCGGGCGGTTGTAATCTTGGCTTTATAGAACGATGCATCGCCATCGCCAGCCTTCAGCTTGTCGGTCGACACCAGTGCAGCACGCGCCATCTGCCAGCCACCGAACACGACGCCTGCCATCTTCAGGTAAGGCACGCTGCCGGCGAATGCGGCCTTGATGTCGCTCTTTGCGGTGGCGGCAATGTAGTCCACCACCTGCTCGAGCGCGGTGCTGGCTTCGGCCAGTCGCTTGCCGATCACGACGAGATCGTCCGAACCAGAGGCCTTCAGCTGCGCTTCGGTCGCACGCACTTGCGCGATGATCTGCTTGGCCACCGCGCCGCCATCGCGCGCGGTCTTGCGGCCGATCAGGTCATTCGCCTGGATCGCGGTCGTGCCTTCGTAAATGGTCAGGATGCGCGCATCGCGATAGTGCTGGGCCGCGCCGGTCTCTTCGATGAAGCCCATGCCGCCGTGCACCTGCACGCCGGTCGATGCGACATCGATCGACAGCTCGGTCGACCAGCCCTTGACGATCGGCACCATGAACTCATAGAAAGCCTGGTTGGCCTTGCGGGTCGCTTCGTCGGCATGATGATGGGCCGCGTCATGTGCGGCAGCCGCCACGTAGGACAGCGCGCGTGCCGCTTCGGTCTGTGCACGCATGCTCATCAGCATGCGCTTGACGTCCGGGTGATGAATGATGGCCACCGGGCCCGGCGAGCCGGCGAGGTCACGCGACTGCACGCGATCCTTCGCATAGGCGACGGCCTGTTGGTACGCGCGCTCGGCCACCGAGATGCCCTGCATGCCAACGGCGAAGCGCGCCGAGTTCATCATGATGAACATGTACTCAAGGCCGCGATTCTCTTCGCCGACCAGATAACCGACCGCGCCGCCCTGATCGCCGAACTGCAGCACCGCCGTCGGGCTGGCCTTGATGCCCAGCTTGTGCTCGATCGACACGCAGTGCACGTCATTGCGCGCGCCCAGCGAGCCATCGGCGTTCACATTGAATTTCGGCACGATGAACAGCGAAATGCCCTTCACGCCTTCCGGCGCATTCGGGGTGCGCGCAAGCACCAAATGGACGATGTTCTCGGCCATGTCGTGCTCACCGTAGGTGATGAAGATCTTGGTGCCGAACACCTTGTAGGTGCCATCACCCTGCGGCTCGGCACGCGAGCGCACCAGCGCGAGGTCGGAGCCGGCCTGCGGTTCGGTCAGGTTCATGGTCCCGGTCCATTCGCCGGATACCATCTTCGAGATGTACAGCTGCTTTTGCGCATCGCTTCCAGCGGTCATCAGCGCCTCGATGGCGCCGTCGGTCAGCAGCGGGCACAGCGCGAAAGACAGGTTCGCGGAATTCAGCATTTCTATGCACGGCGTGCCCAGCAGCTTGGGCAAGCCCTGGCCGCCGAATTCGACCGGGTGCTGGATGCCTTGCCAGCCCGCTTCACCGAAGGCCTTGAACGCTTCCTTGAAGCCGGGCGTGGTGGTGACCTTGCCGTCATGCCAGTGGCTGGGCTGCTGGTCGCCGGTCCAGTTCAGCGGTGCGACGACTTCGCCGCAGAATTTTGCATTTTCTTCCAGTACCGCTTCGGCGGTGTCGGGAGTCGCATCCTCACAGCCCGGTAGTTGGCTGATGGCCTCGAGGCCTGCGAGTTCGTTCATGACGAACAGCATATCCTTGACGGGCGCGATGTAGCTCATGGGATCTCTCCAATCAGTGTTGTGCGTTGTTATTGCTGTCTTGCTTAGCTTAATCCAATGAAAAACGGCCGTCTGTCAGTCGCGTGACAGTCCGGCCGTTTCTCACATCATTGAATCGGGCGCGCAGCCGTCATCAATGGAGTTCTTTGATCAAGGCAGGCACGGCCTCGAACAGGTCGCCAACGAGGCCATAGTCGGCCACGCTGAAGATCGGCGCGTCCGGATCCTTGTTGATCGCGACGATGGTCTTCGAGTCCTTCATGCCGGCCAGGTGCTGGATCGCCCCCGAGATGCCGACCGCGATGTACAGCTGCGGCGCGACGATCTTGCCGGTCTGACCGACCTGCCAGTCGTTGGGCACATAGCCCGCATCCACCGCAGCGCGCGACGCGCCCATCGCAGCGCCCAGTTTGTCTGCCAGCGGCTCGAGGAGCTTGAAGTTCTCGCCCGAGCCCATGCCGCGGCCGCCAGAGACGATAACCTTGGCGGCGGTCAGTTCCGGACGATCGGACTTGGCCAGCTCGCGCGACACGAAAGCCGACGTGCCACTGTCGCTGACGACGTCGAGCTTTTCGATCGCGGCGCTGCCGCCCGCGCCCGCCACTGCGGCATCAAAACCAGTGGTACGGACAGTAATGACCTTGATCGGGTCGATCGATTGCACGGTCGCGATCGCGTTACCGGCGTAAATCGGGCGCTCGAAGGTATCGGGCGCATCGACCTTGGTGATCTCGGAGATCTGGCCGACATCCAGCGATGCGGCCACGCGCGGCAGGATGTTCTTGCCGTAGGCCGTCGCCGGTGCCAGCACGTGGCTGTAGTTCTTCGCGATGGCCAGCGCTTGTGCGGCGACGTTTTCGGCCAAGCCATTGGCAAATGCTGCGGCGTCGGCCACCAGCACTTTGGAGACGCCGGCGATCTGCGCAGCAGCCGCTGCAGCAGCGTCGCACTGGTGGCCAGCGACGAGGACGTGCACATCGCCGCCGCACTGGGCGGCCGCGGTGACAGTGTTCAGGGTGCTCGCCTTCAGCGAGGCATTGTCGTGTTCAGCAATGACGAGTGCGGTCATGGAAATTCCGATCAGATGACTTTGGCTTCGTTCTTCAGTTTCGCCACCAGCGTAGCGACGTCCGGCACGATGGTGCCGGCCGAGCGCTTGGCAGGCTCGGCAACCTTCAGCGTCTTCAGGCGCGGTGCGACATCGACGCCCAGCGCTTCAGGCTTGACGACGTCGAGCGGCTTCTTCTTCGCCTTCATGATGTTGGGCAGCGTCACATAGCGCGGCTCGTTCAGGCGCAGGTCGGTGGTGATGATGGCCGGCAGCGACAGCGACACGGTCTCGAGGCCGCCGTCGACTTCCCGCGTGACCACGGCCTTGCCGTCTTCGATCGCCACTTTGGACGCGAAGGTCGCTTGCGGCCAGCCCAGCAGCGCAGCCAGCATCTGGCCGGTCTGGTTGCAATCGTCGTCGATCGCCTGCTTGCCGAGGATGATCAGTTGCGGCTGTTCCTTGTCGGCCAGTGCCTTGAGCAACTTGGCGACAGCCAGCGGCTGCAGTTCAAGGTCAGCCGGTGTCTCGGCGAGGATCGCGCGGTCGGCGCCGATCGCCATCGCCGTGCGCAGGGTTTCCTGGCACTGGGTGACGCCACACGACACAGCCACCACTTCGGTCGCCTTGCCGCCTTCTTTGAGACGCATCGCCTCTTCCACAGCGATTTCGTCGAACGGGTTCATCGACATCTTCACATTGGCAATGTCGACACCGCTGCCATCGGATTTGACGCGCACTTTGACGTTGTAGTCGACCACGCGCTTGACCGGAACCAGTACCTTCATGGGAGTCCTATGTTGCTAAAGGTTTAATTGACGTTAACGTAAACTGCAATTATAGGGGGTGAAGCCTTCGGCACGCAAAACCTGCGCACGATCGTGCGCTTTGCGTGCGAAGTGCGTGCCGCCATCCTAGCGCCACTGCCGTCGCGCAGCTGTCAGCGCGACGACAGTCGGCGAACTTCACTTCCGCTTCAGGAAGAAAGTGAATTCCTTGGGCTCGGCGCCCGCGTTTTCTTCGTGCGCGAGCAGTTCGTTGCCGGTCTGGCGCGCGAACGCACCGAAGTCCCGCACCGAACCCGGATCCGTCGCCATCACGCGCAGCACATCGCCGCTGGCCATGTCGGCCAGCGCCTTCTTCGCTTTCAGGATGGGCAGCGGGCACTTCAGGCCGCGCGCGTCGAGGTCTTTTTGGAAGTCCATCGTTGCCGCTCCCGTCACGCGCCCAGCTTGCCGCCGACCCACTGGCTGACCGAGGCCAGCGCTGCCGGCAACGCGGCCGGGTTGGTGCCGCCAGCCTGCGCCATGTCAGGACGGCCACCGCCCTTGCCACCGACCTGCTGCGCGACGTGGTTGACCAGTTCACCCGCCTTGATCTTGCCCGTCGCGTCGGCAGTGACGCCGGCAATCAGGCTGACCTTGTCGCCGTCCACGGCCGCCAGCACGATGGCGGCGGTCTTGAGCTTGTCCTTCATCTTGTCCATCACGCTGCGCAGGGTCGCCACATCGGCGCCTTCCAGCGTCGCGGCCAGCACCTTGATGCCGGCGATGTCGACCGCTTGCGCGAGCATTTCATCGCCCTGGCTGGAAGCCATCTTGCCCTTCAGCGCGGCGAGTTCCTTTTCCAGCGTCTTGACCTGGTCCTGCACCTGCGCGATGCGGGAGGTGATTTCTTCCGGCTGTACCTTCAGCGCAGCAGCGGCTTCGTTCACGCGCGCCGCCAGCGATTGCACCAGCGCCAGCGCATTCTCGCCGGTGACGGCTTCGACACGGCGAATGCCGGCGGCCACGCCGCCCTCGGACACGATCTTGAACAGGCCGATATCGCCGGTGCGGGTCACGTGGGTGCCGCCGCACAGTTCGGTCGACGAGCCGATGCCGAGCACGCGCACGGTGTCGCCGTACTTCTCGCCGAACAGCGCCATCGCGCCGGCCTTGATCGCATCGTCGTACCCCATGTGCTGCGCATTGGTACCGGCGTTGCTGAGAATTTCATGGTTGACCAGCGCCTCGATGCGGCGAATTTCGTCGGACGTCAGCGGCGCGTTGTGGCTGAAGTCAAAGCGGGTCTTGTCGGCATCGACCAGCGAGCCTTTCTGCACCACATGGCCGCCGAGCACGGTGCGCAACGCCTTGTGCATCAGGTGGGTCGCCGAGTGGTTGCGCATGGTCGCGGCGCGCACATGGGCATCGACCTTGGCCGTGACTTGGTCGCCCACCGTCAGCGTGCCGGACGCGAGCTTGCCGTGGTGGCCGGTCACATCCGGCTGCACCTTTTGCGTATCGGCCACGGTGAACGAGGCATTGCCTGCTTCGAGCACGCCGACGTCGCCTGCCTGGCCGCCGGATTCGGCATAGAACGGCGTGGTGTCCAGCACCACGGTGGCTTCAGTGCCGGCAGCAATCGAATTCACCGATGCGCCATTCACGTACAACGCGAGCACCTTCGCTTCGCCATGCAGCGTGTCATAGCCGGTAAAGACCGTCTTCGGGCCCGAGTATTCGATGGCGGCCGCCATCTCGAACTTGCCGGCCGCGCGGGCGGCCGACTTCTGCTTTTCCATCGCTTCGCTGAAGCCGGCCTCGTCGAGCGTCACATCGCGCTCGCGGCAGATGTCGGCGGTCAGATCGAGCGGGAAGCCATAGGTGTCATACAGCGTGAAGGCGGTCTTGCCATCGAGGCGGCCCGGGTCTTTGGCCAGTGCCGCTTCGAGGATCTTCATGCCGTTTTCCAGCGTTTCGCCGAAACGTTCTTCTTCCTGCTTCAGCACCATCATCACGCGCTCTTGCGCGTCGGCCAGTTCCGGATAGGCGGCGCCCATTTCCTTGACGAGGTCCGGCACCAGCTTGTGGAAGAAGGGCTTCTTCTGGCCCAGCTTGTTCCCGTGGCGCAGCGCACGGCGCACGATACGGCGCAGCACATACGCGCGGCCATCGCTGCCCGGCACGACACCGTCAGTGACGAGGAAGGCGCAGGCGCGGATATGGTCGGCGATCACGCGCAGCGAGCCATTGGAGAGGTCTTTCGCGCCGGTCTCGCGCGCGGCCGCTTTGACGAGACGATCGAACAGGTCGATCTCGTAGTTGCTGTGCACATGCTGAAGAACGGCAGCCAGTCGCTCGAGGCCCATGCCGGTATCGACGCACGGGGCCGGCAGCGGGGTCAGCGTGTATTCGCCGGTGGCCGGGTCGAGCTGGCGGTCGAACTGCATGAACACGTTGTTCCAGATCTCGATGTAGCGGTCACCATCCTGCTCGGCGCTGCCCGGGGGGCCGCCCCAGACGTCCGGGCCGTGGTCATAGAAGATCTCCGAGCACGGGCCGCAGGGGCCGGTCTCGGCCATCTGCCAGAAATTGTCCGATGCATACGGTGCACCCTTGTTGTCACCGATGCGCACCACGCGCTCGGGCGGCAGGCCGATCACCTTGGTCCAGATGTCATAGGCTTCGTCATCGGTCTGGTAGACGGTGGCCCACAGCTTCTCGGCCGGCAGGCCGTAGACTTGGGTCAGCAGTTCGTATGCCCAGACCAGCGAATCCTTCTTGAAGTAGTCGCCGAACGACCAGTTACCCAGCATCTCGAAGAAAGTGTGGTGGCGCGCGGTATAGCCGACGTTCTCCAGGTCGTTGTGCTTGCCACCGGCACGCAGGCAGCGCTGCACGGAAGCGGCGCGCACGTAATCGCGCTTGTCCGTGCCGAGGAAGGTGTCCTTGAACTGCACCATGCCGGAGTTCGTGAACAGCAGCGTCGGATCATTGCCCGGCACGAGGCTGGACGAGCGGACGATGGTGTGGCCTTTGGAAGCAAAAAAGGCCAGGAATTTTTCGCGGATTTCAGCGGCATTCATCATGATGCGATTCGGAGCGAGTAAGGACAATCGGTACGTCGGGTACGGTGCTGCACGATGCGAAGGCACCCCGGATGTGCATGGGCTTCGTTGAAGCGTGCGGGAAGCCCGGCGGGCAATGCCGCCGGCAAACCTTGGATTATACGTGAACGACCCTGCCCGACCCGCGCCGGCGCTGGCATGTGGCTGCATTTGATTGCCGAAAAATTAATGCGCTGCAGCGGAATTTCGAGCTCGCGGCGCAGGCCGCCAGGGCTGACCTGCCGCGTACTCAGGCAAACCCGGGGCCGATCAGGTCGAGCCGGTCGGTACAGATCGCATCGACGCCCATGGCAAACAGTTCGCGCGCCTGTGCCGGGTCATTCACCGTGTAGCACAGCAAGCCGTAGCCGGCCGCCTTCACGGCAGCCGCCCGGATCGGTGTCAGCAACGCCGCTTTCGCATGCAAGGCCACCGCCCCCACCTGCTGCAACTGCTCGACCCAGTCGTCCGGCACTGCCTCGACCAGCAACGCCCGTGGCACCGTCGGCGCGGCATCGCGCGCCGCAAGCAGCGCATCGACCGCAAACGAAGACAGCAGCACGCTGCCGGCGGGCAGCGCTGCGCAGGCCAGCGCCACTTGCCGGCCCGTTGCCGCTTCGGTGCCGGGCACCGGCTTGATCTCGGCATTCATCCAGATGCCATGCGCGAGGCAAAAGTCGCGCGCAACCGCAAAGGTCGGCACCGGCTCGCCGGCGAAGGCGGGCGCAAACCATGCGCCCGCGTCCATCGCCGCGAGATCCGCCAGCGTGCAATCGCCAATGCTGCCCTGCCCCTGCACCGTGCGCCCGCGTTCGGGATCGTGCATCAGCACCAGTCCGTCAGCCGCATCCATCACGTCAAATTCGGCGGCATGGAAACCATGCGACAAACCGCAGCGCAGCGCGGCAATGGTGTTCTCGGGCGCGAGGTTGCCGCCGCCGCGATGGGCGATCATCTTTGCCGGATAGGTCCACATGTCCCGCCTCCCTTTGATTGCGCGCCTGTTCGCTGCGATGGCTACGGTAAAATGCCACTATCTTTCACCGCATTATCTTCCTGATCCATGGGCAATGACAGCAGCAACGGCGCGCCAGCCGCACCGTCCAATTTCCTGCGTGGCATCATCGATGCCGATATCGCCAACAACAAATATGCGGCGCGCAGCGACAAGCAAGGCCAGGCACTGCCCACCGTCATCACCCGCTTCCCGCCAGAGCCCAACGGTTATCTGCACATCGGCCATGCCAAGTCGATCTGCCTGAACTTCGGCCTCGCGCGCGATTACAACGGCCGCTGCCACCTGCGTTTCGACGACACCAACCCGACCAAGGAAGAACAGGAATACGTCGACACCATCATCGACAGCGTCGCCTGGCTGGGCTTCTCATGGAAAACCGATGACGACGAACACCAGTACTTCGCCAGCGATTATTTCGACCAGCTGTATGCGATGGCCGAGTGGCTGGTGACGGCCGGGCATGCCTATGTCGACAGCCAGAGCGCGGAGGAAATGGCGGCCAATCGCGGCTCGTTCAGCGAGCCGGGCAAGAATTCGCGCTTCCGTGACCGCCCGGCCGATGAGTCGCTGGACCTGCTGCGGCGCATGAAGGCCGGCGAGTTCAAGGATGGCGAACACATACTGCGAGCCAAGATCGACATGGCGTCGCCGAACATGAACATGCGCGACCCGGCAATCTATCGCATTCGTCATGCACATCACCATCGTACCGGCGACCAGTGGTGCATCTACCCGATGTACGACTATGCGCACCCGATCTCGGATGCGATCGAAAACATTACGCATTCATTCTGCACGCTGGAATTTCAGGACCACCGCCCGTTCTACGACTGGATCCTCGAGCGGCTGGCCGAAGGTGGTTTCTTCAAGAAGCCGCTGCCGCAGCAATATGAATTCGCGCGCCTGAACCTGACCTATGCGATCACCAGCAAGCGCAAGCTGCTGCAACTGGTCGAAGAAAACATCGTCGATGGCTGGGATGACCCGCGCATGCCGACCATCGTCGGCATTCGTCGCCGTGGCTTTACGCCGGAATCGATACAGCTGTTTGCAGAGCGCATCGGCGTGGCCAAGTCTGATAGTTGGATCGACATGGGCGTGCTGGAAGGCGCATTGCGTGATGACCTCGATGCGAAAGCTGCGCGCACCGTCGGCGTACTGAATCCGCTGAAGCTGATCATCGACAATTACCCGGAAGGCCAGAGCGAAGCCTGTACCGCGCCGGTGCATCCGCACCATCCGGAACGCGGCCAGCGCAATTTCCCGCTCAGCCGCGAGCTGTGGATCGAGGCGGAAGATTTCATGGAAGCGCCGGAAAAAGGTTATTTCCGCCTGTACCCGGGTAACAAGGTGCGCCTGCGCTATGGCTACGTGGTCGAGTGCACGGGCTGCGACAAGGATGCGTCGGGCAAGGTGATCGCTGTCCATTGCCATTACTACCCGGACAGCAAGAGCGGCACCGACGGCGCGAACAATTACAAGGTCAAGGGCAACATCCACTGGGTATCGGCACCGCATGCGGTCGAGGCCGAAGTGCGCATGTATGACCGTCTGTTCAGCGACCCGCATCCGGACGCCGGCGGCAAGGACTTCAAGTTGGCCTTGAACCCCGATTCGAAATCGGTGATCACCGCTTACCTCGAAGCCGGCGCCGACAACGCAAAGCCGGATGACAAGTTCCAGTTCGAGCGCCATGGCTACTTCGTGGCCGATCGCGTGGATACCCAGCCGGGCAAGCCGGTGTTCAACCGCATCGTGACGCTGAAGGATAGCTGGGGCGGGAAGTAATCCGCGTTTTTCCCTCGACAGTGGCGGCTGAATGGCCATCGCCGCTGTCGAATGCAGGTGTGTTTCAGATGAGCGGCAAGGGGCGATGAAGTTCGACAAGCTGGTCTTTCTTGACCTCGAGACCACGGGCACCAACCCGGTTTCGGATCGCATCACCGAGATCGGCCTGGTCGAGGTCGATGCTGCCGGCCAGGCGACGCACTGGTCCAGCCTCGTCAATCCGGGCGTCGGCATCCCGGCCTTCATCCAGAGCCTGACCGGCATCTCGAACGACATGGTGCGCAACGCACCGACTTTCGATGCGCTCGCGCCCGCCCTGCATGAACGACTGCAGGGCGCGCTGTTCATTGCGCACAATGCGCGCTTTGACTATGGCTTCCTGCGCAACGCGTTCAGTGAAGCCGGACTGCCGTGGAAGTCCGACGTGCTGTGCACGGTGAAGCTGTCGCGCGCACTGTTTCCGCATGAGCGCAAGCACAATCTTGATACGCTGATCGAGCGCCACCAATTGCAGCCCGATGGCCGCCATCGCGCACTGGCCGATGCCGATCTGTTGTGGCAGTTGTGGCAAAAGCTGCATGCGGTGCTGCCCATCGACGATATCGAGCGCGCGCTGCAAATCCTGCTGCAACGCCCCAGCCTGCCCTCGCATTTGCCGCCCGATGCGCTGGACGACATTCCCGACACCCCGGGCGTCTACCTGTTCTACGGTGAGAATGACGTGCCGCTGTATGTCGGCAAAAGCGTGCGCCTGCGCCAGCGCGTGCTGTCGCACTTCAACGCCGACCACAAGCTGTACAAGGAAATGCGGCTGTCACAGCAATTGCACCGCATTGACTGGCGCGAGACGGCCGGCGAAGTCGGCGCACTGCTGCTGGAGGCGCAACTGGTCAAGCACCTGCAGCCCATCCACAACCGCAAGCTGCGCCGACAAGGCGACTTGTGCGCGTGGCGCCTCGACGACGACATGGCCGGCGGGCTGACGCCCGTGCTGACCTTTGCGCAGGATGCGGACTTCGGCCATGCCCGGCATCTTTATGGTCTGTTCAGTTCGAAGCGCAAGGCTGAGGCCACGTTGCGCGAGCTGGCCGAATCGCACCAGCTCTGCCTGGTACAACTCGGGCTGGAAAGCCGCAGCGGCCCGAACAAGCCCTGCTTCGCGTGGCAGCTGAAACGCTGCAAGGGCGTCTGCTGCGGACGCGAAGGCCTTTCCTTCCATCGCGCGCGCCTCGAAGCGGCGCTGGCCAGCCTGCATGTCCGTACCTGGCCCTTTGCCGGCGCCGTCGGGCTGGTCGAGACGCTTGGCGAACGAACCGATGTCCACGTGGTCAGTAACTGGTGTTACCTCGGCACTGCCCGCTCGGAAGATGAGGTCTGGTCGCTGCTGGCCGATGCGCCATCGCGCCCGGCCTTCGACCTCGACACCTACAAGATTCTCAGCAAAGCCCTGACCGGCACCGGCAGCAAGCTCAGCGGCATGCAGGTGCGTCTGTTGAATGCTGCATAGCGCAAGGAAAATTTGTTACCTAAACGCAAGTTAAGGCGTAATATGGTTTCGAATGTGTATCGGTTTAAAAGTACACATGAAAATAATAACAATTTAAAAAGAATGGAGACTGCACCCGCGATTCCTTCTGCCGCCCGGTTATCCGCCGCAGCGTGCGCGCCTTCTTGACTGAAGCATGGAATCCGCGTCTTCGTATTGAACTCCCCCCTGAATGTGCATCGCGCCGCCGTCGATCGACAGTGGTGTTCGGTTGACCCGCATCAAAAATGCCCGGAAACCGATTGCTAGCATCTGATGTTTTGCCGTTTTTGCATTGCGCAGTTGGCCATGCGAGACGGGCTGTACCGAGGTTAGTGGCTCCCGGTTGGCCGGACCGGGACTGCATCGCTACCTCATCGCATCACCGCTTTGCCGCAGCATCGATTCATGTAGTCGTCATCAAGCAGCATTCACGGAGAACAATATGGAAGAAGTCGTCATCGTCGCCGCCGCACGCACCGGCGTCGGCAAGTTCGGGGGAACCCTCGCCAAGATTCCAGCTGCAGAGCTTGGCGCTCATGTCATCAAAGGGCTGGTGCAACGCACCGGCGTCGACCCGAAGCTGATCAGCGAAGTGATCATGGGCCAGGTGCTGGCGGCCGGCGTCGGCCAGAACCCGGCACGCCAGGCGGTGATCAAGAGCGGCCTGCCGGACATGGTCCCGGG
>JBDKLN010000219.1:0-5207 GCA_039806045.1 Pseudomonadota bacterium
GTCGCCCAAATGGCCGCGCTCGGCATTGGTCAGCGTACGCGAAGACGACGTGATCACCAGCGTGCGATCCGGCGACGGCAAACCATTGCTGGCACAGCGCGCCGTTTCCAGCAGTTCAGACGACAGCACCGCATCCAGCGCGCCGGGCACCGGGTTGAGGCTGAAGACCGGCATGCGGCCGCCGAGCTGGGCGACAGGTACCGGGTAGGTCTCGAAATAATAGGTGGTGGCACCGGTACGCTGCGCCACGCCCGGCACCGACGTGCCCTGTGCGGCATAGCCGGCGCGGCGCGCGACATCGACCAGCCATTCGTTGAGCACCCCGCCGCCCTCGCCGCCCAGCGCGCAGATCAACAGGGAGATGCTGCGGGCTGCGGGGACATGGCTCGTGGCCGATGTGCTGGACATGGTCATCGCGATCCTCGCCTCAAGCCGGTTGCAGCAGTCGCAACGCGAGCTGTCGGACGGCGTCGACCACGCGTTCATGCCAGCGCGGGTTCTGCACGACCTCGGCGCGATAGAAGCTCGGGCACAGCGTCGCCGCGTGGGCGTTTTCCCCGCACAAGCCGCAGCCAACGCAGCCATCGATGACGGTGGCGACCGGATCGACCTTCAGGGGATCGGGATTGTCCTTCAGCGTCAGCGTCGGGCAGCCGGACAGGCGCATGCAGGCATGGTCGCCATTGCACACGTCTTCATCGACGCCATATTTGACGCGCACCACGCGCTCGCCACGCGACAGCAGGCCCGCCAGCCAGGGACGCACGCGGCGCTGGCGTTCGAGCTGGCACTCGCCTTCGGCGATGATGACCTTCAGGCCCGGGAACGATGTCGTCATCGCTTCGCGCAGCGTGTCGCGCATCGCGGCCACACGATAGGAATGTACGGTGCGCAGCCATTGCACGCCGAGCCCGGCCAGCGTGTCTTCGATGGTGCGGTCGCTGGCGGTCAGGCTGGCCAGCTTGTCGCCCGCCGCGGCTTTCACCCGCTTGCCGGGCGTGGAGATGATGTCCTGGGTGCCGGTGGCTGAGGTATACCCATTCTTGAAAATCAGCAGCACTGCGTCATCGCCATTGAATAGCGCCGATTGCACGCCGGTCAGCAGGCCGTTATGCCAGAAGCCGCCGTCGCCCATGATCGACAGCACGCGCCGCTGCATCATCGGCGACACGCCGGCGCGGCTGGCTAGGCTCATGCCGTAACCGAGAATGGAATGCCCGAGCGAGAAAGGCTCGAAAGTCGCGAATGAATGGCAGCCTATGTCGGCCGCGATGTGTACCTGACCGACCTCTTGCTGCACGAGTTTGACCGCCGAAAACACGGGCCGTTCGGGGCAGCCAATACAAAAGCCCGGCGGCCGGGTCGGCAGCGCCGCATCCAGTCGTGCTGCCGCTTGCTGGCGGCGATCGCGGGTGGCCGCCAGCATCGTGGCCACCGGCTGCGTGTGGACTTGCGGCGCATGGCGATCAAGGAAGGACAGCAAGCCATGCATGATCGCTTCGGTGTTCAGCTCGCCGGCGGCCGGCAGCATGTCCTTGCCATGCAAGGTCGTCGGCAGATCGCACCGGCGCAAATGGGTCGCGATCTCCTGTTCGATGTATTCCGGCGAGCCCTCCTCTACCACCAGCACGGCGCGCTTGCCGTCGGCGAAACCGGCCACCTGCTCCGGCACCAGCGGGTAAGTCACATTCAACACCAGCAGCGGAATGTCCGATTGGCCGAATGCATCGGCCAGCCCGAACTGCTGCAATGAACGCAGCAGAGCCGGCGCGATGCCGCCCTGCACGATGATGCCGATATCGTGGTGCCTGCCGGCATGGAGCTCGTTGAGGCCGTGCTCGACGATGTAACGACGTGCCGCCGGCAGGCGTTCTTCTGTCTTCAGCTTTTCATGGCGAAAGGTCGAGGGCGGATGCGCGAGGCGGCCATAGTCGAACGAGCCCGGCTCAGCCATCGGCGCCAGCGCGGACACGGCGGGTCGGCGGTTGTCGCGACAGGTGAAGCTGCCGCGCACATGGCAGGCGCGAATGCGCAGCTCCATCATCGCCGGCATGTTCGACGCCTCCGACATGGCGAATGCATGTTCGACCATGTCGACCATCGTGGCCAATTCCGGACGCGGGTCGAGCAGCAATACAGTGGATTTCATCGCATACGCGTGGGTGCGCTCCTGCACCACCGAAGCGCCTTCGCCATAGTCTTCGCCAATCACCATCAGCACGCCGCCGGTGACGCCCGGAGACGCGAGGTTGGCCAGTGCGTCGGCCGCGACATTGGTGCCGACGATGGATTTCCAGGTGACCGCGCCACGCACCGGGTAGTGAATGGATGCACCGAGCATGGCGGCGGCAGAGGCTTCGTTCGAGCAGGCTTCGACATGCACGCCGAGCTCGGCCACGAGTGACTTCGCCTGGACCATCACGTCCAGCAGGTGCGACACCGGCGCGCCCTGGTAGCCGCCGATATAGGAAACGCCCGATTGCAGCAAGGCCTTGGTGATCGCGAGGATGCCTTCACCATGGAAGGTGTCGCCTTCGCCCAGCCTCAGTTGTTCTATTTCGTGCTTGAATGAGACTTCCATCCGCCTGTTCCCGTGCGTCGATGGTCAGGCCGGATGCTTCCGGCCTCGCTGCGAACTGCCGCCCAACCCGGCTGTCGATTTGCCAGCCGGTTCGAATCTTCGCGATCATAACCGGTCTATATCAGCACCTCCCTTTTAATAGCCCAAACCGGCGCCATCTACGCGGGAAACCTGCGGATTCCCGGGGAAATCCCGTAGCGACCGGCCAAACCGGCAGCGAGCTGACAAATGTATCAATTTGTTAAACCCCCACAAGTTTTACCACCATTCGCGAAAATAGAAATCTATTGGTATAAATTGTGACTGATTGGTATAGTTTTATTTAGCGCAGTTTACCGCCCTGCAGGCTTCAGCGCGCCGAACCGGTTGGTTCAGTTCGGGGGCAGCCAGGGGCAACGAGGAGAACAGCATGCTGATGACCACCATGGCCAACCGGTATGCGCATGCGTTGATGAAGGCGCGTGCCGGTGGCACCCTGCATCCGTTGCTGACCGGCGACGGCAAGCTGAGCCGGGACGATGCCTATGACATCGCACGCAGCCTGCGCAATATCCGAATCGCCCACGGCGAGACGCCGGTCGGCCGCAGAATAGGCTTTGCGAACGATCGCGTGCGCGCGCGCTACGGCAAGACGCAGGCGCTGGCCGAGCCGATCTGGGGCACCCTGTTCGACAGCAGCGTCGAATACGCGATGGACAACCAGGCGCTGCACAGCCTCGCGAAGGCACAACAGCCGCGCATCGAGCCTCATTTGGTATTCAAGCTGGCACGCACGCCGGCGGCCGATGCGACCCTGCTCGAACTCGCCGATTGCCTCGAATGGATGGCGCATGGGCTGGAAGTGGTGGTGTCGCCGTACAAGGGATGGGAATTCGATGCACCCGATGCCATCGCCGCCTTCGGCCTGAACCGCAAGCTGATTGTCGGCGAGCCTCGCATGCTGTCCCGCCATGGCCGCCACCAATTGCCCGCGGTGCTGGCGGCGGCCACGCTGTCGCTGTCCAAAGTCACGGCCGACGACAGCATGCTTGCCGGCGCCGGCGCCGGTCGCGAACTGATGGGCAGTCCCCTGCACGCTATGCATGGGCTGCACCGGCAGCTACAGTCACAGCAGCACTCGGGGTTCGCGCCCTTGCAGGCTGGCGAGATCATCGCCACCGGCGGCTGGACCGATGCCATGCCGGTCAAGCGCGGTGAGGTGTGGGTCAGTGCCTTTGCGCAGCTAAACCTGCCGGGCCTGAATTTGTCCTTCAGCTGAACAGGACGCGCTGTCGGGCTTCCACGCCTCGTGTAGGGTATAGTCGGCGGGTTTGATTCTGCGCCGATGCATGGCCCTGCATGATCCTCGACCCCGGCATTACCCATCCTGTTTTCGCGCTGCTAGTCATCGCCGCCGCCATTGGCAGCATTTGGCTGATCGATCGCTGGCTGGCCGTTCCCCTCGATAGCAGCCGCGTGCAGGGCATCGACGGGCTGCGCGGCTATCTCGCCGGCATGGTGTTCATCCACCATGCGTGCATCTGGTACGCCTTCCTCCGCAGCGGCCATTGGGAGAGCCCCGCGTCGGCGTTCTATACCGAGCTGGGGCGCTCGAGCGTGGCCTTGTTTTTCATGATCACGGCGTTTCTGTTCACCCGTCGCATCCTGGTGTCGCGCACGATCGAATGGAACCGACTGTATGTGTCGCGAATCCTCAGAATCGTACCGCTGCTGGTCGTACATCACCTTGCCGCGCTGCTGGTGCTGGCGTTCATCCGCCTGAACCACATGCCGACTGTCTTCAACGGCATCCCTACCGATCGCAAGGTGCTGCTGACGGCAGCCGTGTCCTGGACGCTGGATTACGAATGGATTTTCTACCTGATCCTGCCACTGATCGCCTTGGTACGCGGCTCGCGCGTACCGCTGGTACTGGCTTTGATATCAGCACTGATGGTGATGGAGCGGCAAAGCGAAGTGCTGTCCGAGCATATGCTGCCTTTCTTCGGAGGCGTCGTTGCGGCATTGGTGGCGGACAGCCGGCGACTGCGCACCTTTGCGCCATCACCCATGGCCAGCCTGTTGGCGCTCGTTTGCCTGGCTGCCGCCTATGGCTACGGTCGCTCATTGCCGACAATCGTCTGGCTGATTGCGCTCACCGTCGCTTTCACGCTCATCGCCAATGGCAATACACTGGCTGGCTTGCTGCAATCCCGCGTGTCGCGCGTATTTGGCGAGATCACATACAGCGTGTACCTCCTGCACGGGCTGGTACTGTTCATCGCCTTCCGCGGTGTCACGGGCATACCGCTCGCGCAATCGCTGTCCCCGGCAATGCACTGGCTGGTGGTCGGGCTGGCAGCGCCTTTGCTGGTGTCCCTGTCCTTTGCCAGCTGGCGCTGGATAGAGCAGCCTTGTCTGCGGCGCGTCGATGCCTGGTCGAAACGCCTGCGGCTCTCGTTTGTTGAGCCTTCACAACCCCCCTCCACGCGCCAACCGGCAATATCAAACAAATTTAACAATAGCAACTCCGTAGCCAATTAACAGGCTATTGGATAGATAAAAACAATCAATTTAAGATTGTTGATAGCTATTGGCAAAGTCATACCCATCGAAACTTTCAATGGGAGACCGCAATCACTAACCC
>JBDKLN010000220.1:0-4443 GCA_039806045.1 Pseudomonadota bacterium
TGCGAAGCAGCTTCATCAGGTCGGCGGTGGTCCAAGGGATTTCGGCTTTGCCACGCGCAGCCTCGAAGCGGTCAGGCTTGCCGGTTTCCGGTGCCTGCGCACGGTGAATTACCACCTCGCCCGCATCGTTGACGGCAAAATCAACTTGGCAGCCGGGCGTCAGATCCAGTGCATCCCGAATTTGCTTCGGAATGGTGACCTGTCCTTTGATGGTCAGGGTGGCAAGCATGAGCGCCTCCGGGTATTACCAAAGTTTTTATGGTAATACCATGATTTCGGACCGTCAATCAGCCCCGATCAGACTCGCCTCGGATCAATCATCCGTGCCCGGATCCATCCCCGGAAACAAGATCTCCGTGTAGCCGAACTGGCTGAAGTCGCGTATCCGCATCGGATACAGCACACCAATCAAGTGGTCACATTCATGTTGCACCACCCGCGCATGGAAGCCCTCGGCGTCACGCTCGATGGGCTGACCGAACTGGTCGACGCCGCTGTAATGCAGCTTCGTGTAGCGTGGTACGACACCACGCAGGCCAGGCACTGACAGGCAACCTTCCCAGCCGTTTTCCAGGTCATCCGACAGGGGCTTGAGCACCGGATTGATCAACACCGTTTTGGGCACGGCAGGCGCGTCGGGATAGCGCTCATTGCGATCAAAACCGTAGATCACCAGCTGGAGATTGACGCCGATCTGCGGCGCGGCCAGGCCGGCACCATTGGCCGCATGCATGGTGTCGAACATGTCGGCAATCAGCGCATGCAGCTCGGGGGTATCGAAGGCCGTCACCGGCTCGGCCTGCCGCAGCAGGCGCGGATCGCCCATCTTCAGGATTTCTCTGACGGCCATCACTCACCCCCGTTGAAAATTCAACCGCGCTTGGCCAGCCAGTCGGCAAACGCAGCGCCAGTCTCGGCATGCTGCAAGCCGATCTCGACCGACGCTTGCAGGTAGCCGAGTTTGGAGCCGCAGTCGAAGCGGCGGCCATGGTAGCGATAGGCCAGCACGGTCTCGTACTGCATCAGCGCCTCGATGCCATCGGTCAGCTGTATCTCGCCACCGGCACCCTTTCCGATTTTTTCAAGACAGGAAAAGATACGATTGGTCAGCACATAGCGGCCCACCACCGCCAGCGTGGATGGCGCAACGTCAGGTACGGGCTTTTCGACGATGCCTTTGACTTTCTCGAGCCGGTCGCCGAATGCATCGGTGCTGACAATGCCGTACTGCTTCGTATGCTCACGCGGCACGTCTTGCACGCCAAGGATGCTGCACTGTTCCTTCACAAATTGCTCAGTCATCTGCTTCATCACGCCCGGACCGCCCTGCTCGCCTTGCATGAAGTCATCGGCCAGCAACACCGCGAACGGATCGGCGCCGACGATGGGACGTGCGCACAACACCGCATGGCCCAGGCCCAGCGCCTGCGGCTGGCGGATATACATGCAGTTCACGCGCTTTGGTATCACCTCGCGCACCATGTCCAGCAGCTTTTGCTTGTTGGCCGCTTCAAGCTCGGCTTCAAGCTCGTAAGCTTTGTCGAAATGGTCTTCGATTGCGCGCTTGTTGCGGCCGGTGATGAAAATCATCTCGGTGATGCCTGCCTCGACCGCTTCCTCGACTGCATACTGGATCAGCGGCTTGTCGACGATGGGCAGCATTTCTTTCGGCTGCGCCTTGGTCGCCGGCAGGAAGCGGCTTCCCAATCCAGCGACAGGAAACACGGCTTTGGTGATCACGGACTTGCTCATTCGGCAGACTCCAACAGTGTTTTCAATCCTTCTTCATCGAGGATGGGAATGCCCAGTTCCTCGGCCTTGGCCAGTTTGCTGCCAGCCTCTTCGCCGGCGACCACATAGCTTGTTTTCTTTGATACCGAACCCGATACCTTGCCGCCGGCCGCTTCGATCATGGCCTGCGCCTCGTCACGCTTGAGGGTGGGCAGCGTGCCGGTCAGCACGAAGGTCTGGCCGGCAAGATGCTGCGGGCCATGCTCGGGCGCTTGTTCGTCCCAGTGCACGCCGGCTGCGCGCAATTGCTCGATCAGCTCGCGATTCAATGGATCGGACAGGAATGTGAGTATCGAGTGCGCGACCACGGGACCAATATCGTCGACCGCGAGGATTTGTTCCTCGGTCGCATCCAGCAATGCGTCGAGCTTGCCGAAGTGCTTCGCCAGCGCTTTGGCGGTCGACTCGCCAACGTGCCGAATGCCCAATGCGTAAATGAAGCGCGCCAGCGTGGTCGCCTTCGACTTCTTCAGGGCGTCGAGGACGTTCTGCGCCGATTTGGTCGCCATCCGATCCAGCTCGGCCAGCACTCCGAGCCCGAGCTTGTAGAAATCCGCCGCCGTGGTCACCAGCCCCTTGTCGACCAGCTGCTCGACCAGTTGCTCGCCCAGTCCTTCGATATCCATCGCGCGACGCGACACGAAGTGCAACAGGCCGCCTTTGCGCTGCGCGGCACACTTGATGTAGCCGCCGGAGCAGCGCGCGACAGCCTCGTCTTCGGGCCGTTCGACCGCAGAACCGCAGACGGGGCATTCGGTCGGCATCACGAATTCGCGTGCATCAGCAGGCCGGCGCTCGGGCACGTTGGCGACGACCTCCGGGATCACATCGCCGGCGCGCCGCACGATGACGCTGTCGCCAATGCGTATGTCCTTGCGGCGCACTTCATCTTCGTTGTGCAGGGTCGCATTGGTGACGGTGACGCCGCCGACCGACACCGGCGCCAGGCGCGCCACCGGCGTCAGCGCGCCGGTGCGGCCAACCTGGATGTCGATGCCGAGCACGGTCGTGGTCGCTTCTTCGGCCGGGAACTTGTGCGCCAGCGCGAAGCGCGGCGCGCGCGACACGAAACCCAGACGCTGCTGTTGTTCGACGCGATTGACTTTGTAAACGACGCCATCGATGTCATACGGCAGCTGCGCCCGCTTGGCGCCTATGCCGGCGAAGAACGCCAGTAAGCCCCCGGCGCCTTTGACGACCGCACGCTCCTGGCAGACCGGGATGCCCAGCGTCCGGTACCAGTCAAGCAAGTCGGCATGCGATGCCGGGATAGGCGCGCCATCCAGTCGGCCAATGCCATAGGCGAAGAAGCGCAGGTTGCGCTGCGCGGTAATTTTCGAATCGAGCTGGCGCAGGCTGCCGGCGGCGGCGTTACGCGGGTTGGCAAATTCTTTTTGTCCGGCGTCGCGCTGGCGCTGGTTCAGCCGCGCAAAATCAGCCTTGAACATCAGCACCTCGCCACGCACGTCGATCAGCTCAGGCACCTGCTCGCCATACAGCTTCAACGGTATCGAGCGCACGGTACGGATATTGGCGGTCACGTCTTCGCCGGTGGCGCCATCGCCGCGGGTCGCCGCCTGCACCAGCAGGCCCTTCTCGTAACGCAGGTTGATGGCAAGGCCATCGAACTTCAGCTCGCACGCATACTCAAGCGGCGGTGCATGCTCGTCGCGCTCCAGCCCTTCGCGTGCGCGGCGATCGAAATTGACGATATCTTCATCGGCGAAGCCATTGTTAATCGACAGCATCGGCACGTCATGCTGCACCTGGCTGAATTCGGGCAGCGGCGCGCCGCCGACACGCTGGGTCGGCGAATCGGGCGACTGCAATTCCGGATGGACTGCTTCGAGCGCCTGCAGTTCGCGGAACAGCACGTCGTACTCGGCATCGGGAATGCTCGGCTGGTCGAGCACGTAGTACGCGTACCCATGACGGTTCAGCTCGGCGCGCAGCCAGAGGGCGCGCGCCCGCCAGTCTTTCGGGTCCGGCTCAGGAGGCATGGCAGGAGCGGCGGATGCAGCACCTGCATTACCGCCGAACAGCGATTGCTGCGACATCAGGCAAACAGGCGCTGGGCCCGCACGGACCCGGCAGGAATGCCCGCCTCATGCATCTGCTGGTAGAACGCATCGACCTGCTCGGCGATGGCCGACAGCGCAGCATCGGACAGGGGCTGGCCTTCGTCGTCAACCACCACGCCTGACAGGCGCGTCGCCAGCGACTTCGCGAAAGCCGACATCGACTTGAATGCGCCGAAGGCTGGCGCCACGCGCGCGACCGGCAGCAGCAAGGTGATCAGGCGGCTGGTTTCATCGGGCTCGGCATTGGTCAGCACCGAGAACATGATGCCGCCCTCGCCATCCGGCATCACCAGGCGGCCATCCGGGCGCAACTCCATGCCCTGGCGCTGTAGCGCCGACTTGAGGGTCGCAATCGACCACGGCGCACCGCTGGCACGCACATTGATCGACAGCTGCGCATCAAACTCATGCACTTGCTGGTGCAATGCGCGCGCCGTGGCAATCGTGCCCGCCATCTCGGGCAGATCCGGGGTCGCGCCCAGTTCGTCGGACATCTGGTTGAGTCGGCTCGCCAGCTCGGAAAATTCCAATTCGGTCAGCGCATTGGTCCGGGTTGCCATCTGAACGCCGA
>JBDKLN010000221.1:0-3568 GCA_039806045.1 Pseudomonadota bacterium
TCCTGAATCCGGCTCAGCCAGCATCGAACTGGTCATCGACGGTGTGGCGACGCACTGGGATGTGCTGGAACGGACAGCCCTGTAACGCTGATTTGCACACACCGGCGAGCCGTTCAATTGCGCGCAGAGCCGACAGCCGTACCCGAGTCATGCTGGCAAGCCGGGTCGAGGCCTCGTTGCCGCATGATTGATACGGCGCAAACCTTGCCTAAAATGCATGATCAGACGATTCCGATGATTAATTCGGATTGCTAGACTGCAGCATCTCAACCATGGGGAATGGTGATGCTGGGAGACATGCTGATTAGCGAGAGGCTGATCACCCCCGAGCAGCGCGATCGCGCACTGGCGCGGCAAAAAAAGAACGGGGGTCGCATCGGTGATGCGATGGTCGAGCTGGGTTACCTGAGCAACGGGGAACTCGACCGCATCTTTCACCGCGTGCCGCCTGCGCCGCGCGATCTCGAACAGGTCGGCATCCCGGAAACCTTCCTGGTCGACCTGATGCTCAAGAATGCCTATTTCGCCGGGCAAGTGTTGAGCGTCGCCGACATGATCGGCAAGCTCTGCCTGCCGATGCGGGTGGTCGATGGCCTGGTCGACAAGGCCAAGCGTGATCGCTTGCTGTCACTACGCTCGGCGAGCGGTTCGATGTCGGGCACGTATCAATACGAGTTCACCGATCATGGCCGCGAGCGTACTGAACTGGCGCTGGCGCAATCGCAGTACACCGGGCCGGCGCCCATCACGCTGGAGGCCTATCGCGAAATCGTCGCGCACCAGACGGTGCGCCAGATCGAGATCGATGCCGGCTGGATGAAGCAGGCAATGCGGCATCTGGTCATCAGCAATGAATTACTCAACCGGCTCGGGCCGGCCTTCAATTCGGGGCGCTCGATCTTTCTGTACGGTCCGCCGGGCAGCGGCAAATCGTCGATTGCCGAGGCCATCGGGCGCGAACTTCCGGGCGAGATTTACGTGCCGCATGCGCTGATGGTTGATGGCCAGGTGATACGCGTGTTCGATCCGGCGCTGCATGTGCCCGTCAATGATGTGGCGAGGACGACGGTGGCGGACCTGGACGGAACGCAGGGCAGCCTCGATCTGGATCTGGGCAGCCGGCACGACGCACGCTGGGTGCGTTGTCGCCGACCCGTCGTCATGGTGGGCGGCGAGCTGACGCTGGAGAGCCTGAACCTCGAGTACGACCCGATCAGCAAGTTCTACCAGGCACCGGTGCAGATGAAGGCGACCAATGGCATGTTCATCGTCGATGACTTCGGCCGCCAGCAGATACCACCGCGCCAGCTGTTGAACCGCTGGATCGTGCCGCTCGAGCGCGGCACCGATTTCCTGCGGCTGCATACCGGCAAGAAGCTGGAGATCAGCTTTGACCAAGTGACGGTGTTCGCGACCAACCTGAACCCGGCCGAACTGGCCGACGAAGCATTCCTGCGGCGCATGCGGCACAAGATCCTGGTGCCGTACCAGACCGAGGCGGAATTCCTGACGACTTTCGAGCGGGTCTGCGAT
Organism: Pseudomonadota bacterium; assembly: GCA_039806045.1. Lineage (GTDB taxonomy): Bacteria > Pseudomonadota > Gammaproteobacteria > Burkholderiales > Burkholderiaceae_D > Pernthalerella. Next base: position 1,534 of record JBDKLN010000221.1, read on the forward strand.
CTGCAGGGCATCACGTACAAGCCCGAGGTGGCCGCACACCTGATCAAGCATTTCTACCTCGAGCGCGGGCGCAAGTTCACTGGCAGTCATCCGCGCGACCTGATTGAACAGGTGATCGACCGCGCACGCTTCCGTCTCGAGCTGCCCGAACTGAGTATCGAAGCGATCGAGGCTGCGGCGTCGGATTACTTTGTGGAGCTGTGATCAGCGCCGCGACAGCAGCGACTTCAGTGCATCGCGCAGGCCCGCATTGCGCGGGCTGTCTTCCAGCGTTTGTTCGAGTTCGGTAAAGGCGCCGACCGCATTGCGCGACAAGGCCTTGTGGGTGTGCGGGCGTTGTGGCGCTTGCGGCACCGCCGGCATCAGCTGCACCTTGAGCTTGACCGCATCGACCGGCCAGCCTTTCTGGCGCAATCCATCCTGCAATTTCGGCAACACTTGTTTGAGCCGCGTGGCCAGCGCCGCATTCGGCACCGCGACCTGCAATGCGCCTTCGCGCAGCTGCAGCACCCGGGAATGGGCAAACAGGGTCGGGAGCAGGCGCTCACAATCGGACTGCAGGCTGGCGAGCTGGCTGAGTGTGGGCAACAGGGCGGCCAAACGGTCGTTCGATTGAAGGAAATCGAGCGCGCCTTTGGTGTTCCGCTGCTGTTCGGGGCGGCGGGCCGGGGTGAAATTGGGCAAATGTCTGCCCGGGTTCTTCTGCATGCGGCCACCTTATCACAGGCCTCTTCCCGCAGGCCATACCCGGGTTGACGTGCCGGTCTGGCAAGGGGGGCTGCATGCTAAAATCGCGCCTTTCGCCGAACCGGCTTTGCCCCTGGCCTCCCTATTCCCGCACCAGCATGTCCTTCCTGACCAAAATTTTCGGCAGCCGCAACCAGCGCCTGCTCAAGAAGCTGCAGACATCCGTCCGTGCCATCAACGCGCTCGAAGCCTCGCTCGAGGCGCTGTCCGACGAGGCGCTGAAGGCCAAGACGCCGGAGCTGCAGGCGAAGCTGGCCGCCGGCGCCACCACCGACGACATCCTGGTCGAAGCCTTTGCGGTCTGCCGCGAAGCGTCCAAGCGTGTGCTGAAGATGCGCCATTTCGATGTGCAGCTGATCGGCGGCATGGTGCTCCATCAAGGCAAGATCGCCGAGATGGGCACCGGTGAAGGCAAGACGCTGATGGCGACGCTGCCGGCCTATCTGAATGCACTGACCGGCAAGGGCGTGCATGTGGTGACCGTCAACGACTACCTCGCGCAGCGCGATGCGGAATGGATGGGCAAGCTGTACGGCTGGCTCGGCCTGACCACCGGCGTCAACCTGTCGCAGGCGGCGCATGACGTGAAGCAGCAAGCCTATGCCGCCGACATCACCTATGGCACCAATAACGAATTCGGCTTCGACTACCTGCGCGACAACATGGTCTATGCGAGCCATGAGCGCGTGCAGCGCGGCCTCGCGTTTGCGATCGTCGATGAAGTCGACTCGATCCTGATCGACGAAGCGCGCACGCCGCTGATCATCTCGGGCCAGGCCGAAGACCATACCGAGCTGTACAAGAAAATGAACGCGCTGCCGCCGCTGCTCACCTTGCAGATCGGCGAAGAGACGCCGGACGGCAAGGGCGTGGTCGAAGTCCCGGGCGATTACACCAAGGACGAGAAGGCCAACACGGTCCTGCTGACCGAGGCCGGCCACGAAAAAGCCGAGCGCATCCTGACCGAGATGGGCTTGCTGGCCGAAGGCGCGTCACTGTATGACGCCGCCAACATCACGCTGATCCACCACCTGTACGCCGCACTGCGCGCGCACGTGCTGTTCCACAAGGACCAGCAGTATGTGGTGCAGAACGGTGAAGTCGTGATCGTCGATGAATTCACCGGCCGCCTGATGACGGGCCGCCGCTGGTCCGACGGCCTGCACCAGGCCGTCGAAGCCAAGGAAGGCGCGCGCATCCAGAACGAGAACCAGACGCTGGCCTCGATCACCTTCCAGAATTACTTCCGCATGTACGGCAAGCTGTCCGGCATGACCGGCACCGCCGA
>JBDKLN010000222.1:0-4241 GCA_039806045.1 Pseudomonadota bacterium
GGCCACCTCCAGGTCATCGTAGTTGCCCAGGTAGGCCTGCTGCACTTCAGGTTTCTTCAAGACTTCCAGTGTCGGGCCCAGTGCCCGCCGCTTGCCGAATTAGAGCACCAGGGGCGCGTGGCAGCAGGCGGCGATCAGGTCGACGTCATGGTCGATCAGGAACACCTGCGCCTTGCAATAGCCGGGAATGGCCTTGATCACTTTCTGCAGGTGTTCGGATTCGGAGCCGCTCATGCCGGCGCCCGGTTCATCGAGCATCACCAGCTTCGGGCTGCCGATCAGGGCCTTCGCCACTTCGGCGAGGTGGCGCTCTTCGGTCGACAGGTTGTCGCCCTTGCGGTGCAGGCGGTGCGACAGGCCGACGAAGTCGATCGCGCTGAACACGGACTTGCGCATGGCGTCGCGGCTGTCGAAGTGCGCATGGTCAGCGATGGCCATCACGTTTTCGAGCAAAGTCAGGTCTTCGGCGATCTGGTCGGTCTGGAAGGTGCGGCGCAGGCCGAAGGCGGCGCGCGCATGCGGCGGCACGCCGGTGATCATCTCGCCATTCACCTTGACCCAGCCGCGGCGCGGCTGGACGAAGCCCGACAGGACATTCAGCAGCGTGGTCTTGCCGGCACCGTTGGGGCCGATCAGGCCGACGATGGGCTTTTTCAGCGTCACCGTCAGGCCATCGATGGGCTTGACGCCGCCGAACTGCACCACGAGGTCGTTAATTTCAATCATGGTGTCGCTCCGTTATCGGTAAGCCGCGAAAGGCTTCGGATACTTCTCGTCGATCTTCTTGCGCAGCGGCAGGATGGCCGGGTACAGCGACACTTCGATCAGGAAGCGGAGTGCGATCGAGCTCCAGATGATGGCGTAGGCGATGTTGTAGTCGACGTCGAATACGCCATGCACGACCCAGCCGACGAAGAAGCCGATGAAGAGCATGTTCAGCGTGCGCTTCAGGATGCGATGGTCCGGCATCAGGCCCATGGCTTCGATCACGCGCGACAGGCGCAGCGACAGCCAGGCTTCGGCATCTTCGGCCGCGTCTTGCACGCGCTTGCCGAAGAAGCCCAGCAGCAGCCAGCACACGCCCGGGATCGCCTGCCGGAACAGCAGCGCAATCAGCGACAGGAACAGCGCGCCGGCAAAGCCCATCGCGCCGTAGTGCGCGGCGGCCAGTGCAAGGCCGATCGAGATCACGCCCCAGATCACGGTGCCTTCGACGATGCGGCTCATGCGCACGAACTTGTAGAAGTCGGCCAGCTGGCCGGCCAGTCCCTTGCGGCCCTGGATCAGCGACACCAGCAGTGCGAAGCCATAGAACGCATTGGCGAGGTTGCCGTCGACGCCATGGTCGTTCAGCAGTGCCGGCAGTGCGCGGATCAAGAGGCCGGCGAACACTGCGCCCATCCAGTGGTAAGCGCCACCGACGATGGTCAGCGCAAACAGCAGGATCGACTGCGCGACCGGGAAGCCGGTGTTGTCGAGCTGGCCGTTCAGGCCAGCCAGCAGGCCACCGGCGAGACCCGCGAGTGCGCCCGCCATGCCAAAGGCCAGCGCCTTGTAGCGCACCACCGACACGCCGGCGGCGATCGCGGCGGCTTCGGATTTGCGGATCAGGCCCCAGGCACGGCCGGGCAGGGAAGTGCGTGCCCATTCGATCAGGCCCAGGCCCACGGCCAGCCAGAACATCGTGTAACGGAAGTAGTCGACGTCGGTCGGTGCCAGCGCCGGGCGCGGGATCATCAGGCGCTGTCCGTTCATCACGCGGCCGGTGATGCCCGGACCGCCATCGGGGAAGCTGATCACGTTGATCACCACCTGCACGGCTGCCGCAATCATCAGCGTCAGCAGCGCGAGATAGAGGCCGCGCATACGCAGCGCCGGCAGGCCGAGGATCAGGCCGAACAGGCCCGCGATCAGTGCGCCCAGTACCAGCGCCAGTTCGAACGGCATGCCGGTGCCATGCACCAGGCGCAGGCAGAACCAGCCGCCGACGCCGGCCAGCGCGAACTGCGCCAGCGACACCATGCCGAGCTGGCCGTACAGCAGCGCGACGGTGCCCGCCGCCAGCGTCAGCGCGGCGACGGTGGTGAAGGTGTTCAGCCAGTACGAGGAGAACAGCTGGGGACCGAGCACAGCGACCACGAAGAAGGTGATCAGCATCGGCCGCACGCGCTGGAAAGGCGTGCCGGGCGGAATATCGGGTTTGTCCTTGTTGCGGGCCATTGCGTGTTACTCCAGGTGGCTGTTGTCACGGGACAGGCCGATGCCATGGCGCTGCTGCCACATCACGGCCAGGATGGCGACCACGAAGGCGGTCGCCGATCCGTAACGCTGTACTTCCGGCACCAGGTTCAGCAGCGACTCGATCACGCCGATCACGAGTCCGCCGATCACGGTGGCGGTGAGGGAATTCATGCGTCCCACCATGGCCGCAGCCATTGCCGGGATCACGAGGAAGGTCAGCACGGTGGGGTTCAGGCGCACCATGTTGCCCATGAAAAGACCGCTGATGCCGGCCAGCAGGCCCGCCAGCGTCCAGGCCCAGGTATCGATGCGCTTGACGCGCACGCCGACCAGACCCGCCAGAATTCGGTTGCTCTGCAGCGCACGCATGCGCAGGCCGAGCGGCGTTTTTGCAAGCAGCCACAGCATCCCGACCGTCGAGCCTGCTGCGAACAGCAGGGCTGCGACGCGGGTGTGACTGATGAGGCGCTGGCCGTCGAACTCGATGCCGCCGGAATCGGTCGGCAGGACGAGTCGGCGGGGATCATCGCCCCAGTACCACTGGGAGATACCCATGATCATCAACGCGAAACCGAGCGTCGCCATCGCGCGCACCACACGATCCTGGTGCGTGAGCGACGGAGCGATGTAACGCCCGTAAGCCCACGACAGCAGGGTGGCGGCGCCCACGCCGGCGACCCAACCCATCCAGTCGTCATATTCGAGGTCGAGCACTTGCCAGCAGATCATGGCGGCGAGGCCGCCAAGAGCGCCGAAGGCGAAGTTGACCACGCCGCTGGCACGGTACAGCACCACCAGGCCAACGCCTGACAGTGAGTAGACCGCGCCGACGCTGATGCCGACAACGATGAAGGGGAGCAGTGTTTCCATGTTCAGCCCGGTTTGCGTTGATGAGGTCTGTGCCGCTTAGTTGACCAGGCCGCCCTTGGCTTCCAGCTTCAGCACGTCTTCCAGTTCGACGTCCTTCGACTGGTAGCATTCGGTCAGGGTCTTGAAGCCGCCCTTCTGGAGCAGCGCTGCACGGCCTTCGTGGTTCGGCTGGTGACGCTCGCCCGGGCCGAAGTACCATGCGCCGCACATCATGTCGGTCTTCATCTTCTTGGTCGCAGCGATCGCCTGGTAGGCAGCCTTGCGGTCGATGTTGCCCTTGATGGACAGCAACGCGTCGGTGGTCGCCTTGGCCGCCAGGTAGCCGGCTTGCGAGAAGGTGTCGCGCGGATCCTTCTTGTCGCCGTACTTGTCCATGACAGCTTTCCAGTTCGTGTTGTCCGGACCGGTGCCATCCATCGGCTGCAGCTCCATGTGCACGTACAGCTTGTCGTGCCAGTACTTGCCGACAGCCTTCGGCATGTCGGCGTGGTATGCCGAGGTCGGCAGGCCCCACTTCATGCTCTTGCCCAGGTCTTGCTGTTCGGCGGCCGTCAGGATCGGCAGCATCATGCCGCGCGGCAGGCCAAGGACGACGCCTTCCGACTTGGCCGCAGCGATCTGCAGCGCGATCGCATTGCCGTCGAGCTGGCCCGGATCGAAGATCACGGTCTTGACCGGGATGCCGGCCTTCTTGCCGTAGCCTTCGACGCCGCCGCACACCCAGTCACCGAAGCCGGGGATGCCGGCGGCGACGCAGGTCAGGCTCTTGAGCTTGAAGGTCTCGACGATGTACTGGGCAGCGCCGACGGTCGACTGGCGCGGACCGGAGTTGAACGTTGCGTAGTTCTTGCCGAAGAAGCAGGCGCGCGGTACGCCGACGCCGGCCACCGATGCCACGCCTTCCTTGGCGTACAGTTCATTGTTGGCGCCGCACTCGACGAACGAGGACGAACCGGCCATCGCGACGACCTTGGTGTCCTTGACCAGCTTGGTGGCCGCTTGCGAAGCCACTTCCGGGTTCCAGGTGTCATCCTGCACGGTGTACTGGATCGGACGGCCGTTGATGCCGCCGTTCGCGTTCACGCAGTTGAAATAAGCCTGCGCCGAACGCGCCGACGAGGAGAAGTCTT
>JBDKLN010000223.1:0-3443 GCA_039806045.1 Pseudomonadota bacterium
AACGTCGTCGTCGAGGTTGGCTCACGGGCCCCGTCGATCGCCCCCGCGCCCGCCGTCATGGCACCGGAGCCGGGGCGGCCCCGCCCGCCCCCGATGATGCTGGTCGGCGCCCGGCTCAATCCCGACTCCACCTTCGACGCCTTCGTCGAGGGCAAGAGCAACCATTTCGCCAAGGCGGCCGCGATCCAGGTCGGCGACAACCCCGGCAAGGCCTACAACCCCCTCTTCATCTATGGCGGCGTGGGCCTCGGCAAGACCCACCTGATGCACGCCATCGGGCACATGATCAAAGCCAGGAATCCGGACGCGCGGGTCGCCTATGTCCATTCCGAACGCTTCGTCGGCGACATGGTGAAAGCGCTCCAGCACAACACCATGAACGAGTTCAAGGCGGCCTACCGGTCGCTGGATGCGCTGCTCATCGACGACATCCAGTTTTTCGCCGGCAAGGACCGCTCCCAGGAAGAGTTCTTCCACACCTTCAACGCGCTGCTGGAAGGGCAGAACCAGATCATCCTCACCTGCGACCGCTACCCTAAGGAGGTCGCGGGACTAGAGGAACGACTCAAGTCGCGCTTCGGCTGGGGCCTGACGGTCGCCATCGAGCCGCCCGAGCTGGAAACCTGCGTGGCCATCCTGATGAGCAAAGCCCAGGCCGCCGGCGTCGAATTACCCGACGAAGTGGCCTTTTTCATCGCCAAGCGCATCCGTTCCAACGTGCGCGAACTCGAGGGCGCGCTGCGCCGCGTGATCGCCAACGCCCGTTTCACGGGGCAGCCAATCACCCTGGACTTCGCGAAGGAATCGCTGAAGGACATGCTGACGCTGCAGGCGAAGCTGGTCACGATCGGGAACATCCAGAAGACCGTTGCCGATTATTACAAGATGCGGGTCGCAGACCTGCTCTCGCAGCGCAGGAGCCGCTCCATCGCGCGCCCGCGGCAGATCGCCATGGCCCTGGCCAAGGAACTTACCTCGCACAGCCTTCCGGAGATCGGGGATGCGTTTGGTGGGCGGGACCACACCACGGTCATGCATGCCTGCAAGCGCATCAAGGAACTTCTGGAGCTCGAGCAGAAGATGCGGGAGGACTACTCGAACCTGCTTCGCACCCTGACCGGTTGAGTCAGGCTGGCCCTGTGCACAAGGCTGTCCGCAACCCGGTGCGCAACCCCGTGCGAAAGCTGTGGATGACGCTGTGGATGAAATCGTCCACAGGGCTTGCACAGGTCCCGGACAGGAACATGGATCCGGCGTCCACATCATCTGGTCGCGCAACACCGTGATTCGACGGGGGCTTCTGGTTTATCCTCGTTTCACACAGGCCTAACTGTAGCTACTACTGTTTTAAATAGGTCACTTCCAAGAATTCAGAGGGCGCCTCTTCGCCATGAAACTCTCCGCTTCCCGTGAACAAATCCTCCTCCCGCTGCAAGGCGTGATCGGTGTCGTCGAACGCAAGCAGACGATGCCCATCCTGGCCAACGTCCTGATTTCCGCCCGTGGCAGTGGTGCGGGCCGGATCGCCATGACCGGCACGGACCTCGAGGTAGAGCTTGTCGCAAGCGGCGAAGCGTCCGTGCAGCAGCCCGGCGAAGTCACCGTTCCGGGCCGCAAGCTGCTGGAGATCATCCGTGCCTTGCCGGACAAAACCCAGGTCACGTTGACGCTGGACGGCGACAAGGTGAAAGTCAGCGCGGGTCGCAGCCGCTTCGTGTTGTCCACGCTGCCTGCCAGCGAATTTCCGATGGTCGAGGAAATCAGCGCCCAGCAGGCGCTCGTTGTCCCGCAGTCAGAGCTCAAGCGGCTGATCGAGAAGACCCATTTCTCCATGGCGCAGCAGGATGTGCGCTACTACCTCAATGGCACGCTGCTGGAAGCCGATGCCAAGAATCTTCGCGCCGTCGCGACCGATGGCCACCGTCTGGCGATCGCGGAGACGACGCTGACCGCGGCAGCCAAAGTCGCCCAGCAGGTCATCGTACCGCGCAAGGGTATCCTCGAGTTGCAGCGCCTCCTGGGTTCCGAAGGCGAGGTGCAGCTTGCTATCGGTACCAATCACGTTCGCGCCACGATCGGAGACGTTCGCTTCACTTCGAAGCTTATTGATGGCAAATTCCCTGAGTACAACCGTGTCATTCCCGCCAATCCCACCAAGATTGTGACTGCCGGACGGGACACTTTGCGTCAGGCATTGCATCGCACCGCCATCCTCTCGAACGAGAAATACCGAGGTGTCCGCCTGAACCTGTCTGCGGGTTTGCTTGCCGTTCAGGCGCATAACCCGGAACAGGAAGAAGCCGAGGATTCGGTCGAGGTCAGTTATCAGGGTGATGAAGTCGAAATCGGCTTCAACGTCACCTATCTGTTGGATGCCTTGTCGGCTGTCGACGGCGACAATGTGGAGATCGGTTTGACGGACGCGAACAGCAGTTGCCTGATTCGTGCTCCTGGTTTGACGAATGCACGTTACGTCGTCATGCCGATGCGCCTGTAAGAGGCACTGTCATCGTTCACCCGGCAGTCTGAGGCGCTGGTTTTCATCATGGGCCTCGCCTCCCTCCGCATAGAGCAACTGCGCTGTCTCGCGAGCGCCAGTTTGACCCTGGCTCCACATCTGACTGTCATCCAGGGTCCGAACGGTTCAGGCAAGACCTCTCTGCTCGAATCGATCTTCATGGCTGGGCGCGGACGATCCTTCCGCACACGCATGACCGAGCGTCTCATCTCTCGCGGGGAAGATTTCCTGCGCGTCATTGCCGAAACCACTGATCCGATCCACCGAATAGGGTTTGAGTACCGCCGGGAGGGCAGCTATCTGGCCCGCTTGAATGGCAGGGACGTCGAAACCCTGGCGGAGTTGCCCACAGCTTTTTTCGTCGAAGTCATTGATCCTGACATCCATCGGTTGATCGAAGGGGGTCCTGCGGAGCGCCGACGGTGGCTGGACTGGGGAGTGTTCCACGTGGAACAGCGTTTTCTCCCCCACTGGTTGCGGTACACCCGGGCGCTCCGTCAGAGAAATGCCGCCTTGAAAAGCGGCCAGGATCCGAGTGTTTGGGATGCCGCGGTCGCGGAGCAGGGCGAGTATGTGGCTGAGATGCGGTCGCAATGGCTGGAATCCCTGCGACCCGCCTGGCAGCGCGCCGTCCGTCAACTGTCCGGCCTTGATGTCGAGCTTGGCTATTCCAGAGGCTGGAGTCAGGACCGCAGCCTGCGGGATGCGCTGGCGGAAAGTCTGGATCGAGACCGGGATCGCGGTACGACTTTCAGCGGTCCTCACCGTGCGGACATCAGTTTGCGCTGGCAGGGTGCTGCGGCGAGGGACGTCTTGTCCCGTGGCCAACAGAAACTGGTGGCAGCGGCCCTGATCCTTGCTCAATTGGGCCGCTTGCGTGAACTCCAGCCCGCTCCACCGACACTGCTGCTTGATGACCCGGCAG
>JBDKLN010000224.1:0-12161 GCA_039806045.1 Pseudomonadota bacterium
GTGATCACGTCGTCTTCGCGTACTTTGACCAATGCCGAGCGCGGCCATTTGGGCGACGGCCGGCTCGACAGCCATGCCTTGCTGTCGCTGGTGCAGTCGGCGTGCCGTGCGCAGCATGTCTTTGACATGCAGCGCATCGCCGCGGAGCACCGCACCGTGGTCAGCGCCGTGATGCTGGGCGCGATTGCCGCCAGCGGCCTGTTCCCTTTTGACCGGCGCTGCTATGCCGACGCGATCAGTGCCGGCGACCGTGGCGTGGCCGAGAGCCTGGCAGGATTCGATGCGGCGTTTCTCATCGTCGCCGAAGGACGCGCGCAGGCCGAAGCGACGCAACGTATCGTTGCGGATGCGACCGCGGCCGCACCCGCGGCATTGATGGAAGAATTTCCGAACGACGTACGCGAAGTCGCGGCGCTGGGACTGGCGCGCGTGACCGAATACCAGGATGCTGCCTACGGTCGCTGGTATCTCGACCGCCTGCGCCGCGTGCGCGATGCCGAACTGGCAGCGCCCGGGCGCGACGCGTCTCGCTTTGACGCCACGCGCGAAGCGGCGCGCTGGCTCGCGCTGTGGATGGCGTACGACGACATCGCGCGCGTTGCCGATCTCAAGAGCCGGGCCTCACGCCATGGACGCGTGCGGCGTGAAGCGCGCGCCGGGGAACGTGACCTGCTGCGCTTCCATGATCACTTCAAGCCCGGCGTGCCGGAGGTATCGGACTTGCTGCCGGCAGCGCTGGCCACGCGCCTGCAGGAGGCGGAACGCGCTCGCATCGCCGAAGGGCGCGGGCCCTGGTCGTTCCCGCTGAAGCTGGCTTCGCATACGGTGCTCGGAACACTGCTGCTGCGAGCACTGGCGATGGCAAAGCACGTGCGCCGCTACAGCAGCCGGTACGCGAAGGAACAAGGCCTGATTGACGAATGGCTGTCGGCGCTGACAGCCAGTCTGGGCGAAGACACGCGTCTGGGTAACGAGCTGGCGCAGTGCGGCCGTTTGCTGAAGGGCTATGGCAGTACGCACGAGCGGGGGCGCGAGCGCCTGTTGCATGTGCTGCGCCATCTCGCACCCCCCGCGTTCGGCAGCGCCGTTCAGCGTGCCGATGCGATCGCGAAGGTGCGGTCTGCCGCGTTGGCCGATGAGGGCGGCAACGCCTTCGGGAAGGCACTGGCCGCCGTCGGCGCGCCGGCGCCCGAACTGCGCGCGCAACCGGTCCGCTGGGTGCCGCGTCCGCCGCGAACCTGATTACAGCGGTAGCGGTGCGACGCCTACCCAGCGGGCGTGCAGGTAGAAGGCGAACACGGCCCACAGGGCGGCGCCGACGATCATCGTGACGATCGTGTTGCCGAGGCCGCCCTCCGGATAGACGATGCCCTGTGCGCGGTCGCTGCGGCGCGAACGGATGAAGTCGGGCACGGCCCACAGCAGGAAGCCGCCGAACAGGACCAGGTCGGCCAGCGTGCCGTTGGACAGCAGGTGGGCGAAGGCCCAGGTCTTGGCCGACAGCAGCAGCGGGTGGCCCATCGCGGCCTTGATGTGGTTGCGCGGCACGATGGACGCGGCGACGAAGACGGCGGCGAAGAACATCAGCAATACCGTCACCGGGCGCAGCCACAGCGGCGGTTCGTAGAGGGCGATCGGGTTCATGCGGGCCACGTCGTAGCCCTTGATCAGCATCACGAAGCCGACGAGGGACAATACGCTGATCAGCCCGCGCCAGGCGTGCTTGCCGAGTCGTGCGATCATGGCTTCACGCCAGGCCGGGGCGAAGGCGCGTGTCGAGTGTGTGGCGAGGAAGATCAGCAGGCCGGCGACGAGGATTGCCATGGGGATGCTCCGGATCAGGTAATGTCGTTCATTGGAAGCCTGACGCGTGAGGCGCCAGGCCGGTCAGTTTAACGGATAACAATTCAACCGAATCAGCGACCATGCAGAGCAGTGAACAATCTCAGCACCACGCGGCGCCCCGGCAAGCCATCGTCTCGGACAGCGGCAGCCCGGCCATCAAGACGCGCCAGATCCTCGCAGCCGTGATCGGCAATGCGCTCGAGTGGTATGACTTCGTCGTCTACGGCTTCCTGACGGTCATAATCTCGCGCCTGTTTTTTCCGGCTGACAGCGACTATGCATCGCTGCTGGCGGCCATGGCCACGTTCGGCGTCGGATTCTTCATGCGACCGGTGGGCGGCATCCTGATCGGCATCTATTCGGACCGGCGTGGCCGCAAGGCGGCGCTGCAACTGATCATCTTGCTGATGACGGTATCGATGGCGATGATTGCGTTCGCACCGACCCATGCGGCGATCGGTGCTGCCGCGCCCGTGCTGATCGTGCTGGCGCGCCTGCTGCAGGGCGTGGCGACCGGCGGCGAATTTGCCAGCGCCACGGCCTTCCTGGTCGAGAGCGCGCCGCCGTCGCGGCGCGGCTTCTTCGGCTCGCTGCAAATGGTGGGGCAGGGCGTCGCTGCGCTCGGTGGTGCGACGGCCGCCATGCTGATCACCCAGGGACTGACGCCCGAACAGATCGACAGCTGGGGCTGGCGCATGCCTTTCATGGTCGGCTTGCTGATCGGGCCAGTCGGCCTGTGGATACGGCGTCATCTCGAGGAAACCGAAGCCTTCCTGGAAGCGTCGCGCGAACCGGCGGGCGCCGTCGGCCTGCGTGCGCTGTGGGGCGGGCACCGGCGCGCGCTGCTGTCATCATTCGGGCTGGTCTTGTCGAGCACGATCATGTTCTATGTCGTGCTGGTCTACATGCCGACCTATGCGAAGACCCAGCTTGGCATCCCGCTGGCCGATGCCTTCGCGGCGCAAGTCGCCGGCCTGCTGTGCCTGATTGTGCTGACCCCCGTGTTCGGCATGCTGTCCGACCGCATCGGACGCCGCGCCGTGATGCTGCTGGCCAGCGTCGCTTACCTGGTGCTGCCGTATCCGCTGCTGGCCTGGCTGCTGGCCGAGCCGGGACTGGCACGGCTGGCGACCATGCAGGTCATCGTTTGCGGCGCGATCGGCATCGGCTTCGGTGCCGTATCGACGGCACTGGCCGAGCAGTTCCCGGTGCGGATGCGATCGACGGGCCTCGCGCTGTCGTACAACATCGCGGTGATGCTGTTCGGCGGTTTTGCGCAGCTGATCGTGACGTGGCTGATCAAGGCCACCGGCACGCCGCTGGCGCCGGCTTATTATGTGATGTTCGGCGCCGTTATCGGCCTGGCCGCCGCATGGCATTTGCATGACCCGGTCCGTCCGTCGGGCAATGACTGGCCGGCCGACGAGACGGCGGCCTGAATCCCTCCTGAATCATTTTCCACGAGCCGTATTCCTGACCCTCTATCCTCATGAGCACAGCACCCAGCGCACAAGACCAGTTCGACGATGCCGCATCGAAGCAACTGGAAGCCGTTTACCTGACCCCGGACGTGGTGGAGCAGCGCGAGCGGGTATTGGCGCTGCTGGCGCCGGCCGCCGGCGAGCATGCGCTCGACATCGGTTGCGGCCCCGGCCTGACGACGCAGGCACTGGCGAACGCCGTGGGGCCGCAAGGATCGGTGCTGGGTGTCGATATTGCGCCGCCGATGCTGGCGATCGCGCAGCGGCGGTGTGCAGCGCTGCCGCACGTATCGTTCGGCATGGCGGACGTCACCCGGCTGCCGTATGCGGATGATAGTTTCGACATCGCGCTGGCGTCACAGGTGTATGAATATGTCGAGGACGTCGATCATGCGCTGAAGGAACTGGCGCGCGTCGTCCGTCCCGGCGGCCGGGCGGTGCTGGTCGACACCGACTGGGAATCGGCGGTCTGGGCCAGCCATGACGATGCGCGCATGCGCCGCGTGCTGGAGACCTGGAATGAACACATACCGCACCCGCAACTGCCGCGCACGCTGGTGCGCCGCATGTGGCGGGCGGGCTTTACGGAAGTCAAGGTGGACGTGGTGCCGCTGCTGAACCTGGTATGGGATCCCCAGACCTACAGTGTGGGCATGATGACCATGCTCGGCAATTTCGCGACTGGCCGCAACGGCCTGAGCGCCGATGACATCGCGGCCTGGAAAGCGGATGCGAAAGCCATCAGCGACGAGGGCGGGTATTTCTTCAGTTTGAACCGTTACGTGTTTACCGGGCGTCGTCCGGCGTGAGGTCGGCTGCGTTGCGCTGGCTTATCCACCAGCCCAGCACGACCACCAGCAGCGCGCCGACGCTGCCTGTCAGCGACAGGCGCACGCCGAGTTCGGGAACATTCAGCACTTCCATCGGTAGCCACCGGAACAGTTTTTCCTTCAGCGCGAGGTCAGTCGACACCATCGCGCCGCCGAGGTAGCCCAGCAGCGCCGCGCCACCCGTGATGACGGCCGGCACGCGATCCATGATCTTCAGTACCAGCGAGCTGCCCCAGACCACGATCGGGATGCTGACCACGATGCCGAACGCGACCAGCGCGATCTTGTAATCCGCATGGGCCTGATCGGCTGCGCTGGCGACGGCCACCACATTGTCCATGCTCATCACCAGGTCGGCGACGATGATGGTGCGGACAGCCGACCATAGCTGTTCGCCGCCATCGATATGGTCGTGTCCGTCATCGTTTTCGGACAGGAGCTTGACACCTATCCACAGCAGCAGCAGCCCGCCGACGGCCTTGACCCAGGGAAGCCCGAGCAGGTTGACCGCGAAAAAAATCAGCACGATGCGGATGGCGATGGCGCCGACGGTTCCCCAGACGATGCCCTTCAGGCGCTGATGGTCCGGCAGGCGACGGCAGGCCAGCGCGATCACGATCGCATTGTCTCCGCCGAGGAGAATGTCGATGAGGATGATCTGGGCCACGACCATCAAGTTCAGCGACTGGATAAATTCAATCATTCAAAGACTCGACTTCAAAATCCGGACAAGGATGGTTTGACCATCGCCGCAAGCCTGCGCTGCAAAGTCCATGGACTTCCGACGTCATGCCGGCCAGGCAGCGCGGTCAGGAACAGGCTCAGGCCGTGCCGACGGCGAGGCCGGCGGCCTTCTTGGCATTCTCTTCGCGGACCTGGCGGGCAATGGCGTCGACCTGCTCTTCGGTCATGCCGAACTGCACGCGCAGATTTTCCAGATGGGCGGCCTCTTCGTCGGTGACGATGCCGTCGGCCAGCGCTTCGCGGATCTGGATCTCGTAGATCGCTTCGCGGCGCTCGACTTGCGTGGTGTAAGCGGTGGCGACCACACCAGTCAGGATCGCTGCCAGCGCGATGGCCAGCACCTGCGTGAGGATGACGAGGATGGTGCCGAACATGGACACCGGATCGACGTTGCCCCAGCCGGAGATGATGGTCAGGATGTACCACTTCATCGTGGCCGGGATCGACGGGAACACGTCCGGCTGCAGGTGGCCTTCGGCGATGTAGATCAGCGACGAGCACAGCAGGCAGGAGATCAGCAGCAGGAACAGCGCCGACGTGAACGAGTCGCGCTCGGTCTTGATGGCCTCGAACAAGTCTTGCAGCGCGCTGTTGTAGCGCGACAGCTTGAAGATACGCATCAGGCGGAAGATACGCAGCACGCGCAGGTCCAGGCCCGGGAACAGCAACTGCGCATAGAACGGCATGGTGCCGAAGAAATCAATGAAGCCATAGAAGCTGAAAATGTATTCCTTGCGCCCGCGCCAGGCCCCGCCTTCTTCCGGGGGGAATTTGACGCCGTAGGTCCAAACTCGCAGCACGTATTCGGCGGAGAACAGCGCCACGCTGAAGAGGTCGAACATCTCGAAATAATGCTCGTACGCCACGTGCAGCTCATGCACGGATTCGAGGATGATCGCCACCACGTTGGCGACGACCAGCGTTGCGATGAAGATTTCACACGCCCGGCTGGCTTTGTTGTGGACCGAGCCTTCGAGGATTTCAAAAATGTTTTGCTTGATGGATGCCATGGATCACTGCCTGCTGATGCCGCCGCGCTGTGTCAGCGCGGGGGACGGGTTCTTCTTGATGCGATGGTTATGGTGTTCGTGACGTCTGCTGGTGAGCGAGTCAGGCAGCGCCGGATTCCGCCATTTCTTTCTTGATTTCAGCATGGATACCGTTCACGGTATCGTCCGACAGCCGGTATTGGCGCTGCAACCTGGCCAGCAGCTCGCGTTCCGCTTCGGTGACGACGCCATCGGCGAGCGCTTCGCGCAGTTGCTTGCCGAAGGCAGCCTGCTTGCGCGACATCTGGTTCGAGAACGCGGAGGCGACGATACCGGTCATGATGGCTGCCATGCAGACGCCCAGGAAGCCCGTGAGCAGCGCAATCAACTGGCCGCCGGCGGTCACTGGTTCGACGTTGCCGTAACCCGAAGTGATCGTGATGATCGCCCAATAGATGCAATGGGGGATGGAGCGGAAGGCTTCCGGCTGTTCGTGGCCTTCGGCGAAATACATCAGCGATGCCGACACGATGGTGGAAATCAGCAGCAGGAATAACGCCGACGCGAAGGCCTTGCGTTCTGAATGCACGGCCTGGAACAGGTCCTGTAGTGCGGTGTTGTAGTTCGACAGCTTCAGGATACGCAGCAGGCGCAAAACGCGCAGCACGCGCAGGTCGAGGTAAGGGAACAGCGTGTGCAGGTAAAACGGCGCAGTGGCGAAAAAATCAACCAGGCCGAAGAAACTGAACATGTATTCCTTGCGGCCACGCCAGGCACCGCCTTCTTCTCTGGCATAGCGCGCGCCGTAGCTCCATGCGCGCAAGACATACTCGGCGGAGAAGAACATCACGCTCCAGAACTCGAACTCGTGGAAATAAGCGCCATACTCGGCATGGACGTCAGGCATGGAATCGATGACGACGGCCGCGCAGTTGGTCAGCACGACCAGCGTGATCATCCATTCGACGGCCTTGCTGGCACGGTTGCGCGCCGTGCCATCGAGGATTTTCATCAGGGTGCGTTTCATGTCGGCGCGCGCTTGTGGGGGGGTGTGGCTCTGGACGTTCAAGGTGTTGCCTGCTTCTTCATGCGTGGTTCATCAAATGGGCGCCGCGACTGGCCGCCCGGGAAATGCCTGTGCTGCAAAACACTATAAAATCAAACTTGCCTCGGGATTCGAGGCCATTCCGGCAGACCTTGCCGGGATCGACCCGTTACTACACAACGACAAACCAGCGGATCGGAGGACTGGCATGCGCTTCGTCATCATTAACAACCTGATACAGGCCAGTAAAAGGCTTCGGCCCCGCATCGAACTGCGCGGCCCGACGGATGACTCTCCTGTACCGCAGCGCCGCGATCGCACGGGCTTCATCCTGTTCCTGGTCGCAATCGCGATTCTGGTCACCATGCTGGCCTGGGCCTGACGGCCTCGGCCCACGGCGACCGGTCTTCTATCGTTTTTCCAAGTCAGCAGCGTCCCGACGGCCAGCGTCGGGACGGCATGCTTCTTACTGCTGATTACTGCCGGTACAACTGGCGCCAGATAGCGCGCTCGTCATCGGTGGCACGGCCAGGGGTCTCGAACAGCTGCTGCATCCGTGCGACATCGCCGGCCGACATGATCTGGCGCAGGTTGCCAATCGCGGTACGGAAATGCTCGAAAGCGACTTCCGGGCGCGCTGCGATGGCATCCAGCGGCAACTGGCCGCGCTTGGCGTCTTCCGAGTCTTGCTTCACCTTTTCGATGATGTGCTCGACTTCTTCGGGCGTGATGTGAAGTTCCTCAGCGTGCTTCAGGATCAGCGCATGCTCCTCCGCGGACAGTTCGCCGTCCCTCAGGTAGCCCACCAGCTCGTTGTGCATGTCTTCACGATCCTTGTGCAACTGGTCGTTGAAGGCGGTCGACAGCACCGCCGCCGGCACCGCGAAGATGCCGATGCCGACCAGCGCCATGATGATGGTCATCAGGCGGCCCACCGGGGTCACCGGCGAGATATCACCGTAGCCGACCGAGGCCAGCGTCACCACCGCCCAGTAAATCGACTGGGGGATGTTCTCGAACTTGTCAGGCTGCGCTTCATGCTCGAACAGGTAGCCCAGGCTGGCCGTCAGGATCACCAGCAAGAGCATGATGAAGGTCGATGCGGCAATCACCGGCCATTCGCGCTTGAGTGCCTTTAGCAGGGTGCCGGTCGATGTGGTGTAGCGGGTCAGCTTCAGCAGTCGCATCAGTCGGAAGATCCGCAGGAAACGCAGGTCAAACAACTGGTGCAGCAGGCTTTCGAGGAAGAACGGCACGATGGCGAGGAAGTCGATCATCACGATCGGCGTCTTCGCATAACGGATGCGGCCCAGTATGCCCTGGAAGCGCGGGTCTTCAGGGCACGAGTAGAGGCGGAAGATGTATTCCATCGAGAAGATGAACACGGCCACTGCATCGAGCACGATGAAGTGCACGTTCAGCACATAGTGGACGGCTTCGACCGATTCCAGCACCACGGCGCAGACGGAGATGAACACCCACCAGACGATGAAGGTGTCCAGCATGTCCTGTAACTTGCCGCTGGTCTCGGTCGGGTGCAGCAGCGAGTACACCTGCTGGCGGAAGGTGCGGCCACGGTTGAGATCGCGGAATTCCTGTATCGCCGGGATCACCATGCGGAACAGCTTGGCCAGTCGCAGCAGCCGCAGCGCACGCATCATGCGCAGGTCGATCGCGATCAGCGACATCATCGACAGGTAGAACGGCAGAATCGCCGCCAGGTCGATCAGCGCGTAGCCGCTGCGCATGAACGCAAAGCGCGGCAGGCTCGACTTGGAAAATTCAGGCTCTTCCGGCGCCACGTACCAGCGCAGCACGTATTCAATCGTGAACGCGCCGAGCGAGAACAGTTCGAAGAAATGGAACGCGGTCTTGTACGGTTCGAAGACAACCGGGATGTTTTCTGCGATCAGCGACAGTGCGTTGAGGATGATCAGCAGGAAGATGTATTTGTCGAACTGCTTCTGGAAGTTGTTCGGGTTATTCGGGTCGAACAGCCACGCGTAAACGAACTGGCGCAGCGAAAGCGAAGGGCGTTTGCCCTGGACGGTGTCAGCGGTTTGCATCATCGGGCTCCTGCGCGTCAGAACTTGACTTCACGGATATTGATCTGGGAGTAGCCGCGGCCGCAGATGGCGACGCGCAGCGACAGTGCGTCCTTGGCCGGTTCGGCGTCGGGGATCGCGCTGTAAATGAGCGAAGCGCCATCCGGCGGCTTCGGCAGGCCTTTTTCAATGATGATGGTGCCCAGCGTGTCGAGTTGGGTGCGGTCACATGCCGCGGCAAACACGCCGCTTCCCGGCGACGACACATTGCTCAGGCTGGCCAGCGGGCCATCCTTGGCGACCAGTGCATCACGGCAGCTGGCCCAGCTGGCGCTGTCGGCGTCGCAGGCGGCGACGCCTGTTTTCTCGCCGGCAGCCCGCTTGGCGCCGGCTTGTTCCAGCCATGTTGCGAACTGCTCGCCGTTGGCCTTGGTTGCTTCGGTGTGCATGCCTTCGGTCCAGGTCGTCGCACCCAGGCGGACGACCAGGATGCCGACAATGATGGCAATGACGACAAAGATAAAATCGGTCAGCGTGAAATAAGGCTGGTTTGCTGAGTCCGGCGTTGGCGTTGCGCCAGTCGGTGCCTGCATCGTTATCCCCTCGGTTGTTGTCGTGGATGCGGGGCGGGAAAAAATTTATTTATTGATAATCATTTTTCCGCCTGTCGTAGTGTATTCAACTCAAGTATGGTTGTCACCGAGAAACGATTCCATTTCAGAAAATATTCTCCGGAATTTTGGGGACAAACGGCGTGATATGCTCGCCGCAGATAAAACAGCTGCAACTCGCTGAAAAATGAGGGTTTTTTCAATGAAATTTCAAGGTAATTCAGCTTCATGTCAGGTTTCTATGGTTATCGCAAAAACACTGATTGGCCTGATGGCGTTGGCCGGTTTTGCTGTAGCGGCAAGCGCTGCCTGCCCCGATGATGCGGCCGTCGATGCCTATGTCGCTGACTACGCGAAGCGTCGCCCGAGCAAGGGCTTCGGCAATGACATCACGATCGACGATGCGGAATGCGCGAAAAAGAAGCTGGGGAAAAAGCTGCGCGTGGTGCTGGGAGACCTGATTGGCTACAAGGCGGCCTTCACCAACCCGGCCTTGCAGCAGCGGTTCGGTGTCAGCGGCCCGAAGTGGGGCTATATGTACAACCGCAATATGGTCGATATCGTCGCGATGCTGCCATCGGACTTCGGTGCATTCCCGTTATATGAAGCCGACCTGATCGTCGAAGTGAAGGATGCCGGGCTGGCCGACGCGAAGACGCCGCTCGAAGCCCTGGCGCACCTCGAGTCCGTGGTGCCCTTCATCGAGCTGCCGGACCTGATGCTGGAAGGGAAATTCAGCGGCAATAATTTCGTCGCGACCAACGTTGGCTTCCGCGGGGGGGTGCTCGGCATGGAACTGCCGGTGCAGCAAACCCAGGCTTTCGCCGATGCGCTGGCATCGATGACGGTGGTGATGGTCGATGAGGCCGACAACAACAAGGAGCTCGGCCGTGGCAAGGGCCATGCCTTGCTGGGCCATCCGCTCGAAGCCGCGCTGTGGCTGGCGAAAGAACTGAAGAAAGATGGAATCGCGCTGAAAAAAGGCGATTTGCTGAGTCTGGGCGGTTTCTTCCCGCCGCAACCGGTCAAGGCCGGCATGAAAGTGAAAATGCAGTACATGGGCTTGCCGGGCGAACCGACGGTCACCGTCGAGTTCGACTGATGCCGGGTCGCGGGCCACGGCAGCGGCCCGCCCGCGCTGACCGCAGCAAGCACAGCACCGATACCGGTGCGGATGACAGACTCTGAACAGGGGATAGGGGATGATGGCCCAGTACACGCGCTTCCTTCCGTGGGTGATGACCGGTTTCGGCATCTTTTTGTTGTTGCCGCTATCGCCGTGGCTGTCGCTGATCAGCCTCGGGCTGTTCATCCTCGGCTGGCGGGATTATCGCCAGGAGCACCATGCCATCCTGCGCAATTACCCGGTGACGGGCCACCTGCGCTTCATGCTCGAGTACATCCGCCCCGAGATCCGTCAGTACTTCCTCGAGAGCGATGAAGAAAACCTGCCGTTCTCGCGCAACCAGCGCGCGATGGTCTATTCGCGTGCCAAGCGCCAGAATGACAAGCGCGGCTTCGGCACCATCAAGTCCGTTTACGGCAGCGACAGCGAATGGATCGGGCACTCGGCCGTGCCCAAGCACCTGGATCCGAAGCGCTTCCGCGTCACCATTGGCGGCCCGGACTGCAAGCATCCGTACGAGGCATCGATCTTCAACATCTCGGCAATGAGCTTCGGTTCGCTGTCGCCGAACGCGATCCGCGCGCTGAACCGCGGCGCGCAGATGGGCGGCTTTGCGCACGATACCGGCGAAGGCTCGATCTCTGCCTATCACCGCGAGCATGGCGGCGACCTGATCTGGGAAATCGGTTCCGGCTATTTCGGTTGCCGCAACTCCGCCGGTCACTTCGACGCCGACAAATTTGCCGAGCAGGCGAAGTCGCCGCAGGTGAAGATGATCGAGATCAAGATGTCGCAGGGCGCCAAGCCCGGCCATGGCGGCGTGCTGCCGGCGGCCAAGGTCACGCCCGAGATCGCGGCCACGCGCGGCGTGCCTTTGGGTCAGGACTGCGTGTCGCCGGCGGCGCACAGCGAGTTCTCGACGCCTAAGGAATTGATGGCCTTCATTCGCCGCTTGCGCGACCTGTCGGGCGGCAAGCCGGTCGGCTTCAAGCTGTGCATCGGCCAGCCATGGGAATGGTTTGGCATCGTCAAGGCGATGTTGGAGACGGAGACCTATCCGGATTTCATTGTGGTCGACGGCAGCGAAGGCGGCACCGGCGCGGCGCCGGTTGAATTCTCCGATTACGTCGGCATGCCGATGCGCGAAGGCCTGCGGCTGGTGCACAACACGCTGGTCGGCGTCGGCAAGCGCGACCGCATCAAGATCGGTGTGTCGGGCAAAATCATTTCGGCTTTCGATATTGCACGCGCCATCGCACTGGGCGCCGACTGGTGCAATTCGGCACGCGGCTTCATGTTTGCGCTCGGCTGCATACAGTCGCGCAACTGCCATACCGACCATTGCCCGACCGGCGTCGCGACGCAGGACCCGGATCGCCAGCGCGCGCTGGTCGTGCCGGACAAGGCCACGCGCGTGCGCAACTTCCATGAACTGACGGTCGAAG